>QZKR01000182.1 GCA_003598065.1 Myxococcales bacterium | reverse complement strand
TTCCTGGGCATCGCCCCCTCCTCCTGAGAGTGGATGACGCTCAGTATACCATAACTCAAATATTAAGTGAATGGTATTAGTCGTGAGACTATGGCACACGCTCTCTATCATATTTTGCAAAGACCGGCCACCCGTCGGGCGGCTCTCGGGTTGGAGCAGGATTGTATCCTGCTCCAACACCGCTTGCCCATCGGCCTTCTGTTTTTCAACACGCCCGCTTACTTCGCCATCCATACGGCCTTGACGTTCATGAATTCGCGGATGCCCTCTTCCGAAAGTTCGCGGCCGTAGCCGGAGTCCTTCACGCCGCCGAACGGCAGCCGCGGATCCGACTTGACCAGGCCGTTGACGAACACCGCCCCCGCCTCGATCCGAGGCGCAAGCCGTTTCGCCCGTTCCAGGTCGCGCGTCCAGAGCGACGCGCCCAGGCCGTAGCGCGAGGCGTTGGCGATGGCGATCGCTTCCTCGGCGTCCTTGGCCACCAAGAGCGCCGCCGCCGGCCCGAAAGTTTCTTCGTCGGCCGCCGTCATGCCGGGCTTGACGCCCGTGAGCAGCGTGACCGGGTAGTAGTACCCTTTCCCTTCAACAAGTTTGCCGCCCAGCGCCAGTTTCGCACCTTGAGAGACGGTTTTCTCCACCTGCGCATGCAGTTCGCGGCGCAGATCGTCGCGGGCCATGGGGCCGACTTCCGTCAGTTCGTCCAGCGGATCGCCGAGCTTGATTTTGGCCAGGGCGTCGGCGAACAGCTTGGAGAATTCGTCGGCGACTTTCCGCTCGACGATGAACCGCTTGGCGGCGATGCAACTCTGGCCGTTGTTGATGTTGCGCGCCTGCGCGCCGACGGTCGCCGCGCGCGAGAGATCGGCGTCGGCGAGGACGACGAACGGATCGGAGCCGCCCAGCTCCAGCACGGTTTTCTTCAGCATCTCGCCGGCGACGGCGGCCACGCGCCGCCCCGCCGCCTCGCTGCCGGTCAGCGTGACCGCCTTGATGCGGCGGTCGCGGATCACCCCTTCGGTGGCGCGCGCCGAGATCAAGAGCGTCGTGAACGTCCCTTCGGGGAAACCGGCGCGGCGGAAAATCTCCTCGATCGCCAGGGCGGCCTGCGGCACGTTGGAGGCATGCTTGAGCACGCCGACGTTGCCCGCCATCAAGGCCGGCGCGGCGAAACGGAACACCTGCCAGAACGGGAAATTCCAGGGCATCACGGCGAGCACGGGCCCCAGCGGATCGTAACGAACGAAGCTCGCCTCGGCGTCCGTCTGGATCGCGCGTTCGGCGAGGTGCGACTCGGCATGATCGGCGTAGTATTCGCAAACCCAGGCGCATTTCTCCACTTCGGCGCGAGCCTGCTTGATCGGCTTGCCCATCTCCAAGGTCAGAAGCTTGCCGTAATTCCGCGAATCGGCGCGCAGAATCTCCGCCGCTTTCTTCATCAGCGCCGCCCGCTGGCCGAGCGATGTCCCGCGCCAGTCGGCGAACGCCGCCTCGGCTCGCGCCAGCTTGGCGTCGATCGCGGCAGCCGAGTGCTCCTCGAAACGCTTGAGCAACTCGCCGGTGCTGGGATTGATCGATTCAATGGCCATGTCGCTATCCTCCTTGCGCCTCGCGAGCACCCTGCCGGCGGCTACCGGCTGTGGATGTCGCCCTTGAGTTTCGAGAGCTTCAGATTCTCGCTGTAGTCCACGGCCACGGTGACGACGGTGGGGCGATCCGTCGTGGCGAAAGCGGCCTCCATCGCTGGGCGGAAATCCTTGGCGGTCTCCACTTCGATCCCCCGGCATCCGAACGCCTCGGCGAGCCGCACGAAGTTCGGATTCTTGAACATCGCGTGCGAGACGCGGCCGTGGTAAAGCTCCTGCTTCCAGGCGATCATGCCGTAGCCGTTGTCCACCCAAACGAGAAACACCGTCGGGATTTTGTATTGCACGGCCGTGGCCAGCTCCTGGACGTTCATCAGGAAGCCGCCGTCGCCGCAGAGTCCGACGATGCGCTTCTCGGGGAAGAGCTTCTTCGCCGCGATCGCGCCGGGCACGGCGATGCCCATCGAGCAGAAGCCGTTGGAAATGATGCAGGTGTTGGGATGAAACGTCGGATAGTTGCGCGCCGCCCAGATCTTGTGCGCGCCGACATCGCTGATGACGATGTCCTCGGGCCCCATCACCCGCCGCAGGTCGCTCAGAATCCGCTGCGGCTTCATCGGATAAGACTCGTCGCAATCGTGCTCGTGCAAATCGCGCAGGATGCGGACCCGTTCCTGCTTGAACTCCTCGTTGTCCCAGTAATGCCGGTCGGTGAGCCGCTCGTTGATCGCCCAAAGCGAGGAGGCCAGATCGCCGACGATCTCGACGTCGGCGCGATAGTTCTCGTCCACTTCGGCCGGGTTGAAGTCGATGTGGATAATTTTCTTCTGGTTGCCGACGTTCCACAGCGATGGATGCCATTCCACCATGTCGTAGCCGATGGCGATCACGAGATCCGCCAGCCTGAAGGCGTCGGTGACGTGATCGCGCGAAGCCAGACCCGCCGAGAACAGGCAAAGCGGATTCTTGGCGCTCACCACGCCCTTGCCCAT
The DNA here is from genome assembly GCA_003598065.1 of Myxococcales bacterium. Classification (GTDB taxonomy): domain Bacteria; phylum Myxococcota_A; class SURF-8; order SURF-8; family SURF-8; genus SURF-8. Next base: position 9,398 of record QZKR01000182.1, on the reverse strand, counting down.
GAACGTGGTCGAGACGTGGATGCCCGTCTTCTCGACGAAGCGGCTCAACTGTTTGGCGGCGCGGGTGCGGGCGCAGCCGTTGCCGGCAAGAATGATCGGCCGCTTCGCCGTCTCCAGAAGGGCGATCGCCTGATCGATGGATTTCTCCTCGGCCACGGGCCGCCGCACGCGAGCGTCAAGACCGAAGGGCTCGGCGTCCAGATCTTTCTTGGCGATGTTTTCCGGCAGTTCGATCAAGGTCGCGCCGGGCTTCTCCGCCACCGCCAGCTTGAATGCTTTGTGAACGATTTCGGGAATGTTCTCGGGATCGCTGATGGTGGTGGCCCACTTGGTGATCGGGTGATACATGGACACGGCGTCCATGTTCTGGTGCGACTCCTTGTGCAGCCTTTTCGTGCTCGCCTGACCGACGATGCCCACCACGGGGCTGCGGTCCATATTGGCGTTGGCGACGCCGGTGGCCATGTTCGTCGCGCCGGGGCCGAGGGTGGCCAGGCACACGCCGGGGCGGCCCGTCAGCCGGCCGTAGACATCGGCCATGAAGGACGCCCCCTGCTCGTGATGACAAATGATGAATTCAAGCTTGGAATCGAGCAAAGAAATCATGATGTCGGCGTTTTCCTCGCCCGGGACGCCGAAAATCATGTCCACGCCTTCCGCCTCCAGGCAGCGCAGAAACAGATCCGATGCTTTCATGCACTTAACCTCCCGTACCGGGTAAAGATTCCGCTTGGACGGTTTCTATTCCCAGGCGTCCTGGTCCGGAATGCGAAGACCGCCCGCCGAACGGACTGCTTGCATAATTTAGTTGTATCCGCTGCGATATTACCCTCAAGGAAAATCGTGTAAAGCGAAAAGCAGCAAATTTAAATTGAAACGATTTCCGGTTTAATGCAACTTATCACTATGCTTATGCTTATTATACCGTAGAGTCAAAGGACACGGCGGAGGGCGACTATGCGTGGTTTACGATGGTGGACGCCGGCGTTTGTTGTCATCGTTTCGTTTCTTCCAATCACTTCCTCCCTGGCTAATGAATGGCCGACCTCGCGCCATGACGAATGGCGCACCGGGCTGTCAACCGGCGTGGGCGACATCCACACGCCCGTCGTCGCCTGGAGCTACTACCTCGGCGGGGCGCTGCCCGAAAACGGCGTCTGGTTCGGCGACCTGGACGGCGACGGAGCGGCCGAGGCGGCGATGCTGCAAGCCGGCAAAGTCGCTCTTTTATCCTTGGAAGGAGCGGTGAAGTGGCGCTCCGAGGCGATCGGCGCAGGCCGCCTCGTCGGCGCGCACGACTTCGACGGCGACGGCCGTTTGGAACTTCTCGTCACGCGCGAGACGACCCCGCTGGGGCTCTTGCTGCTCGACGGGCGCAGCGGGCAAATCCTCTGGCGTTTCGAGGATTACGGCATGGACGCCGGCGCTTTCCCCCCGCGCCTCGTCACCGTCGCCGACCTGAACGGCGATGGTCTGTCCGACATCGTCGCCAAGCCGGCCAACGGACTGTATGCTCTCTTTGCCTTCACTTTTCCCAGCGGCTTTGCGGACGACCCGCTGGATAACGTGCTCTGGACGTTCACCCACCAGCTTTACGGCAACACGATTCCCTACCTCGTGGGCGATTTCGACGGCGACGGATCGGCCGACGTGGCTTTCGCCGAACACACGCGGCTGGTTGTGCTTCGTGGCGCGGACGGCGCGCCGTTGAGGACGGCCGACGGCGTCTGGTCGTCGTTCAGCCTGGGACCGATGGCGGCGGCCAACATCGACGACGACCCCCAGGAGGAATTCATCGCCATTGGCGCGACGTATTACAACTACGCCATCGTCGTCTACGATGCGCTTCAGGGACGCGTCGAATGGCGCTATGAGTGGTTCCCCACAAGCGGCAAAGGCCTCGCCGCGCCCGCCGACAGCATTCGCGACGTCACGTGCGACGGCCGGCCGGACATCGTCGTGAGCCTCTACGACGACGCCGACGACGAGCGCAATTCGCCGGCTTCCTCTCCGGCGGATTACGACGGCGTCAATGCGCCGGATGCATGGACCCTGATCGTCTTCGACGCCGCCACGGGCGAGGTCCTGGCGCGGCTTCCCAACGCCTACCTGCGCGGCCTCGTCGATCTGGACGACGACCGTTGCGCGGAAATCCTGGCGCAGACCGCCACGCCGGGGACGATTTCCGTCTCGCCGCTCGGCTCGTTGACGGCTTATTCCCTGATCGGCGGAACCTTGACCGCCCGCTGGGCGCTCATCAACGCCACCCCCGCGAGGTTCCCCTTGCCCCGCGAGCCGGGCCGCAACGAAAGCAACGGCGCGTTGGCGGCGGCGGCGCTCGATCTCGGCGGCAAAGCGGCGAGCGTTGCGTTGATCTGGCGCGACCTCGACGGCGACGGGCGCGCCGACGCCCTTTCGGCGATCGATCCCACGGCCGCCGAGCGAGATCGCTGGACCATTCCCGAAACCGCCGGAGCGCGCCTCGTGGCGACGTTTGAAAAAACCGACGACCCAGACGCCCCGCGGGCGGCGGTGTTCCTCTCCACGGGTGAAATCGTCCTGCTTTCGGCCGGGCTCGCGCCGGTCGGCGGAATGCGCACGGGAGGATTCTCCACGTCGCCGCTCGTCGCCGATATCGACGCCGACGGCGGCCCGGACGTGCTGACCGCCGCCTCGAACGGCGAGCTTGTCGTACTCGACCCCCGCGACGCCGCGCTCGGCCGCCCGCCCGTCCTGCGCTGGACCTGGGACGGCCGCGCCGCGCCGTTTCTGACGACCGCCGACCTCGACGGCGACGGCCGGCGCGAGATTCCCGCCCGCGACATGCGCGACCCCATCAACCCCCGCCTGGCGTTGCTGGACGCCGAGGGCATCGTGCTTTGGAGCCGCCTCTTCGCCAATTACGGCTCGCCGCTGCAACAGGTCACGACCGGCCGGTTCGGCGGGGACGAAACGCTCGATCTGCTCGTCGTCGTCGCCGACGTTTCGCGGCAAGCGGGCGAGGACCTGCGCCTCGTGGCGCTCGACGGTCGCGATGGAAGCGAACTCTGGAACGTTCCCTCCGCCATGAACTATCTCGCCAGCGAGCCGATCCTGGCCGCCGACCTCGACGACGACGGCGACGACGACGTAATCCTGCTGGATCGCGACCGCATCGAATACTACGACGGGGCCGACGGACGCCTGCTCTTCGGCGTATCGGCGACGAACTGGAGCCTTGCCAGTCTGCTCGCCGACCTGGACGCGGACGGCGCACTCGATTTGCTGGTGGCCAATTACCCCAAAGCGCTAGGTCTGCAACGCTTCGCGCCTTTCGCCGCCGAGCCGATCTGGTCGGTCGCCTATGCCTTCGATAGCGAACCGGGCGCGGCGTGGCCCGGTATTTTCCCGGTTGACGAGGGGTTGGGAATCATTCTTCCCTCGACGCGCGGCGCGCTGCAAGCCTTCGATGCGGAAGGGCGGCCATTCTGGGACGCCCCGCGTTTCCTGCGCCACGGCGTAGCGACGACAAACGACCCCGGCGACGGGCTGGCGCTGGCCGGCGTGAACGTCGCCGACGTGGACGGCAACGGCAAACCGGACGCGCTCGTCGGAGCGAGCGACGGCTATCTCATGGCCGTGGATGCCCTCGACGCCGATCTCTCCTGGAGCCTGCCTTTGCGCGCGCCGGTGGGCGAGCCGATTGCCGCCGATCTCGACGGCGACGGAACGCTCGAAGTTCTCGTCGTCGCCGAAGACGGTTTTCTCTACGCCATCGACGAAGCCGCCCTCCCCGCGCCGCAGGAAGTGCGCGATCTGGCGATCGACGAAAGCGGCGGCCTCGGCGACCCGTCGATCGACGTGGACGTTACCGAAAACCCCGAAGCCCTCGCGGCGGCCTGGTCGTCCGTCCCCGGCGCGGCGGGCTACCGGGTGGCGGCGATCGACGAAGCCGGCGAAATCGTTTCGGCTTATCAGGATGCCGGCTCCGCCACGCAAATGGTGCTGCCCGTCCACCTCGTTCTGGGACGGCGCTATCGGATTCTGGTGACGGCTTACGACGCGCAGGGCGGCGCATCGTCGGAAACGGCATCGGACGGCGTCACGGTGGACGACCTTGCGCCGCCGACAATCGCGGATTTCAAGGTCGATCCGTCGATTTTCAATCCGGCTCTCGCCGACACGCAATTTACGGCCAAGCTGACGGACAGTACGCGGCTGACCCAATGGCGCATTGAAATTTTCGACGCGAACAACCACGCCGTCTGGACGACGCAGCGGCCGTTGAACCAGGCGCGGTTCGACCTTGAAGCCCAATGGAACGGGCTTGGCGATGAGGGCGGCGCGCTTTCGGAAGGCCCCTATCTTGCGCGGCTCATCGTCGCCGATCTTGCCGATCAAACGGCTGTCGCCGAGGCGGCCGTCACCCTCGACGCCACGGCGCCGGCGCCGCCCATCATCTGGTTTCCCGCCGACCGGGCCATTTTATGGACCACCCGGCCGCCGATCAGGGGCAGCGCGGAGGCAGGGGCGGAGGTGACGGTGTACGAGGCGGGGACGCTCGCCGTTTTGTGCGCGACGCAGTCCGACGCCGACGGCCAATTCGCGTGCCGCAGCGAAACGGCGCTGACGTTGGGGTGGCGCGAATTCGCCGCCGTGGCGACGGATGCGGCGGGCAACGCCTCCGAGCCGTCGGCGATCGTGCGCGCCATTATTATCGAGAAGGAGGAATCGGACCCCGGTTGCCGCGCGCCGGACGGCTGCAATATCGGCGACTGGCGGATGGCGGCGATATTGTTCCTGCTGGCCCCATTGCGGCGGCGGAAGCAAGATCGCGGATAAACGATCAAAACGGATTCCGTCCTTGACTGTGTAACCGTTTCCTTTACAATTCCGTAATCAGTCCTGTAGGACTTTCGTAGGAGCGTATCGGAGTCAATCCGACCTATATTCCTTTGTCGAGGAGGAAAAGCACCATGGCGCGCATCACGCACTGGCGGTTGCTGGTTCTGGTCTTCGTTGCGTTGACGGCAATCGCATCGGCGGCCTGTTCGACATACGGCAGCGACGACGAGAACACCGGCGATGAAGACGGCGACGCCTCCCAGGACGGCGACGACCCGGCCGATGGCGACAATTCTGTCGATGGCGACGATCCGCCCGACGGCGACGATCCGACCGACGGTGACGACCCCGCCGATGGCGACCAGTCCGCCGATGGCGACAATCCCGCCGACGGCGACAAGCCCGATTTCCCGCCGGGACCCTACGGCTACGACTACGGCTCGGTGATGGAAGATTTCGCGCTCAAGGATTGCGACGGCAACACGGTCCACTTGAAGGATTTCTACGGCACGGCGAAGGCGATCCTCCTCAACAGTTCCGCCGGCTGGTGCTCGGTCTGCCGTCGCGAAGCGCCGACCCTCGGTGAATGGTTCGACGAACTCGAACCCGAGGACGTCGTTTTCATCCAGACCTTGTTCGAGAACAACAGCGGCAAACCGGCCAACGCCGATTTCTGCAAATCCTGGCGCGACGAATATGACATCCGCTATTACGTGCTGGTGGACGGCGGCAACTACCTCCTCGACTACCATCCGTCGATTCAACGCGGCGACCTGCAGTACGCCACGCCGCTGAACATGGTGCTCGACGACCAGATGCGCATCCAGTACGTCAACGAAGGCGACATCCCGCACACGATCTACGACCGCATCCGCGCCGTGCTGGAGAGCGAGTAAACGACGGTGCGAAACATAGGCCTGTTTGTCGGCGTTTCGCGCCTGATGCTAGCCGCAGGGCTTGCTTTGGGCGCGGCGGCCTGCGCCACGGCCAAGCCGGAGGCGACCGTTCCGCCATCGGCGGCCGCATCGGAATCGCCGGCCAGTGCGGCGGAAAGCGGCGTCGCCCCCGTCTTGTCGTCGTCGGTGGCCATCCCATTCGCGCTCAAGGATCAAAACGGCGAGACGCGCGCCCTGGACGACTACCGGGGCAAGGTGCTCTGGGTGAGCTTCTGGGCTTCATGGTGCCACGCCTGCAAGATGGAGATGTCCGCCCTCGACAACGTGCGACAGAGCCTGGCCGGCCAGCCTTTCGAGGTGCTGGCGATCAACATCGACACGCCGGACAAGCACGCCACGGCCGTCGCCCAGGCCCGGGCGCTGAAACTGTCGTATCCGGTTCTTTTCGACCCTGAAAAATCGGTCGTTTCCCGCTACAATCCGCCCTTGGAGCTGCCTTTCGCCGTGCTGATCGACAAAGCCGGCCGGCAGCGCTTCGTGCAGCGAGGCTTCCTCCCCGGCGAACAAGCCGACATCGAGGCGCGCATCCGGGCGCTTTTAAGCGAGTGACGTCATGCGGCGCGCCGGCTGGGGACTGGTGGCGCTTCTTCTGCTCGCGCCTTCCGCCGCGCAGGCGATCACGCTTTTCGACCTCGACGACAAACCGCTGACGCTGAACATCGACGAATCGTTCGGCGTCGAATGGCACAACAATCACGACTTCGGCGTGCCTAACACTTTAAAAGACGACTACGTGAAGCTCGAAAACGTCCTTTCCGCCGATTTCCGCTGGCAAGAGTTCACCCTGGGGATGCGCGTCGAGGGAAATTACTACCCCGACCCGCTCGATTTCACCGTTATCGTTCCCCGCCTCGACCGGATCCCTCTCATCCGCACCCAAACCGCTTCCGAAAACGATTTCCATTTCGAGAAGTACTATTTCATCTACGATTCTCCGCGGCTACGGGTGGATGTCGGCGATTACTACGTCACCTTTGGACGCGGTCTGGCCCTGGCGCTGCAACGCGAAGCCGACGACTCGATCGACACGACGCTCACCGGCGGCAAGGCGCGCCTCTCCATAGAGGACACGACAGCCACGCTGCTGGCCGGCTTCACCAATACGCTCAACGTCGATCCCAACCACGAGACGCGCCAGGACGATCCGCGCGATCTGATCTGGGGCGCGCGGCTGGAACAGCGCATCGCCGATTTCATGACCGTCGGCGGTCATGCGGCCTATACGGAATTCGGCGAACTGGAAGGCGAACAGAAAAAGCGCTTCATCGGCGAGGCCGATACGACGATCGCCGGAGGCACGATCGAATTTCCCGACATCGGCGGTCACGCCAGCGTCTACTTCGAAGGCGACTGGATCCGCCGACGCGGGCGGGAAGTGACGGAGGAAATCACCGATTACCGGATGGTCCAGGATGACGGGTTCGGCCTGTACGGCAGCCTGGCCGGCTACGTGGAGAACGCCACGCTCACGGCGGAATACAAATACTACAACGACTTTATCTTCCGCCGCGGCCGGACGACGCTCGGCTACATGCTGCCCGAAGGCGAACAGCCGCCCGACGATCTGCAATTTTTCGAGGACATCTACTACAACAACGTGCCGACCCTGGAACGGACCGACATCGAGACGAACCGCACTTACGGCAACGACCACGGGTTCCGGATTCGCGCCGATTACAATTCCATCAACACCGGCACCCAGCCTTACGTCGCCCTCTACTACACGCGCAACATCTGGCAGGAGCAGGGCACGTCCAGCCTGGGCGGATTCGGTTCGGACGAGGATTTCGAAGGCGACCGCATCTGGCACGCCTATGGCGGCGTTACGCAGATGATCGGCGAGATCGAACTGCTGATCGACGGCGGTTTTCGCGACGAGTACAGCCTTGACGAAAACCAGAAACTCCTCCAGATCGGACATGCCAAGACGAGCGGGTCGTTCCCCCTCGTCGCGAAGCATTCGCTCGGCTACGAATTCTCCTTTCTCCATAAGAACTACGTCAGCAAGAAGGAACAGGAATTCGACTACGATCTGACGCTGAATTACTCGTTTACGCCTTATCTCAGCCTGAGTTTTCTCTATACCCTGCAACGGAAAGACTACCTGCCGTCGTCGGGCGAAGACGAAACGAACCATTTTTTCGCCGGCGAAGCGGCTTCGACGCTTTTCGACGGGATTCTGCGGGTCTCGATATTCGGCGGGCAGGTGCGCGAAAGCATTCGTTGCTACGGCGGTTTCTGCCGCAAGGTGCCGCCTTTCGAAGGCGTCAAAGCGAAAATCCGAGTGGCGTTTTAACGTACATCCAGTATAATAAGGCCGTCTGGGAAACCGACCCGCCGGGGATGCGGGGCAGACGGCCAATCCTTTCAATTGGGCACGGCCGCGCTTGAAGGAGGGAGAACGGGGGAAATGGAATGTCCGCGCTGTGGTCATGATTATGAGCCGGGAATCCGCTACTGCGGGGAATGCGGTTACAACCTCGCGGACGCCGCTCCCACCGACGCCGACGACACTTACATGGGCCGCGTGCTCGGCGGAAAATACCTGGTGCTCAAGCACCTGGGCGACGGAGGCATGGGGCGCGTCTACGCCGCCGAGCATCTGACGCTGAACAAGAAGGTCGCCGTCAAGATCCTCCACAAGTCGCTTTTGCGCAACGAAACGCAGGTGAAGCGCTTCCAGCGCGAGGCGTGGTCGGCTTCGCGCCTCGATCACCCCAATTCGATCTCCATCATCGATTTCGGCGCCACGGACGACGGCAGCCATTTCATCATCATGGAGTACCTCGAAGGGCGCGATCTGACGACCGTGATCGCCGAGGATTTCCCGCTGAAGCCCGAGCGGATCGTCCATATCATGGCGCAGGTGCTCTCGGTCCTTTACGACGCGCACCAGAAGAAAATCATCCACCGCGACCTGAAGCCCGACAACATCATGCTCATCAGCCGCGCCGGCGAACCGGACTTCGCCAAGGTGCTCGATTTCGGCATCGCGAAGCTGCAGGAACGCGATCCCTCCCAGCCGGCCTTGACGATGCAGGGCATCATCTGCGGCACGCCGGAATACATGTCCCCCGAGCAGGCGATGGGTCGCGAACTCGACGCGCGCACCGACATCTACTCCGCCGGCTGCATTCTCTACCAGATGCTTACGGGTCAGGTGCCTTTCGACGCCAACAATTATCAGGCCATCCTGGGCATGCACATCCGCGAGGAACCGGCGCGCCCGTCCTCGCTGCGGCCGGATCTGGGCATCCACCCCAAACTGGAAGAGATCGCGCTGATCGCCATGCAGAAGCAGCGCGACATGCGCTTCACCACCGCTCTGGCGATGAAGCACGCCCTGGAACTGGTGTTTCGCACGCCGTCCGAACTGGCGTCCGAACCGTCGCAGCAGGCGATCAACGCCGGCGGACGGACGATCTTCATGGGTTCGGGAGGCGAGTCTTCCTCGACGGTGGAACCGTCGGCGCGACCCGAGGCCGAGCCCTTGCTTTCGGCCGAAATCATCCTTGAAGAAGCGGCTCCTGCGGAACCGGCGCAGGTCGAACCGCCTCCGCCCGAACCGCAACAAACGCCGGAAACCGCCATCAAAACAGACGAACCGACAGCCGCAAT
>QZKR01000034.1 GCA_003598065.1 Myxococcales bacterium | reverse complement strand
GCCGCCTTTATCGCCAAGCTCAAGGACCCGGTTTGGGGAAGATGAGAAAGACTTAAGGCGCCGGCGTCGGGGCCGCCCCCGCGCCCTGGCCCTGCTGCTTCGCCAATTCGGCCAGGCGCGCCTGATAAAGCGCGGCGAAATCCATCAGTCCCAGCATCAGCGGCGGGAAGCCCCCGTCGCGGGTAACGTCGGCGAGAATATTGCGCGCGAACGGGAACAGCAGTCGCGGGCATTCGATCAGCATCACCGGCTGCAGGTGTTCCTTGGGAACGCTGATGGTGAACAAGCCGGCATAGGCGAGCTCGGCGATGAATCCGACCATGTCGCCGACCTTGCATTCGGCCTTCACGTGCAGCACCACCTCGTAGGTGTTGGGCGGATCCTGGAACGTCGTCGCCTGCACGTCGAGATTGACCGTGATCGTCGGCTGGGTCTTCTGCATGGCCAGGAAGACCTTCGGCCCGTTCGGAGCCTCGAACGACAAGTCCTTGATGTATTGGCTGTTGACCCCGAGCGAGGGCTGTTGCCCGCCGGCTTGGGCGGCATCGGGGCCGTTTCCGGGTTTGTCGGAGGGATTCATGATCGCGGTCCTCGCAAAAGGGTGGTTTCGACGCGGCCGGGCCGCCGAACGGGATCACGGCCTAGCACGGAACGGACCGGGAAACAACGCCGTCAACCGTCGGGTCCGCGAGCGCCATTGCCCCGTCGGCAAGGCCTACCTATGTAACCGGAAGGCGGTGCGCGGAGCGGTGGCGCGAACGCCCGGATTTTCCTTCTGGCGGCACGTGCCGCCGGGAGGTAGGGTAATAAAAAGGCCGGTATTTCGGGACCGGACGCGCGATCGACATGAGCAACGGATTCCAATTCATCGATATCATTTTTCTCGCCATGGTGGCGGTCTTTCTGGCGTTGCGTCTGCGTAACGTGCTCGGCCGCCGCGACGGCCACGAAGGCGGCTATCGCGACCCGTTCCGTCCCGCGCCCGCGCCGGAGCGGCGCGCGGATTCGCCCGCGAACGAATCCGACAACGTCATTCGTTTGCCCAACCGCAGCGAGGAAGTGGAAGCCGCCGAGCGGATCGCCAAGGCCGCCCACGGCGACGAAAAACTTGCCGACGGCCTGACCCAGATCAAGCTCGCCGACCCCGGCTTCGATCCCGACACGTTCGTCAAGGGCGCGCGCGGCGCGTTCGAAATGATTCTCGAGGCTTTCGCCAAGGGCGAACTCGGCGGCATCAAGTCGATCTTGAGCCCCGAGGTGTTCGCCAACTTCGAGCAGGCGGTCAAGTCGCGCGCGGAAGCGGACGAAACGCTCGAGAACACGCTGGTCGGCATCCGGGCGGCGGAAGTCGCCGAAGCCTACATGGACGGCCGCAACGCGATCGTCGCCGTCCGTTTCACCAGCGATCAGATCAACGTCACGCGCGACCGCGAGGGCCGGGTTGTCTCCGGCGATCCGTCGACGGTGACGGCGGTCGTCGATTTGTGGACGTTCCAGCGGGACACGCGCTCGCGCGATCCCAACTGGGCGCTGGTCGCGACCGAAAGCGTCGAATAACGCCGCGATGCCGGGACGTTTCGCGGGCCCCTTATTTTCCGCGATTTTGCTTCTTCTCGGCGCCTGCGCCGCGCCGTCGCCCAAACTTCAACTGACGGGCGTCGAATTCGCCGACATTTCCGGCTGGTCGGACGATGCGGCCGGCGCGGCGATCCCGGCGCTGCTGAAATCGTGCGCCCGCATCGGCGGGCTCGCCCCCGAGGCGGCGTTGGATGCGGCCAAGCTGATGGGCCGCGCCGGCGATTGGCGCGGGCCGTGCGATGCCGCGCGCCGCGTGAAGGCGGCCGATTCCGTCTCCGCCCGCCGGTTCTTCGAAACCGAATTTCGCCCGTTCCGCGCGCGCGACGCGGCCGGCGGCGCGGGCTTCGCCACCGGTTATTACGAAGCGGAACTCAGGGGCGCGCGCAAGCCGGACGCGCGCTATCGCTTTCCCATCTACCGGAAGCCGGCCGGCGCGGTGCCCCACGACCGCGCCGCGATCGAGGCCGGCGCGCTCGCGGGCAGGGGCCTCGAAATTTTGTGGGTCGACGACGCCCGCGACGCCTTCTTTCTCCACGTCCAGGGCTCCGGTCGCGTGGCGATGAACGACGGCACCGTGGTTCGCCTCGGCTTCGCCGGCCGCAACGACCACGCCTACACCGCCATCGGCCGCATTCTGGTCGAGCGCGGCATCATGGCCCGCGAAGACGTCACCATGAAAACGATCCGCGACTGGATCGCCGCCCACCCCGAGGACGGCGCCGCGCTGATGCGCGAAAACCGATCCTATATTTTCTTCCGCGAGCTTACCGGCGCAGGCCCGCTCGGGGCCGAGGGCGTCGCGCTGACGCCCGAACGCAGCGTCGCGGTCGATCCGGCCCATCTGCCGTTCGGGCTGCCCCTGTTTCTGGCGACCCGCGACCCGCTCGATCCGACCCGGCCGCTCCGCCGCCTGGTCGTGGCCCAGGACCAGGGCAGCGCCATCAAGGGCCCTCTCCGGATCGATCTCTTTTTCGGCGCCGGGCCCGAGGCCGCCGCCCGCGCCGGCGCGCTCAAGCACCCGGCCGAGCTGTTCGTGTTGCGGCCCCGCCGCCTGGCTCCGCCCTGAAAGCGCTTTCTTGCCTTTGGGCCGGGCAAAAGCCAATCTTCCCGCCATGCCCGCCCCATCCTCCTCGCCATCGGCTTTACCGCGCGTCGGGCTGTTCGTCACGTGCCTGGTCGATCTCATGCGCCCGAGCGTCGGCTTCGCCGCCGTCAAGCTGCTCGAGGACGCGGGCTGCCGGGTCGAAGTGCCGGCGGCGCAGACCTGCTGCGGCCAGCCGGCGTGGAATTCCGGCGATTCCGCCAACGCCGCGACCGTCGCGCGCGGCCTGATCGCCGCCTTCGAACCGTTCGACTACGTGGTCGCGCCGTCGGGCTCGTGCGCCGGCATGCTCCGCGTCCATTATCCCGAGTTGTTCGCCGACGACCCGGCCTGGGCGCCGCGCGCCCGCGCGCTCGCCGCCAAGACCCACGAACTGGTCTCGTTCCTGGTCGACGTGCGCGGCCTGACCCGGGTCGAGACCCGCCTGACGGCGACCGCGACCTACCACGATTCCTGTTCGGGCCTGCGCGAGCTGGGCGTCAAGCGCCAGCCGCGCGCGCTGCTCGCCACCGTTGCCGGCCTCGAACTGCGCGAAGGCAAGGAAGCGGAAACCTGTTGCGGCTTCGGCGGCCTCTTCTGCGTCAAGTACCCGGACGTTTCGACCGGGATCGCGGACGTGAAAACCGCCGATATCGCCGCGACCGGCGCCGATCTCGTCCTCGGCGGCGACATGGGCTGCCTGATGAACGTCGCCGGGCGGCTCAGGCGCCAGGGTTCCGCCGTCGCGGTCCGCCACGTGGCGGAAGTTCTGGCGGGGGCGACCGATACCCCGCCCATCGCCGGGACCTGACCGGCCATGGACAGCACCTCCCGCCGCTTCGAGGACAACGCCCGCGCCGCGCTAGACTCGTCCACGCTGCAATCCGCGCTCGCCAAGCTCGCGGACGGGTTTCCCCGGCGTCGCCGCGAAGCCGCCGAGCGCCTGCCCGAATTCGAGGAACTCCGCGACGCCGCCCGCGCGATCAAGGAGCATGTTCTCGACCACCTCGACGTCTACCTCGAAACGTACGAGCGGCGCGTGACGGAAAACGGCGGCGAGGTCCATTGGTGCCGCGACGCCAAGGAAGCCCGCGAAACGATCCTCGAGATTTGCCGCCGCGCCGGCGCGCGCACCGTCACCAAAAGCAAGACCATGATCGGCGAGGAAATCGCCATCAACGATTATCTCGAACAAAACGGCGTTCGCCCGGTGGAAACCGACCTCGGCGAATACATCATCCAGCTCCGGCGCGAACCGCCGAGCCACATCATCGCGCCGGCCATCCATCTTTCGCTCGGCGAAGTGGCGGAAACGTTCCGCAAGTCGCACAAGCACCTTGCGCCCGAACGGGCGCTGAACGAGCCGGACGCCCTGCTCGCCGAAGCACGCGCGAAACTCCGGCCCGATTTTCTCGCCGCCGACGTCGGCATCACCGGCGCCAACATGCTGATCGCCGAAACCGGCGGCAACGTGCTGGTGACCAACGAGGGCAACGCCGACCTCACCCACACGCTGCCGCGCGTGCACATCGTCATCGCCTCGATCGAAAAAATCGTGCCGACCCTGGAAGACGCGACCACGATACTGCGCGTGCTGGCGCGTTCCGCCACCGGCCAGGATGTCACGGTCTATACGTCGTTTTGCTCGGGCCCGCGCCGGCCCGGCGATCCCGACGGCCCCGACGAATACCACGTCATTCTGCTCGACAACGGCCGCGCGCGACTGCTCGAAACCGAGTTTCGCGACATACTTCGCTGCATCCGGTGCGGCGCCTGCCTCAATCATTGCCCGGTCTATCGCGCGGTCGGCGGCCACGCCTACGGCTGGGTCTATTCCGGGCCGATGGGAGCGGTGCTGATCCCGGCCCTGCTCGGCACGCGCGAGGCGCGGCACTTGCCCAACGCCTCGACGCTGTGCGGCCGATGCGAGAGCGTTTGCCCGATGCGCATTCCGCTGCCCCGGATGCTGCGCGCCTGGCGCGAACAGCTTCATCGGGAAGGGCGAACCGGCTGGTTTGCCCGGATCGGCCTCGCGGCCTGGGCGTTCGTCGCCGCGCGTCCCCGGCTCTATCGCCGTCTCACCGCGCCGCTGATCCGCGCGCTCGGCAACCTCGCCGGCACGCGCCGCCGGTTCCGCGTACTGCCGCTGTTCGGCGGCTGGACCGCGACCCGCGATTTTCCCGCGCCCGAAGGCGAAACGTTCATGACGCTCTGGGCCGAATCGGAAAAGGGGCGCCGAAAGCCATGAGCCGCGTCAGCCGCCAGGCCATCCTCGTCGATATCCGGCGCGCCTGCACCCAGCGGCGAGGCAAGTCCGGCCTCGCCGAGGTCGAGGCTCGTCTCGCGGCCCGCGCGCCGGGCCCGATCCCGGCCCGCGGCCGGATCGAGCGCGAACGACAGGCCGCGCTCTTTATTTCGGAAGCCGAGCGCGTTCAGGCGGACGTGGCGCGGGTGAAACGGCTGGCCGACGTCCCCGAGGCGGTGGCCAAATATCTCGCCCGCCACAATATCGAACCCAGCTTGAAGTGCGCACCCGATCCGCTCGTCCGGTCCATTCCCTGGTCGAAACATTCGGCTCTTTCCGCAACCGAAGGCAAAGGCGAACGGGACGACCCCGTCGGCGTGACCGGCGCGGTCGCGGCCGTCGCCGAAACCGGCACCCTGGTGTTGGCTTCCGGTCCCGAGAGCCCGACCACGCTCGCCCTGGTGCCGCCGGTTCACGTCGCGGTCGTTCCCGTCCGGCGCCTGGTCGGCACCTACGAAGAAGCCTGGGGCGTCTTGCGCGCGAAGCGGGCGAACGCGGAATTCGCCATGCCGCGCGCGGTCAACTGGATCACCGGCCCGTCGCGCACCGCCGACATCGAGCAGACGCTGCTGCTCGGCGCGCACGGGCCGCAACGGCTGTTTATCGTACTGGTGGATGAAGACGTCGAAAAAGCCTGAGGCCAATTCATTGACCGACGCGCAACTGTGGCGCGCGGTCGCGGACAGCGCGCGACCGTTGCGCCACAAACGAGCGCGGCCCGCGCGCAAAGAGTCATCCGCGGGCGCAACGGAGAAACCCGCGCCGCCGCCCCAACCGCCCCGCGCCGCGGCCGACGATGGATCGCGCCCGGCGCGCAAGCCGCCGCCGTCACCGCTGCCGACGCTTCACCCCGGGGCCGCGCCGGGGGTCGACCGGGCGACGGCCCTGCGCCTGCGCCGGGGCGAGATGCCCATCGACGCGACGCTGGATCTCCACGGCATGACCCAAAAAGAGGCTCATTCCGCGCTGCTCGGCCACATCGCCCGCGCGCACACGCTCGGGCGGCGCTGTCTTCTCGTCATCACCGGCAAGGGCGGCAAACAAGACGGAAGCGGGCGCGAAACCGGCGTCCTCCGCGCCAACGTGCCGCGCTGGCTGAACGAGGAGCCGGTGCGCGCCCACATCCTCGCCTTCGCGCCCGCGCGCCCGCGTCACGGCGGCGACGGCGCGCTCTACGTTCTTTTGCGCCGGATGCGGGACGCGCGGGCGAATCCCCGCGCGCATCAGATAAAAGGCCCGCGGACATGACCCCGTTCGGCAAGCGACTGCGCGAGCTGCGCCGGCTGAAGGGCGTCACGCAGAAAACCATGGCCGCCGAACTCGGGCTTTCGGCCGCGTATCTCTCGAGCCTCGAGCACGGCCGGCGCGGGCGGCCCTCGCCCGGCTTCGTGCGCCAGGCGTGCGCCTATTTCGGGTTGTTCTGGGACGACGCCGAGGCGCTGAAACGGCTGGCCGAAATGTCCCATCCGCGCGTCAGGATCGTGACCTCCGGCCTCTCCCCGCGCGCGACCGAACTTGCCAACCTGATCGCGGCCTCGATCGAAACCCTGGACGAAGACACCATTGCCTGGATCCTCGCCGAGGTTCGCGGCCGGCTCGGTACCCGGCGCCCGCGCGAAACATAGGTCCCCATCGAAACCCAAATTGGGGACAAATACTTTAATCCGGGCTTGTTTATCCGGCCGCAATAGATTGATTTAGCTATATTTTATGGATATTTTTTGCCGCAGCGGCAGTGTGGAAAAGCCTGGGGACAGTCCGGGGTTAAACCGGCCCCGGGGTGCTTCCAAGCCCCTGAATCGGCTTAGGAAAAAACCCGCGCGCCCGGCCCGGCCCTCGCTGGTTTCCGAGCGCTCGTGCTGCTACAAGGGGCCGATTCGAGCAGGAAAGCAACGCCTTCGGGCCGGAATTCGACACCATGCGCAAAGCCACGGTGGAGCGGAAAACCAAGGAGACTTCGGTCAAGGCCTCCGTCAACCTGGACGGAACGGGGATGTATCGCGTCTCGACCGGCATCGGCTTTCTCGACCATATGCTCGAGCAGCTCTCGCGCCACAGCCTGATCGACCTCGAGGTCGAGGCGAAGGGCGATCTGCACATCGATTACCACCACACCACCGAGGACGTCGGCATCGCCGTCGGCGAGGCGCTGGCCAAGGCGCTCGGCGACCGCAAGGGCATCGTCCGCTTCGGCCAGGCGCTCTCGCCCATGGACGAGACGCTCACCGAGGTGGCGCTGGACGCCTCCAACCGTCCCTATCTGGTGTGGAAGGTCGCGTTCTCGAAACCGAAGCTCGGCGAAATGGACACCGAACTGTTCCGCGAATGGTTCCAGGCGTTCGCCCAGGCCGCCGGGGTGACGCTGCACGTGCGCAACGCCTACGGCGAGAACAACCACCATATCGTCGAGTCCTGCTTCAAGGGACTCGCCCGCGCGCTGCGCCAGGCGGTGGCGATCGATTCGCGCCGGCCCGACGCGGTGCCGTCGACCAAGGGCGTTCTCGGCGGCTCGATGTAGCCGGATCGGGAGCGGCGCGACCGATGCGAATGTACACGGCCTACGTGCGCCACGGCGGCCTCGACCCCGACCGGGACGTGGTGCTGGTCAAGGAAGGCTTTTCCTGGCCGGCCTTCGTGTTCGGCCCGCTGTGGGCCTTGACCCGGCGGCTGTGGCTGGCGGCGGCCGTGTTCGCCCTTATTCTCGTCGGATCGGAGATGGTGATGCGGGCGTTCGTGCGCGACGAGATCGCCATGACGATACTGACGCTGATCCTGTCGGCGACGTTCGGCTGGGTGGGCAACGACCTCAGGCGCCGGAAGCTCGAGCGCCGGGGATTCGCGTTCCGGGGCGTGGTCGCGGGCGGCGACATCGACGCGGCGCTCGCGCGGTTCCTCGATTCCACGCCCGGTCTCGCGCGCGATCTCGCCGCGACGGTTCGGCCATGAAAGTCGCCATCATCGACTACGGCTCCGGCAACCTGCGCTCGGCGGCGAAGGCGTTCGAGCGCGCGGCGGCGGAAAAGAACGTTTCAGCCGACATCCGCGTCGTGTCCGACGCCGCCGAAATCGCCCGCGCCGATCGTATCGTCCTGCCCGGGGTCGGCGCTTTCGCCGACTGCATGCGGGGGCTCGCCCGGCTTCCCGGCATGGTCGCGGCCATGGACAAGGCGGTGCGGGGGCAAGGCCGCCCGTTCCTCGGCATCTGCGTCGGCATGCAGCTGCTCGCGACCCAAGGATTCGAGCACGGAACGCACGCGGGCCTGGGCTGGATTCCGGGCACCGTCGCGGCGCTCAAGCCGTCCGATCCCGCCCTGAAGATCCCGCACATGGGCTGGAACGCGCTGGAGTTCCGCGCGGCCCACCCGTTGCTGGAAGGGATCGCGCCCGGCGCGCACGCCTATTTCGTGCACTCCTACGCGATGACCTGCCGCGATCCGGCCGACGTCGTCGCCACCGCCAGTTACGGCGGGCCGGTGGCGGCGCTCATCGCGCACGCCAACATGGCCGGCACCCAATTTCACCCCGAAAAAAGCCAGGCGAGCGGACTGCGCCTGATCGCCAATTTCCTCGCCTGGTCGCCGTGAGGCTCGCCCCTTGATTTTCTTTCCCGCCATCGACCTCAAGGACGGCCAGTGCGTGCGCCTGGTGCAGGGCGACATGGCGCGTTCGACCGTGTTCGCCGACGATCCGGCCGCCCAGGCGCGCGTCTTCGCCGACGCGGGCGCGGAATGGCTGCACGTGGTCGATTTGAACGGGGCCTTCGCCGGCAAGCCGGTCAACGACAAGGCGGTCCAGAAAATTCTCTGGGGCGTGAATATCCCGGTCCAGCTCGGCGGCGGCATCCGCACCATGGCGCTGGTGGATTTCTGGTTCGACCACGGCATCGCCCGGATCGTGTTCGGCACCGTCGCGCTCAAGGACCCCGAGCTGGTACGCGACGCGTGCCGCAAGTATCCCGGACAGATCGCCGTCGGCCTCGACGCGCGCGACGGGCGGGTGGCGACCGCGGGTTGGGGCAACGTTTCGGACGTCACCGTGCTCGACCTCGCCAAGCGCTACGAGGACGTCGGCGTCGCGGCGCTGATCCACACCGATATCGAGCGCGACGGCGCCATGAAAGGTCCCAACGTCGCGGCCACCGTGGCGCTGGCCCAGGCGGTGTCGATCCCGGTGATCCTGTCGGGCGGCGTGTCCTCGATCGCAAATTTGACGGCCATCCGCGACGCGAGCCGCAAGGCCGAACGCCCCCTGGCCGGGGTCATCAGCGGGCGCGCGCTCTACGACGGCAAGCTCGACGTCGCGAGCGCGATCGCGGCGCTGAAGGACTAAGATACGGGCGATGCTGAAGATTCGCGTCATTCCCTGCCTCGACGTCGACCGCGGGCGCGTGGTCAAGGGCGTGCGCTTCGTCGACCTAGTCGACGCGGGCGATCCGGTCGAACAGGCCCGCGTCTACGACCGCGCCGGCGCCGACGAACTGTGCTTCCTCGATATCACCGCCAGCCACGAAAACCGCGACACCATCTACGACGTGGTCGCCCGCACCGCCGAGCAATGCTTCATGCCGCTGACGGTGGGCGGCGGCGTGCGCACGATCGAGGACATCCGAAAGCTCCTGCTGGCCGGCGCGGACAAGGTTTCGATCAACACCCAGGCGGTCAAGGAACCGGAATTCGTGCGCCGGGCGGCGGAAAAGTTCGGCAGCCAGTGCATCGTCGTCGCCATCGACGCCAAATCCGTCGCGCCGGACGCGTTCGAGGTCTTTACCCACGGCGGGCGCAAGGCGACCGGATTGGACGCGGTGCAATGGGCCCGGCGCATGGCGGACTACGGGGCGGGCGAAGTCCTGCTCACCTCCATGGACCGCGACGGCACCAAGGCCGGCTTCGACATCCCGCTCACCCGCGCCATCGCCGACGCGGTGCCGGTGCCGGTGATCGCCTCGGGCGGGGTCGGCACCCTCGATCACCTGGTCGAGGGCGTGACGCGCGGCCACGCCTCGGCCGTGCTCGCCGCCTCGATTTTTCACTTCGGCACCTATACGATCGCCGAAGCCAAGGCCCACATGAAGGCCGCCGGCGTTCCGGTCCGGATCGAATGACCGGGGAAAGCGAGCAGGCTCCATGGCAAAAAACAAGATTTCTCCCGACGCCCGCGTGCTCGATCGGCTTTACGCGACCATCGTCCAAAGACGCCGCGCCGACGCGCGCGTTTCGTACACCGCGAAATTGCTCGCGGGCGGCGTCGGCAAGATCGGCGGCAAGGTGATCGAGGAAGCGGCGGAAACCGTCGCCGCCGCCCTCAACGAGGGCCCCCGGCGCGTCGCCGCCGAAAGCGCGGACGTGCTCTATCACCTGCTGGTGCTGTGGGCCTCGGCCGGTATCCGGCCCGGACGCGTGTGGGCCGAACTGGCCCGGCGCGAAGGCGTGTCCGGCATCGCCGAAAAGGCGGCGCGCGGCAAAGCCAAGAAGAAGGGACGGAAGAAATGAATCGTCCCGCGTACGACGCCGACAATCCGTTCGCCAAAATCCTGCGCGGCGAGATTCCCTGCAAGAAAGTCCACGAGACCGAGCACGCGCTCGCCTTTCACGACATCCGCCCGCAGGCGCCGGTGCACGTGCTGGTGATTCCGAAGGGCGCTTACGTGGACATGGACGACTTCACCCGCCATGCCGGCGACGCCGAGATCGTGGGCTTCTTCCGCGCGATCGGGGAAACCGCGCGCAAGCTGGGCGTGGTCGGGGCCGGCTACCGCGTCCTCTCCAACCTCGGCGCCGACGCCCGCCAGGAAGTTTTCCACCTGCATGTCCACATCTTCGCGGGCCGCGATTTGGGCGGCATGATCCGTCGCCCGGACTGATCGTTTCGATTTCGAATCGAATGGCGTGGCCGATTTTTCCACAACATATAGGGCTTGGCCGTGTAGCGGCGTCGACATCTAGGTTATAATTTTCCCCCATTCGGGGGACGGAATGTCCGCGCCGCAGACCCAAATGCTTGCCGAAGCCGCCCGGGCGCCCGGGCGCGTCGCCGTGCTCGACGCGAGCCAGGGCGACCTGCTCGACATTCCCGGCGGCTACCTCCTGCTCGGCGCGCGTTACGTGCGCGAAGGCGGCGATCTCTGGCTGATCGGGCCTTCGGGCGAGGCGGTGCTCGCGCGCGGCTACTTCGCGCGCGATCCGCGCCCCAACCTCATCAACGCCGAAGGTTCCGTGCTGACCCCCGACGTGGTCGAGGCGCTGATCGTGCTGCCGGCCGCCGCCGCGCGCCCGACCCTGGGAGCGTCCGATCCGGTCGGCCTGGTGGACGGCGTCGCGGGCGAGGTTTATTTCGGCCGCGCCGACGGCACCATCGTCGCCGCCGAAAAAGACACGCCGCTCTACGCCGGCGACGTCATACAGACAGGCGCCGGCCGCGTCGCGCTCGCCTTCGCCGACGGCACGCGCCTGTCGCTCGGCGAGCAGACCGATTTCGGAATCGAGCGGCTTGTTTTCGACCCCGCCCGCAATTCCGGCGAAATGGTGCTGACGGTCGAACGCGGCGCGGTGTCGTTCGTCGCCGGCGACATCGCGCGCGGCGGCCTCGACGCCTTCACGCTGCACGCGCCCTCGGCCATGGTCGGCGTGCGCGAGGCCGCGGGCGCGGTCCGCGTCGGCGCCAACGGGGAGACCACCGCCGTCCTGCTGCCGCGCGCGCACGGCGGCTTGGGCGAAATCGCCCTGGTCAACGGCGGAGGCATGAAGACGCTCGACCAGGCGAACGAAGGCGCGAGCGCCGCCGGTTACGACGTCGCGCCGTCGGCGCCGTTCCTGATGACCGTGCGCCAGGTCGGCCTGCAGTTCGGCGACGCCGTTACCGCGCTCGCCGACGCCGACCGCGCTTTCGCGCCGGCCTATGTCGAGGCGCTGGCGCGCGCGCATCGGGAAAACCCGACCGCGTTCGCCGCCCCGAAGCCGCCCGAGGAAGACGCGGCCTTCGCCGCTTGGCGCCCGCGCACCGAAATCGCCGACGCGCGCGAGCAGGCGGAATGGGAAGCGCATATCGCGCGCGGCGACCCGAAGGAAGCGGCGCTCGGCTGGCGGACGGGGCTGGTGCACGGCGATCCCGAGGCGGAACGCGCGTGGGCGGCGAAAACC
>QZKR01000038.1 GCA_003598065.1 Myxococcales bacterium | reverse complement strand
GGTCCGGGGTTCCAGGATCAGCGGCGGCGTTTGCGACGCGCACGGCGATCACCGAATCGCGATGGCGATAGCTGTCGCCGTGCTCGGCGCCCGCGAGGAAGCAGCCATTAATGGCTGGTCCTGCGTCGCCAAATCTTATCCGGGCTTCTTTGAAGACCTCATCGCACTGGGAGCGAGCGTTCAATGAACAGTTTCGGCCGCATTTTCAGGGTATCCATTTTCGGCGAGTCTCACGGCCAGGCCATCGGCGTGGTGATAGACGGCTGTCCGGCCGGCATTGGACTCGGCGGCGACGACTTCGCCGAGGACCTGGCGCGGCGGCGCGGCGGAGGGCCCGGCGCGACGACACGCCGGGAGATCGACGCCCCGCTGATCCAAAGCGGCGTGTTCGAAGGCAAAACAACAGGCTCGCCGATCGCCGTTCTTTTTGAAAACCACGACATCCGTTCGGAAGATTACGATCGTCTGCGCCACGTACCCCGCCCCGGACATGCCGATTTCGCCGCACATCGCCGTTACGGCGGTTTCCGCGACCATCGCGGCGGCGGACATTTTTCCGGCCGATTGACGGCCGCGCTAGTGGCGGCGGGGGTCGTCGCCAAAAAATTAATCCCCCCGATCCGGATTCGGGCCTGGCTTGAACAGGCCGGCGGGCGTCGCGATATCGAGGAGGCCATTCGAGAGACGGCGGGGCAAGGGGACTCCATTGGCGGTCTGATCGCCTGCCAGGCCGAAAACATGCCGATCGGACTCGGCGAACCCTTCTTCGATTCGCTGGAATCGCTCGTCAGCCACGCCATGTTCGCCATTCCGGGCATCAAGGCCGTGGAATTCGGCGCCGGCTTCAAAGCCGCCGAAATGCGCGGTTCGGAGTTCAATGACGCCTTTGCCGATGCTTCCGGCCGAACGAAGACCAACCATGCCGGCGGGATCAATGGCGGCCTGTCCAACGGCAACAATTTGTCGTTCCGCGTCGCCATGCGGCCTCCTTCGAGCATCCGGAAACCCCAACGGTCATTTGATATCCGAACGGGGCAAGAAGCGGAACTGAGCATCGATGGCCGACACGACGCCTGCATCGCTATGCGGGCGCCCGTGATCGTGGAGGCCGCCACGGCCATCGTCCTGGCGGATCTGCTGCTGGTCGAGAGAGCTCTCCGGCCTTCCGCGGAGCAAGAGTCTGTCGGATGACGCAAATCGTCTTAGCCGAAGGGTGCTGGAACACGGCGCCGCAAGCCTGGCGGCCCCTCTGGAAAGAAGCGGCCATCATCGGCGATCGCACCGTCATGGAGCTATTCGGCGATCAAATAAAAGAGATCATCCGTCCTCTCGTCGAGCGGCTGCACATGCTGTCGTTCCCGCCGGGAGAAACCAGCAAGACCCGTGAGACCAAGATAGACCTTGAGGACCGTTTGCTGTCCGCCGGTTTTCCGCGCACCGGAGTTATTGTGGCGGTGGGCGGCGGCGTGTCTCTTGACTTGGCCGGTTTTGTCGCGTCCACCTACATGCGAGGGGTGGACGCCGTTTACTTTCCGACGACGCTTCTGGCGCAAGTGGATGCGGCGATCGGCGGCAAAACCGGCGTCAACACTCCTGCCGGAAAAAATCTTGTCGGCTCCTTTCATCAGCCGGTGAATATCTTCATCGATCCTGCTTGTCTTGGATCTCTTTCAAGGATCGACTGGCGCAATGGTCTTGCGGAGATGATCAAAACCGCCGTCATCGCGGACGGCCGGCTATTCGAGTGGATAGACGAACATTCGGAGCTTTTGAAACGTCCGGGCATGCCGGATCTACATCCGATCCGGCGCTGTGTGGACATCAAGTCCGAGATTGTCGGCCAAGACATGCATGAACGGGGCCGCCGGGCCGTCCTGAATTTCGGTCACAGCATCGGTCACGCTATCGAGGCGGCGAGCGAATACGGCATCCCTCACGGCGAAGCGGTAGGGATAGGCATGGTTGTCGAAGCCATGATGGCGGAAAAACTTTGCGGATTCCCGCCCGACTCTCGGGAGAGATTTACCCACTTGCTGACGAAGCTCGGCTTCGACCTGCATGTTCCCTATGCTCTCGAAACTATTTTTCCTTTCCTCAGAGTAGACAAAAAGAATCGCGGGGATCGTCTCCGGATGGCCCTGCCCACAAGGTTTGGAGAGATGGCCTGCCGGGACGGCGAGTGGACTGTTTCCGTGCCGTTCGACGTGTTGGAAGATATCTGGCCGCGTCTTTGACCCGCCGGAAAAGCAGGCGGATTCCGCTAAGGGCTCAACGGATTCGGCCAAGCCCTTTTTCGTCTCGTCGCCTGGAATTTTTCAAGGCCTCGCCGGTCTGCTCATTCGCCGGTGTCGGAGGAAGGCTCCGGGGCGTCGCCGGCCCGCTCGCCGCTTCGCGTCAGCCGCGCCCACGGGAGAGGCTTGGCGTGTTTCGAGGCGTGATCCATCATGATCTGGTGGCACGTCGCCGCGTCGTCTTTCCCCTGGCTCAGCGGCCGGTACTCGCCCCGCTCGTTCATGACCCACGCCAGGCGCGTCTCGGCCAGTTGCGCGTCGAGGTAGAACTTCAGGTAATTTTTCAGCGGCTCGGCCTCGACCGGAGCGATGGCCTCGACCCGCCAGTCCAGGTTGCGGCGCATCAAATCGCCGGAGCCGATGAAATAGAGATTCTCGCCGCCGTGATGAAAATAATAGATCCGCGAATGTTCGAGGAAATGCCCGATGATCGAACGGACGCGGATATTGTCGCTGACGCCCGGTTTGCCGGCGATAAGACGGCAGACGCCGCGCACGATCAGGTCGATGGAAACGCCCACTCCGGAGGCCTGGTAGAAAAGCTGGATGATGCGGGGATCCTCCATGCTGTTCATTTTCATGACGATCCGCGCCGGCCTGCCGGCGCGGGCTTCGTTCATTTCGAAGGCGATCAGGTCCTCGATGCGCTGGCGGAACGAGTTGGGAGCGACCAGAATTTTGCGATAGGTCTGCTCCGGCGCGTAACCGGTGAGGCCGTTGAACAGCAGGCTGAGGTCCTCGCCGATGGCGGGATCGCATGAAAAAAGGCCCACGTCTTCGTACAGGCGCGCGGTGACCGAGTTGTAGTTGCCGGTGCCGATGAAAAAATACCGCCGGATGCCGTCGGGGTCCTCCCGCACCACCAGCGTGATCTTGCAGTGCGTCTTCAGCCCGAGCAGGCCGTACGTGACGTGGACGCCGGACTCCTCCAGCCGACGGGCCAGCTCGATGTTTCGCTGCTCGTCGAATCGCGCCTTCAATTCCACCAGGGCCGCCACCTGCTTGCCCTGTTCGGCCGCCTCGACCAGGGCGAGCAGTATGTCCGAGTCCTCCGTGGTGCGGTAAAAGGTCTGCTTGATGGCCAGCACCCGCGGGTCGTCGGCGGCCTGGCGGATGAAGGCCTCGATGCTGGTGTTGAAGGCGTGATAGGGGAAATGCACGAGGAGATCGCCCTTGCGCATCAGCGCGAACAGATCCGACGCGTCGTCCCCCTTGCCCCGCTTGGCGACGATCGGGTGGGTTCTGGGCTTCCAGCGCGGGGCGCGGTGCTCGTCCAGACCGTCGAGATTGGCGATCTGGGCCAGCGAGGACAGTTCCATGAAGCCTTCGCTGACGTACACGTCCTCCGGTTCGAGTTCCAGCTCTTCCGACAGCAGGTCGCGCAGGCGGTCGGAGAGATCCTTGTCCACCTGCAGCCGGACGACCGGCGCGTACTTCCGGCTTCGCAACTCCTCCGAGATCAAGTCCATCAGGTCCTCGGCCTCGGTGAGATTGTCGTTGATCTCCGCGCTTCGCGTGACGCGGAACGCCGCGACGGAGGCGATCTTGACCCCGGTGAAGAGCGTCTGGATGTTGGCCGAGATGATCTGTTCGATGGGCACGAAGACCCGCTGTCCGCTCTGCGCGCCCTTCAGCAGTTCGACGAAACGCGGGCGCACGGGAGGGACCTTGACCCGCGCGAAGTGCCAGCGCTTCTGCTTGTCTTTCAGTTCGACGCCGAGCGAAATGCACAAATTGGAAATGAACGGAAAGGGATGGCCCGGGTCCACGGCCAGAGGCGTGAGCAGCGGAAAGATCTGCGCGGCGTAGTACGCATCGGCGTCGGCCCTTTCCGCGTCGCTCAGTTCGGCATAGTCTTTGAAGTAGATGCCGATGCCCCGCAGTCGCGGGACGATGTCCTGATGCAGCGCGGCGGCCATCGTTTCCCGCATGCGGATCGCTTCGGCGCGGATCATCGCGATTTGTTGCTGGGGCGTCATGCCGTCCACGGTGAGCTTGGAAACCTGCGCGAACACCTGTTTCTTCAGCGCGCCGACCCGTTTCTGGTAGAACTCGTCGAGGTTGGACGAGGCGATGGACAGAAAGCGCACGCGGTCCAGCAGGGGATTGCGATCGGGGTCCTTGGCCTCGCGCAGGACGCGCCAGTTGAAATCGAGCCAGCTTTTTTCGTAGTTCAGATACAGGTTGGCGTCGCCGAACGGCTGATCCAGCCGCAGGCCGTGGATGTTGATTTCCGATCCGGAATCGACGGTTTTCTCCGCGTCCGTCCGGTCGCGCCGGATGTTTTTGTTGTGCTTGCGCTTCTGCGAATTTTTCTTGGCCGTCATGTTTTTCCTCAAGCAGGCCGTCCATAGCGCAACAGATGGCGCCAGGCCGGCTACCCGCGCGGAATCAGGCGCGGCGGGATGAACCACTCAAGTTCGGCCTTGAGCGGGAGCTTCTGCCCGTCGATTCTGAGCATCATTGCGGCGGACTTGCGAAAGTCGATGGCCAGTCGGCGACGGTCGGTCAACAGCGCCGAGGCCAGCCGGCTCAAGTTCGGTTCATGCCCGACCAGCGCCACCGTGGCGGGTCGGGGAATCTCTCGATTTAGCCTTTCAAACAACGCGCCGGCCGGTCGGTCGGGCCGCATCTCGTCCCAGCATTGCAGCGGAGCGTCGGGGCGGAACTGCTCGAAAAGAATTTCGGCGGTCTGATAGGTCCGCAGCAATGGACTGGCGACGACCAGGTCCGGCCGGATTCCCTGCCTGGCCAGCATCCGCGCCATCTCGCGGGTCCGGCTGCGGCCTTTACGCAGCAGAGGCCGCAATTCGTCGTTTTCGACGCCGGGCGTTCCGCGCGCCGCGGCGAGCCCGTGACGAACCAATATGAGCCGTAACGTCTGCGATTCCACCAATACCTCCGTTGCCCTCGGCGGGGCGTCCCGAAGACTCGCCGCCAGCGCGGCGAAGGCGTCGAAATGGCCGGATAGCTCCAGGAAGGCGGCGACATCCTTCTCCCGGCGTCCGTCCAAGGCAGAGAGCAGGCGCTCCGGTTCGGCGGCCTCGTCCGCTTTGCCCGCCGACAAGCTCCGAATCTCCGCCGTCAGCAGGTCCAGATCGTGCAGGTCGCCCATGGCGGTCTGCAAAACCTTCGCCGACCGGATCGCCTGCTCCGCCGCCTCGCCCACGAAGGGGCGCAGAAATTCGGCGGCGTAGCGGAACGCCCGCAGCGCCCGCCGCAGGCGATGGATGGTTTTTATCCGGTCGGGACGAAGCGCCTTGCGACGCCGATCGAGTTCGACCAGTCCTGTTCGCAGCGCCCGCTCCGCGCCGACGACAAAACGGCTGTCCACGGACGGCCCGAATCGTTCCGCCAGCGCGGCGCCGAGGATTTCGAGCCGCGGCGGCAGCGCCGGAAGGTCGGCCGAGGACAGCCATTCGGCCAGCCCGTCCCATTCGGCCGCTTCGCGGACGGCCAGCTCGTCCAGGACGATCCGCGCCTCCGGGTAGTCTTT
Organism: Myxococcales bacterium; assembly: GCA_003598065.1. Taxonomy (GTDB): domain Bacteria; phylum Myxococcota_A; class SURF-8; order SURF-8; family SURF-8; genus SURF-8. The sequence continues at coordinate 6,549 of QZKR01000038.1, read as the reverse complement.
TCCCCATTCGGCCAGCCGCGCCTGGATGACCTGCAAGTCGCTGAGCCGCCCCGTCGCTTTGATCGGCATTGTAAAGATCGTTTGAAGATCGGAGTGTTTCAGGGAGGGTTCCAGTTTCCGAAACAGATCGAGCAGAACGACCAGCCGGCGGGACGCGACCCGCAGGTCATGGACCGCCTTGGGGTCCGGCCGGTCGATAAATGACGTCAAGCGGGCGGCGAAGCGCTCCCGCGCGTCGATCAAATGCTTGATGGCCCGACTGGGAACGGTCTGTGCCGTCGGGACGGGGCGTCGCCCCTCCGTCGAAAGCGCTTTCTTCATCGGCGCCGTCGTTTTGTTCCGGCTTTGGCGGCGCGGACTTTCGGCTCCCGCGCGCCGCTCGGGCTTTGCGGTCGCAATTTTAGGCATCGCCGTTCTTCACGATCACCTTGACCTGGAAAACGTCCTCGAAGTATCCCGCATGCTTGTAGACCGCCCATTTGGCAAGGATGGAGTCGCCCTCCGGTCCGAACTGCATCGTCAGCCGTTTCTCCGACGGGTCGAGTTGAATGCGTTCCAGACGCAGGCGGCTGTCGTGCTCGAAATCCAGCGGGTCGGCCAGTCGGAGTATGGCCACCAGTTTGCGGACCCGCGCCCGGTCCGGGTCGCCCAGGGCGGCGAAATTTTCATGGCGCAGTTTCGGGAAGGACTTGTGGTGGTAGCGCACGATGTTGGCCACCACGTTGCGTTGCACCGGGGTCAGACCGATGACCGGGGCCGCGCCGAGGATGTAGGCGGAATGCTTGTGGTGGTCGGTTATGCCGATGAATTGGCCGATGTCGTGCAGCCAGGCCGCCGCTTCCAAAAGCAGGCGGTCCTCCGAGCCGAGGCCGTGAATGGACGAGGTGGCGTCGAAGATCCGCATGGCGAAGCCGGCGACGGTTTCCGCGTGCCGCTCGTCGAACAGGAATCGCGCGCCCAGCTCGCGGGCCGCGCCGAGCACCTGGTCGCGCAACAGCGACTGCTCCGGGGCCGTGGATTCGCGCGCCAGTTCGATCAGCAATCCATCCTTCAGATTCACTCGGGGAACGCGAACCTGGCGCACCTTGGCCTGGCTCAGCAGGAAATCGAGCACCACCGCCGCGGGCAGGACCACGTCGGCGCGATCCGGGCGAAGGGCCAGTTTTTCGACGCGCTGCTCCAAGGTATAACCCTTCAGCAGATCAATGAGGCGGGCCAGGTCCTGCAGACCGAGCGCCCCGTCGTTCTTTTTTTTCAGGACGAGGGTGCGAAGATCGGCCAGCGCCTCGATGTTGCCGCCGACGCCGAAGCAGAGGTCGATTTTTTTCTTGCCCATGGCGAACGCCACGCGATGCCGCGTGGCCTGGACGTAGCCGCGCGCCAGCTTGGCCAAGGCGCCCGCGTCGCCGCCGGTCTGTTTGCCGAACAGTTCCAGCAGCCGGACGGCGCCCATCTTGAAGCTCTCGGTGGCGACGAGCCTATCGTTCCGAACGGTCGAAACTTCGGCGCTGCCGCCGCCGATGTCGATGAGCAGCGCGGTTCGCCCTTTCAGCGATTCCCGCGCCGCGATGGCGCGAAAAACCAGCCGCGCCTCCTCGTCGCCCCCGATCGCGGCGAGATTCAGCCCGGTGGCCCAGTTGATTTTGGAGATGAATTCATACGAATTTTCGGCCTCGCGCAGGGCGCTGGTGCCCACAGCCCGCCAGCGCTCGACGTGGTGATGATCCAGCAACTGGCGAAAACGAGTCATGGCCTCGACGGCGCGGGCGGTTGTCTCCTCGGAAATGCGGCCGGACTGGAAGACGTCCTGTCCCAGCCGCACCGCGGCACGCTGGTAATCCACGGGCTGCGGTTTGCCCTCGGCGTCGATATAGGCGACGACCGCGCGCATGGCGTTCGAACCGACATCGATGGCGGCGATCATGGACACGCTGTTGGTCCCCTCCCTGGCAAAACCTCGGAATTCCTCCGGCAACCACTCGCGTTAGTTTAAGGGAGCTATTGCCTGCTTTCCGTTAACTATATGTTAGGATCGCGTTTTTTTAAATGTTTTAACGCGTGTTTGACAGAGTAGGCGGAGTTTTCTCCATTTTGCAGGATGGCGCGCCGGTCGTTCGTCGGTCCGGTAAATTCAGCCGCACCGTCAGATCGGGCAGGAAGGCGGCGGGCATTCGCCGACGCGCGGCACGGCGCTGCCCATGCCGACGCCGCACCAGGGGATGTAGTCGGAAGGCAGGCCCGTGGCGTTATACGGCGACAATCCTTCCGGCAGCCAGTAGGGATGCCGGAACATGAAATCCCATAATGTGTGATAGCGTGACAGCCCCGGCGGAGGATCGATGGGGGGTTCGCCGTGTTTGCAGTTGTGGACGCATTCCAGGAAAAAATGGCCGCCCTCGATCAGATCGCGCTCCAATTCCTGAGAACAATCCTGGAAGTTGAGCAGGATGCAACTGTCCAGCGGGCCGCCCCAGAGTACGAGCGTGGGGAATTTGCGGGCCGGCGGCGACCAAAAGCGCACGAAGTTGCTGGAGAGGCCCTGAACGCCCGTGCCGCCGGAGAGCGAGATCAGCGAGGCGATGTACTGGCTGCGCGCGGTCGCGAGTTGCACCGACCACAGCGCCCCGGCGCTGACGCCCACGGTGCTGACGCATTCTTTGTCGATGGCGAAACGCTCCGAAATGCAAGCGAGCATGTCGTCGAAAAACCGCAGTTCCTCGTCGATGCGGGCCTGGGAGACGAAGTTGACGAAAGGCCAGGGCAGCTCCAGGAGGCCGAATAAATTGATGTCGTAGAGCGAGGCGGGGATGACGGCGATGAAGCACTGCTGATCCACGGCGTCCTGCACCTCGCCGTGATCGTAGAAACTTTCCGGCTTGCTCTTGAGCCAATGCCACATGAACAGCAGCGGATAGCGTTCGTCGGGCTGCGGGTCCGCCGGCAGGACGAGCATGAACCGCCGTGCTTTACCGCTGGAGGTCAGCGTGTTGAAGCCCGCCGCCAGTTCGGGACATTGGCCGCCGCCGTAGGGCGGCGGCGGGGCGGCGAGCTTCACGCCTTCCGGTGGAGTCATGCCGCAACGCGCGTCGGCGAGCCAGTCCGGCAGTTCTCTCTCTTCGGCGTCTCCGTCCGGCAGGATATCCTCGTCGCCGTCAGGCGGAGCGTCGCCGTCCGCGTCGCCATCGGAAGGCGGCGCGTCGTTCGTGTCCGTGTCATCGACAAGTTCACTATCGGCGTCGTCAGCGGTTTCGGCCAGGTCGCCGTCGGGCAACGGCGCCTCGCCCTCGGACGCCGGCTCGTCGCCATCGGAAATTACATCCTCGCCGGCGGGGCCGTCGCCATCGGTGAGAAAGTCGTACAATTCCTCATCCGTGTCGGAACCCGAGGACAGGCCGCTTGCGCAGGATGCCGCCATCAACCCCCAGAGGCTGATCGACAATACCAACAGGATCGGCGCCCGCATGCTCTTTCCTCCGCTCGGAAATAGATTCCTGGAGGCGCGGCGATGGCGCTCGCGTCGTGGATTTATAGTGAAATTGTAGCCGGAAGCTCGTCGCCCGGCAAGTCAGAAGCGGCGCGCCGCCATTTGTGCTATCATGCCCGCCGTCGCACACATGACGCTCCGATGCACATGAGGTCGCCATGAGGAAATCCGCCATCGGGTTTTTGCTGTTGCTGGCCGTCCTTGTTTTCGTCGCCTGTTCGGGCTCGACGACGAACACGCCGCCCGACGCCGACGCCGACAGCGCGGACGACTTGGACGGAGAAGAAGAAACGGCCGCAGACGGCGAAGAGATTGACGAAGAAGCCGACGACGAAATCGATGCGGCCGACAACCTCGACGCCGACGAAACCGCACCGCCCGCCTCGCGGCTGGGCCGGGCGGCAGACCCTGTGATCGTGACCGGCGCGGCTCTCGCGCCGCTGTTCGGCGTCGCGCCCGACCGACTGGCCGCCTTCCGCTACGATGCTGAAACGGTCGCCTGGAACCAGATTCCGTTCCAAGCAGATGAGCGTCATTTGACGGATTACTACGACTTGTACAACCGGCAGGAGACGTCGCCGGGGACCATGGTTCTCGCGTATTCCGACCCCGGCACGCTTGCCGGCGCGGACCCCGAGGCTGGCCTGGACGCCGCCGACGAACTGCTGTTCATGGCCCGTGACGCCGGCGACCGCGCCCAAGGCGCGTCCGAGCCTGAAGGCGTGGTGCAAGGAACTGGCATTGAGGTCCATGTCACTGATCCGGGCGAGTTGGAGCGGGAAGCCTGGGTGTACCTCTTTCAACATGAGGGCAGCTTGCGTTCCGATGCGGGTGTCTCCCTCGGTGAATATTCTTTCGTACTGATCGACGGGACCTATCCCGACGATTACGGTTTCCGCTCCGGGCCGAACCCGGAGGACTCGTGGTTCAAAAGCGCGCTCTACGAGCGCCATTTCGAGGACCGCTGGATCGGCGATGTGATGCGGATCAAGACGGAAGGGTCCAGCGGCGCGGACATCCTGGACATTCACAACAACCAGTTTCTTCCCGGCGTGTGCAGCCGCTCGGTGGTCACGTTCAGCGAGGGCGAGGGGGCTTTCGTAACCAACAAACAGGGGCCGCTGCGCAGCATCCGTTCCTACATCGGCGCCAACAGCGGTCCGCGCACGCAACGCACCCATTTCTTCTACGAGGGACGCGAGGACATCCTCACCGATCTGCGCGTCCACACGATCGGCAGCATGTACGACTTCTTCGATTTCAGCGCCGAGGCCGTCGGTATGACCTACCTGAACGACCTTCTGCCGGAAGGCGTGACGATCGACGGAGAGCCCGACGGCGTCGGCCCGGACATGCCGCGATGGGAGTTGGTGCGCGGCGCGCCGGGGGGGCTGGTGATTCTGCAACGGCACTACACCAATTTGGAATTGATCATCAACGGCTTCTACCGCGACGAAGCGCCGGCGACGGCCGCGCCCTGCTACGGCGATGAAAATTCCTACGGCCTTTGCGGCAGCGAAATTCCGCTGCAATCCGGCATCCCCTGCACCGATCCCGGCCAGGGCTGTGATGGCGTCCTGCAAGCGGTGCGGATCGTCTACTACGAGCGGCCCGACGTGACGGCGGAAGAGGCGGCCGAGCGGGCGCGCTTCGCCGATCAGCCGCTGACCGTGGAACTTGCGGCGTGGGAGAAGTGAGAAAGCGCGACGCTGGCTAGCACCGGCGCGCCTACCTGTTCAAGCTTTCTCTTCCCCCCATCCCCAGCCTCTGCTTCGCGCCTTCGAAGAGCGAGTAGGCGACGGGGACGATCAAGAGCGTGATGAACAGCGACAAGGCCTGGCCGCCGATGATGACCTTGGCCATCGAGGATCGCGCCGCCGAGCCCGGCCCCTCGCCCAAGGCGATGGGGATCATGCCGGCGATCAGGGTCATGGTCGTCATGAGGATCGGCCGCAGCCGGGCGTGGTTCGCCTCCATGATCGCTTCCAGCAACGGCTTGCCGCGCGCCCGCAGCGTGTTGGTGTAGTCGATCTGCAAAATGCCGTTCTTCTTGACGATGCCGAAGAGCATGAACACGCCCAGCAGGCTGTAGAGGTTGATGCTTTCGCCGAGGAAAAAGAGGGAGGCCAGCGCGAAGGGCAGGGTCAGCGGCAGCGACAGGAGAATCGTAATGGGGTGGATGAAGCTTTCGAACTGCGCCGCCAGCACGATGTACATGAAGATGAAGGCGAGGAAGAAGGCCATCAGCATGTTTCGCATGGCTTCGCCCATCGCCTTCGAACGGCCCGTGAACGCGCCGGAGTAAGTGGGCGGAAGATTCATCCCTTCGACGGTCTCCTGGATGATCTCGGTGGCCGAGCCCTGGTCCCGCCCGTCCAGGTTGGTGAAAAGGGATACCTGGCGCTGGCGGTTGAAGCGGTCGATGTCGGCCGGCCCTTTCGATTCGGTCAGATTCGCCACCTGCGACAAAGGAACCAATCCCGCCTTCTGCGAATTGATGGGCAGGCGGCGGACGATCTCGGCGTCGTTGCGGTCCTTGGAGTCCAGACGCAGCCAGACGTCGTACTGCTCCACGCCTTCGCGGAACTTGGTGACGATTTCGCCGCCGACCATCGTCTTGAGCGAAAGGGCGAGGTCGGAGGCCGTGATTCCCAGATCGGCGGCCTTTCGCCGATCCAAAACCACGTCCACTTCCGGCTGGCGCGAGGCCATGGAGGTGTCCACGTCCACGAAACCAGGCACCTGCCGCAGTTTTTTGGCCGCCTCATTGGAGATTTCCGTCAGTTTGTCGAGATCGGGGCCGGTGATGTTGTATTGAAGCTGGACGGCGCGGCTGCCGCCGAAGCCGCCCAGGGTGTTCACGCTGGAGCGGATCTCGGGGTACTTGGCCAGTTTGGCGCGGACTTCCTTCATGACGTCGAACTGCGAGTAATCGCGCTCTTCAAGATCGATCATCGTCACATGAATCTGCCCCGTCGTCACGTCCTCGGACCCCGGACTACCGATCTGCGTCAGCATCGACACCACGCCGCGCGCTTCGCTAATCTCCTTTTCCACCTTGGCGA
>QZKR01000025.1 GCA_003598065.1 Myxococcales bacterium | reverse complement strand
GGCGACGACAAGCTCGGCGCGCGCTTCCCTCGCCTGTCTCAGACGTTCGGCGGCGATCTTCCGGGCCGCCTCCGGCAGAATCAGCGGCAGCGCGCCCGACGTCCCCGCCGGGTACGCGCCGTCCTCGCGCCAGACAAACGGCGTCAACGGCTCCTCCGTGAAGCGTTCGACAAGCTGGCGGACGGAATGCCCGAGACCGAGGTAACGGACAAGATAAGCCGGTTCATGCAAGGCGACGCGCTCCTCCGCCTTGCTCGCCGGCGTGATACCGGCCAGATGCGGCTCGATGAATTCGACAAGGTGCCGCACGCGGCGGCGGAAATCGACGCCCGTTTCCTCGTAGAGCGCCTTGAGGGCGTAGACCGTCTCGGGACTGGAGGAGACGATCAGCCGGTAGCGCGCCAGGTCGTCGGCGACGCGCGCCGCGTGGTCGCGGAAGAGCCGCCGGAAGCCGGCCCAGTAAAGCGGCATCCCGACGCAGGAGGAAGGTCCATCGTGGCAGGCGACGGTGTCGAGGCCTAGCTTGTCGAAGACGGAAAAGACGGCGGCGATTTCCTGCGGCCGTTTGGCGATCGTTTCGGCGGCGGGAAAGTAAATAGCCTCGGCGTCCGGCGCGAAGCAGCGGTCCGGCAGAATCAGGCGCAGCCGTTTGCCGGCCTCGATGCCCGGCGCGTTGCCGAAGCGGCGGTAGTTCTCGCTCAAGGCGGCCAGGGCGGGATGGGGCAGTCCCCGTTCCACGGCCCAGGCGCGGGCGTCGGCCAGCGCCTCGCCCACCTCGTTGCCATGCTTGCAGTAGGTGGTGCAGAGCCGGCAGGCAAGGCAATGATAGAGCGGCTCGGCCGTATCGGCGGCGAGCGTCACCTGGCCTTTGACGAGCAGGTTGGCGAGCGTCATCTTCGCCCAAGGGGTCACGGCCTCGCGCCGCTCGACGTCGGAGGCCGGGCAGGCGAAGGTGCAGAGCTTCGGACAATAGGTGCAGTAATCGAGCGCGCGCCGGTGTTTGTCCATGTCGATCATCGCCCGAACACCCTCGCCGTGAGCGGATCGGAAAACGCCTCGCGCCAGCGGCGGTCGGGGCGGCCCGTCAGCGAACGGACCTCGACGACGCCGGCGCGCCATTCGGAGAACAATTCCAGCAGGTCTTCCACCTCCCGTGTCACGGTGAGCGGATCGCCCTCCCCTTCATAGGTCAGAAGCCGGATGGACAGCAGCGCCGCCTCGTGGGCCAGGCCGCTCACCGTCGTCTGCAGGGGATAGACGCCCCCCGAACGGCGGACCAGATCGTGCAGGAGCGGAATCAGCGCCGACCAGCGCGCCCAGGCGTGCAGAACCGCCTCCGGCCGGCCGTCCTCCGGCGGGAAAAAAAGCGGCGGCGCGGCGCCGAGCATTTCGGCGTCCAACTTCTCGCCGCGGCGCAGGGCGAGCGCATCGGACAGGCGGACGGCGCGAAACCCGACGTCCTCGGGATCGCCCTCGTATTCGAAGACGACGAGCCGCCGGTCGGCGTCGAGCTTCAGCCGTTCGGCGGCTTCGGGGCCGTAAACGCGGACAAGACTCGGGCGGTTTTTCGCCTGCGTCTGATCCCGCAAAACGGCGATCGCTTCGTCGAAAAAGGCGGCGGCGAAAACGCCGCGCCGCTTGACCATGGGAACGCGCCGCACGCGCAGCGTCGCCTCGACGAGATCCGGCCCCGTCGCCCCGCGTCCCATGAGTACGGCGCGCCAGTCCGGCCCGGCGGCGGAACGCGGCGCAACGAGCGTCGCGGCTTCGCGGCCGGCGGCGTCCTTGACGACCACGCCGGCGACGAGCAGGCGCGCTTCTCCGTTCCTGAGATGCGGGTCCAGCGCCCGTTCGCCGGAGAGATAGGCCGAGAGCGGCGCGTTTTCGTCGCCGCCGATAAAACCGATCGTGAAGCCCTGCTCGTACAACGCCTGTTCGATCGCGGCGAGCGGCGTGTCGGTTCGCACCCGCGCCAGCCCCGACAAGCGATCGAGATGCAGCAAGGGAGAATTCATGGCGCGAGCCCCAGTTTGCCGGGATTCATGACGCCGTCCGGATCGAGCGCCGCCTTCACCTGCTTCCACAGGGGCCACAGCCCGCCATACTCGGTCACGAGCATCGGCCCTTTCGACAAACCGACGCCGTGATGATGAGTGATGGTGCCGCCGAGGCGGTGCACGGCGTCAAGCGCCTTGCGCCAGACGCGCGCATGGCGCACTTCCATCTGCGCGGCGTTTTCGGCCATGCCGGCGAAACTGAAATAGATGCAACAGCCGTCGGGCCAGGCATGGGAGAAGTGGGCCATGATGAACACGTCGTCGGCGACGGCGGCGCGGACGGCGTTGTACATCGGCTCCAGCGCCCGCCACGGCGAGGCCACCTCCATCGTATCCACCCAGCCGCCGGCGTCGAAGATCTTCGATTGCTTGTAGGAGACGGCGTAGCGGTGCTCCAGCCAGTAGCGCGCCGGCCCTTCGCCGCGGCTCTCGCCGCTCGCCTGCCGGCAAAGCGCGGCGGCGCGGCGCGCCTCGTGCTCGGCAAGATCGGGTTCCCCTTCCGTGACAAGCACGAGCAGGCATTTCCCAGGCAGCAGACCGGCGGCCCGGTTGAGCCAGCCGGCGCGCGGCAGAATGGCCGCCAGCGACTTCTTCTTCAACGTCTCGAAAGTCTCGGCAAGCCGCGCCTCCCAGCCGCCAGGGGCGTCGTCGAAGCGCGCGGCGGCGTCCTTCGACGCGCCGTGCGAACCGGCCACCAGCGAGTCGAATTCATCATAGAGGCGCAGCACGGCCGGCGCGACGCCGGCCTGCATGATTTTCCGCATCGCCTCCAGACCGAGGCCGACGCCGGGGAAATGGAAGGAATGAAAAACGCGGTGCTGCGGCAACGGATGGACGCGCATCCAGGCGCGCGTGATGACGCCGAGCGCGCCCTCCGAACCGATCAGCACCTGAGCCCAGTCTGGCCTCGCCATGCCGATCGGGCACGGCAGCGTGCGATGGATGCCGCCGTCGGGCAGGACGAACTCGATGCCCACGGCCATATCTTCGATCTTACCGTAGCGCGACGACATCTGGCCGGCCGAGCGCGCGGCCAGGTAGCCGCCCAGCGTCGAGCAGTAGATCGACGACGGGAAATGCCCCATCGTGCAGCCGAGCGGCGCAAGGCGGCGTTCCAGAATTTCGCCGTAGATGCCGGTCTCGACCTCGGCGACGAGCGATTCGGCGTCCACGCCGACGAGCGCGTCCATGCGTTTGAGGCTCAAAACGAGGCCGCCCTTGATCGGCATCGCCCCGGCGCAGACGCCGCTGCCCGCGCCGTAGGGAACGACGGGGATGCGCTCGCGCGCGGCCCAGACGAGAAGCTGGGCGACCTCCTCCGCCGTGCGCGGACTGGCGACGGCGTCCGGCAGATGGGGAAAGCGCCCTTCCTTCGTCCACATGACCGTCGGCGGCCACATGTCGCGAGAATGGACGAGGCGATCGGGGATTTCGACGGAGACGTGCTCCGCGCCGACGATCCGCTCCAGATCGGCGCGCTGCCATGCCGCGAGCCGGGGAGCGGGAAAAGCTCGATTGCTCGCGAGGTCGATCGTGTTTCGCTCCTCGCGGCGGGGCGGCTATTTCAAGAGCTTGCCCGCCGCTTCGCGCATCGCCTTGGTCAGGTCGCCCGCCGCCGCATCCTGCGTGACGCGCTTGATCACCTGCCCTTCCCGGGTCAGAAGGCTCAAGGAGATGACGGTGTTTTTCTCAACCTTGCCGACGGCTCCGGTGATGATATATTGGGCCTTGAGGACGCTGCTCAGCTTTTGCATGCAGGTTTCATCGTCGCAATCGCCCATCAGCGCGCTCTGCTCGGCGGATTTCAGCAAAGCCGCGACGTCGGAAGCGCAGAGGACGTTGAACGTTCCAAGATTCGTCAGCTCGGCGCAGACGATTTCCGTGAGCGCTTCGGCCGTACCTTTTTTCAGACCGTCCCCTTCGATCTGGCGCACGGCCAGCTTCGGCTTCATCGCCTTTGTCCGCGGCGTTTGCTCGGGCGCGGGAGCGGGAGGATTCTGCGCCGCCGGGTCTTGCGCAGGCGGAGTCGGCGCGGGGGCTTCTTCAGCGAGCAACGACGAGGTTACAATGGCTGTACCGACCAGGATCAGGACAAAGGCGAGCGTTTTGAACGAGCGAGACATCCCCAACCTCCTTTATGCGCGGCCGGTCCCCGGAGATCACGGCCGCATCGGTCCTTACCTCTTAATTAGGTTCTCATCCTAGCGTGCGGCGGCTGAGATCGTCAATCCGAATTTCGCGCTGCGTCTTGGCGGCCATGTCGCGCGCCTGAACGACGCCCTTCGCCAGTTCGTCGTCGCCAAGAATCAGCACCGTCCGCGCGCCGCGCCGTTCCGCACGGGCGAAAAGATGCTTCAGCCGGCGGCCGGAGAAATCGACTTCGCCGATGAGGCCGTCTTTCCGCAGCCGGTCGGAAAGGGCCACGGCCGTCGTCTGGGCCGCTTCGGAAAGCGGCGCGACGTAGAAATCCAGCTTCGCCGCCTCGACGGCCGAGCCGCCCAAGAGCAGCACGACGCGATCGAGGCCCAGCGCGAAGCCGACGGCGGGCGTCGGCGGCCCGCCCAGTTCGGCGACCAACCCGTCGTAACGTCCGCCGCCGCCGATGGCGTCCTGCGCTCCAAGTTCGCCGGTTTTGAACTCGAAAGCCGTGCGGTTGTAGTAGTCGAGGCCGCGCACGATGCGCGGGTTGACGGCATAGGGCACGCCGGCCGCCTCCAGACCGCGGCGAAGCGCGTCGAAGTGCGTCCGCGACGCGCCGTCGATATGATCCAGCAGCATCGGCGCGCCGGCGGCGACGGCCGAGCAGGCCTCCATCTTGCAGTCCAGCACGCGCATGGGGTTCGCGCCCAGGCGACGCACACAATCCTCGCATAAAACGGCGCGATGGCCTTCCAGGTAGCCGACCAGCACCTCGCGGTAGCGCCGCCGTTCCTCGGCGTCGCCCAACGAATTGATTTCCAGACTGACGTGTCCGGCCAGGTCCAGCGATTCCAGGAATCGCCAGGCCATGACGATCAGCTCCGCGTCCTGGCTGGCGGCGTCCACGCCGAAAACCTCCGCGCCAAGCTGGGAGAACTGGCGGTTGCGGCCCTTCTGCGGCCGCTCGTAGCGGTACATCGGGCCGATGTAGACCCATTTCGCCGCCGCGTCGGAGGCGGGGACATTGTTTTCGATATAGGCGCGGACCATCGACGCCGTGCCTTCCGGCCGCAGGGTCAGGCTGCGTTCGCTCTTGTCGGCGAAGGTGTACATCTCCTTCTCGACGATGTCGGTCGTCTCGCCGATGGAGCGCGAGAAAAGCTCGGTGCGTTCGAGGATCGGCGTGCGCGCCTCGGCGAAGCCGTAGCGGCGCGACACGGCGAGAAAAGCGTCCTCCACGCGCCGCCAGACGGCCGTGTCCGGCGGGAGGATGTCGTACATGCCCTTGATGCGGTTGATCATCGAGTCACTCCAGAATGCCGGAAACAACGCGCCAGATCTCGGCGGCGATTTTATCGACGGGCTTTGACCCGTCGAGTGTGACAGCGTTCGTTTCGGCGGCGAACAGCCGATCGTAGATCGCCGTCACTTTCTCCAGAAAATCAGCCTTTTCGAAGATGCTCAAGTCGGCCCGGCCGCCGAGGCGGGCGAGCGCGGCGCGCGGATCGACGCGGAGATAAATCGCCAGATCGGGCCGGCGCGCGAGGCGGTTGGCGTCGATAATCCAATCGAGATCGACATGCACCCCCTGATAGGCCAGGGTGCTGTAATCGTAACGGTCGCAGACGACGACACGGCCCGCTTCGACGGCCGGCGCGATGAGTTGCGCGTTATGGTCGAGGCGGTCGGCCGAGAAAAGCAGCGCCAGCGTCGCCGGGTCGATGGCGGCGAAGCGCTCGCCGGCCAGCGGGCGCACGACGCGGCGGTGCAGCATCTGGCGAATGAGCGAGCCGACCGGCCCGTCGGTGGGTTCGCCGGTGAAGACCGCCGAGCGGCCTTCCCGATTGAGCCGTTCGACGAGCAGTTGCGCTTGGGTCGTCGTCCCCGCGCCATCGATGCCTTCGATGACGACAAAGCGTCCGTGGGGCTTTTCGGTCATGATTGCTTCCTCTCTCGCCTCGCAACGGAGCGACTATAAGGCGGCCGGCGGGGGCTGTCAAACCCCGCCTAGCCGATCATCTTTTACCCCTCGACCGCTTTTTTCCCGCCCGGCCGGTCAGCAGCATGTCGAGATTGGCGTGAATCCAGCGTTCGGCTTCGTCGAGATGGGGGTAGCGGGCCATTTCGCGCTTGAACTCCGGACCGTGAGTGGCGTAGTGAACGCCGGGCCTGGCTTTCAGTTTGACGTGGACCATCTCGTGAAACACGATCGATTCGATCACCAGGCGCGGAACCTCGGCGCGATCGAGCGCCGGATGGATGCGGATGCGATCGATCGACTCCGAATAGCTGCCCAGCTTGATCGAGCGCCGCCGCAACGGGCGGGCGGTCATCCAGCCGATTTCCGCTTCAATGGCGTTGTTGAAATAGGTTTTATTCAGGCTCTTGAACAGTTCCTTCAAGTCGTAGACGGCGCCGAGCGTCGCGAGCCTGGGGGGACAGCGACAGCGCCTGGACCCCTCGTTCGCCGCCTGCAGATGGTCGCGGATGTAAGCGTCGATGCCCTTCGGCCAGCGCCGCCGCCGCCCCTCGACGACATCGGCGATCGCCGCCGCCATCGCCGCCGGGGCGTTCCTAAACATACGGTGGATGCGCAGGATGTTTTCCTTGCCGCGTTGGCGATAAGAAATCATCGTGCTGGCGTTGGACGTCCAGATGATGCGCCAGGCCAGCCGGGCCGTCTTATGGAAATGCTGCGCGAAGCAATCGCCTCCCGACGGCGCCGTTTCCCCTTTTTCCGGCTCCGCCGGCGCGGAGGAAACGGATACGGCGCGGCGGCCGGAACCCTCCGGGAGAAGCAGCGAGAGTTGATTGGGATCGGTTTTGCGGCGGGCGGGCACGGGTCAGTCGATGAACGTGCCGATGCGTGAGAAGCGGAAACCGTCGCGCGCGCCGGTTGACCACCAGACGGCGAGCGCCTTGCCCTTGACGTTGTCGATCGGCACCGTACCCCACTCGCGGCTGTCGCGGCTGTTGTCGCGATTGTCTCCCATGACGAAGTACTGGCCCGGTCCCACCGTGAACTCTTCCGTCTCGTGCCACAGAGACGGATTGTAGAGGATGACGAACTGGGCCTGTCCCAGGGCGGCCTGGTACTTGAGGCATTTCTGTTCCGCCTGGCGCGTCTCGTCGAAATAGGCGTAGGGCTGCGGTTCGCCCTGCAAGATCCGCTCGCCATTGATGAAGATATGCTCGCCCTCGACCCGGATCCGGTCGCCCGGCACGCCGATGACGCGCTTGATGTAGTCCTTGTCCGGCTCGTGCGGCGCGACGAAAACGATCACGTCGCCGCGCCGCGGCTCGCCCCAATCGACGATCCGCTTGCCGATCAGCGGCAGGCGAATGCCGAAGCTGAACTTGTTGACGAAGATATGGTCGCCCACCAGCAGCGTGGGGATCATCGAACCGGAAGGGATCTTGAACGCCTCCACGACGAAGGCTCGCAAAAAAAGCGCAATCAGAAGCGCCACGAGCAGCGATTCCGTCCAGTCGCGGAGAGCGCTCTTGCGCAGATAGGCGAAATCGCCGTCGAGCTTCCGCTCCAGATCGGTCAAGGCCGTCTGCGCCTCGGCCACCGCGCCCGACGCGAAGGCCGTTTCGAACGAATGCAGCGATTCCAGAAGCGGACTGAGCTGGGCGGCGTCCAGACGCCTGCGCCAGCGCTTCAGTATCCGTCGCGCTTCCCTGACCGGAAAGTCCGCCCGCTTGTGAAGTTTTCTGAGTTCCTTGGTCAATGTTGCGTCTCAAGATTCATCGGGGTCGTCAAACAACGGAGGGCATTATAAGTGTCGAAATTACGGATGTAAAGCACTTGCAAGCCCTGGAATCATTTTTACTTTACCGAACCGGAAACCGCCGGTCGGCCCATTGGGCGATGGTTTCGACGAGGCGGGCGCGGTGGGCGTCCTCGGAAAAACGGTGGTCCGCTCCTTCCACGAAAACGACTTCCGTCGGTCCCGGATGCCGCTCGGCCAGGGGCGGAATGCGCTCGGGCGGGATCAATTCGTCTTTCGTGCCGTGAACGAACAGCGCCGGTCCCGGAAAGGCGGCGAGGCCGCCGGCCACGTCCAGCCGTCTGCCGTCCTCGATGATGTCGAAGGCCACCGGCCGGCCCTGGAACTCGAAGGCCCCCTCGCGTTCCCAGCGTTCACGCTGCTCGGGCCGCATCGCGCCCCAGATGATGTTGGTCCTGTAGATCGCGGCCATCAGCGCCAGGCCGGCGACGTCGTCCTTCAGCCCCGGTGCGGCGAGCATGGAGACGCCCGATCCCAGGCTGGAGCCGATAAGCAGAAAACGTTTCGCGCCGCGCGGCTTGAACGACTCGATCACGGCGCGCAGGTCGCCGACGCCGTTGGAATAGGTGATGAGGTCGGGCCGGCCCTCCGACTCGCCCTGGCCCGAAAAGTCGTAGCGGACGGCGGCGAAACCCAACTCGCAGAGCCGCTCGGCCAGGGCGACGTGCTTGCGGCTGTCCTTCGTGGAGAGCATGCCGTGGGAGAGTACGGCCCACGGCTCGCGCGTAACGACGTCCGGCAGATGGAGCACGGCGGCCAGCGTCTGACCCCGGCCATTGGCGATACGACACGCTTCCTGCTTCGGCATCAGCGGCCTTCGTTCCCCATCAATCCGGCAGCAGCCGGATCACATCGACACCGGCGGTGTAGGCGTCCTTCTGCGTGCCGACGACGCGCACGCGCAGGCGATGTTCGCCGGCCGTGAGACATACCGCCTGATACGCTTCCGGACCCAGCGGCCATTCGTCGGACGGATAAGCGAGGTTCATGCGGTCCGTGCCATTCTGGCGCAAGACAGGCGTCGCGGCGTCATCGATGAACAGCGACACCTCGCCCCAGTTCTTGCCGCCGACGTAGCTTATCAACGGTTTGTATGGCCACGTCTGTCCAACCGTGATGACGAACACCAACTCCGCCCCTACCGCTTCGGCGTCCAGCCGAACGTATCTTTCCCGCTCATCCGGCGGAACCTCCTCGCCGTCGAAGACATCCCCCTCGGCCGCATCGTCGTCGCCGTCCACTTGACCCGGAAAATCGACGATATTGGCCAGCTCGGAGGGCTGGCTTTCGTCCTTGCTGAACACGTCCTCCGCTTCCAGGAAAATCGCGCTCTGCGGTTCGACGTCCCCGCAGCCGAGATCGACCTCTTCTTCCTCCTCCGGCTCGCTCGTGTCCAAGTCGCCGTCGGGCGTCGTGTCGCCATCCGCGTCGCCGTCGGTGGGCGTTTCGTCGCCGTCCGATGCGTCTCCGTCGGTCGCATCGTCGTCGCCGTCCGCGTCGCCGTCCTCGCCCTCTAGCGCCTCCTCGTCTCCGTCCCCCTCGCCCTCGCCTTCCGTCTCCTCGTCGCCGGCGTAAGGCGGCACCTCCTGGCCGTTGACGGATAGGCTTACACTCAGCGCTTCCTTCGCCTCGGAGCACGTTTTCACTTCCGCCTCCGGCTCGCAGCCGATGGCGAAATCGAAGCGCTGGCCCAGGGAAAGATCGGCGCGGTAGGCGAAATCGTGCTGGCAGTTGAGGCCGTCGGTGAGCCGGACGACGACGACCGGGTCCGGAATCTCCGGTTCGGGCCAGAAATACTGCCAGCGGCGCGAACGGATCTCGGACGTGGCGAGTTGTGTCAGCACGGCCTGTCCGGTGTCGGCGTTGACCGACACCAGTTCCAGAAGGGCAAGCGATTTGAACGGCCGGCAGCTTGGGGCGATCGTGAAAACACCGATGAATTTTATTTTGTCGATCAGCAGAACGGGCGCCGGGTTGGCGTCGTCGCAGGAGGCGCTAAAGGCGATTTCCTGCCCCCAGCTTTTGTCGATCTTCGCTTCGTAGCCGTAGATCGCGCCGTCGCTCATCGCCAGCTGGACCTCCAGCGGCACTTCTTCCTCGGGCATCGCCACCCAGTGTTGCACGACGGGCGTGTCGCCGAACTGGGCGGTGAAGGTCTTGTCATACGGCTGCTTGGCGATGATCGTATAGCCGGCCAGATCGGCGCAGCTTGCCTCGCGCGTGAAACTGACCGTCGCGTCGATGTCGTCGGGTACGACGTCGAAGTTCAGCACGCAGGCGGAAGCGCCGGCGAGCGCCAGGGCGAGCGCGAGAAACGAAAGGATACGGCGCGCATTCATGGCCGCCTCCTAATACCGCACCATAAGGGAACCGCCGGGACCGTCAAGGACCGGGCCCGGCCCGAAAGCCATGCGGTCCAAGGCCGTCTCGCCGACGTCCAGACCGTCGAGGATGAACAGCACCACCGACGCGCCGAGGACGATGCCGCCGGAAATCAAGGTCGAGTTGGCGATCAGCGCGTCGCGCTCGGCCTCGTCCTTCTTGTTGGCGTCGATAAACGCCTCCGTGGCGTAGGTGTCGTTGTAGTCGTCCTGCTTCTGCTTGGCGAAGATGGCGAAGGCCACGCCCGTGCCGACCAGCCCCGCTCCGACGCCGAGCGTCACCCATTTCGTGACTTCGTAGGCGAGCGATTCCTCGACGGGGATTTCCACGTCTTCCTCGTCCATCGCTTTTTCCTGGGCGGGGCCGAGCAGCAGTTCGGCCACGGCCTCGCTCAACTCGTCGGCGAGCGCTTCGCTCTTTTTCAGCACGAGCAGGCGGCGGCGATGGACTCGTTCCTCCCGAACGTCCGCCAGCAGCAGATCGACGATCACGCCGTCCGAGCCGCGCTTCACCGTCGCCGTGACGAGCCAATCGACGCGGCAGTCCTTGGCGATCGGATAAAGACAGGCGGGATCGCCCTGGCAATCGGCGAGGTCGTCGGCCGCCCACTGGCCGTTCGAGGCGTTGTCCACGTCCAGTTTCGTCAACGCCTTGTTGCCGGCCCGCTTGACTCCATCGACAGCCGCCGCTTCCGGGGCGGCGTTCAGTTCACCGACATCGTCGGCGACATGGAAGCCCCATACGGCGATGGGATCGGCCTTGGGGATTCGCTCGGGATAACCGGCCGCCCACACGAGAGACGGCAGCATCCACGCGACAAGCATTGCGAAAAGGACGCGCGCCATGGTTTAAGCACCTCCGCGACCGGCGAGAGAACAACGGCCCTTAAAGTAGCGGTTCGCGAAGCGCGTTGTCAAGCTTGCGGAAAACGAGGGTGGCGCTGGCAAAGCGGAACAGAGTGAAGCTTGCCAGTGTCTAAAGCACGGGCAAGCTACGTTTCACTCCGCTTGGCCCGTGGCGCACTCCTGCAAAAACAGGCAACAATCAACGCCATGATCGGTTCGTCAACCGATGGGCGGCGGATCCACGCCGAAGACTCCGGCGGCGATAAGCGTGGGCAGGTCCACGGCGAAAGCGTGATACGCCTCGGGCAAACCGATGTCGCAGAAGTAGGCCGTCTGGCGGAAGCCCAGCATGCGGCGGGCGGTGATCAGGGCCGGCAGGGCGTCGGCCTCGAAGCTGAACGTCTCGCGGTCCGGCAGGGCGTCGAAAATGCCGGGGCCGAGCAGAAAGGTCCCGCCGTTGATCCAGCTCGGACTCGGATCGGCCGGCTTTTCGGCGAAGGCCCGCACCCTCTCGTCTTCGAGGACGACGCGCCCGTAACGGGAATTGTTATCCACGAACTTCAAGGCCACGGCAAGGTCGGCTTTTTCCCGAGCGCAGGCCCGAACCATCTCGCGCAACTCGACGGCGAAAAGGGTGTCGCCGTTGACGAAAAAAAACGGCCCCTCGCCGACGACCGCGCGCGCGCGCCGCATCGCTCCGCCCGTGCCGAGCGGCGAGGATTCGACCGAGTAGGCGATGCGCAGCCCAAGCCGCGCGCCGTTGCCGAAATGCGCTTCGATCATTTCCGAGAGGTAGCCCGTGGCCAGAACGACGTCCTCGACGCCCTGGGCCTTGAGGTAGAGGAGCAGCCATTCGAGGAAGGGACGGCCGCCGACGGGCGCAAGCGGTTTGGGACGATCGGCGACCATGGCGCGTAGCCGCTTGCCCAGACCACCGCAAAGGACGAGCGCCGGCGGAAAGGTCGATTCCATGGACCCCCTCATCGACTCAGACATTCAGCGTGATGATCGCCTGGCCCAGCTTTACCGTGCTTCCAGGCGCGACGTGGATCTTGGCCACGACGCCGGCCGAAGGGGCCGTGAGGTCGTTGGCCATTTTCATCGCCTCCAGAACGGCGATCTTCTGCCCGGCTCCGACTGGCGCGCCTTCCTCGACGTCGATCGAGACGATCGGCGTCCCGCCGTCGTTCAG
>QZKR01000155.1 GCA_003598065.1 Myxococcales bacterium | reverse complement strand
CTCTACAGCCACACGCTGTCGCTGTTGGGTTTCTGGGCGCTGATCGTCATGTACACCCACACCGGCACGCACCACCTTCTGCAGGCCCCCGTGCCGCAATGGCTGAAGGTGATCTCGATCGTCAACTCGATCGCGCTCCTGATCCCTGTTTTCGCCTTTCTGACGAACGTCTGGCTGCCCCTGAAAGACCGCTTCGGCCGCGTCTACGACAACGTCGGCGCGAAGTTCGTCTTCACCGGGACGGTGTGGTATTTCGCCACCTGCCTCCAGGGGCCTTACCAGTCCCTCCCCTCGGTGCAGAAGGTCACGCACTTCACCCAGTGGGTCATCGCCCACGCCCACATGGCGCTTCTGGGCTTCGGCGGCTTCATCGCCATCGGCGCGGTCTACTACATCCTGCCCTACGTGACCAAGCGCGAGCTCTACTCCAAGAAACTCGCCGACATCCAGTTCTGGCTGATGCTGATCGCCACCACCGCCATCTTCCTTTCTCTCACCTTCGCCGGACTGGTCCAGGGCGAAGGCTGGCGCAACGGCGAGGTGGTTTATCGGATCCTGCCGGAGCTGCACCGCTACTTCCTCGTCCGCGCCATGACCGGCGTCTTCATGCTCATCGGCGCGGGAATTTTCATCTATAACGTACTGATGACGGTGCTGAGCAAGGAAAAAGCCCCGGTCCCCGCCCCCGCGCCGGACGAACCGATTCCGGCGGCCCAGAGCGAGGTGACGGCATGATCCACATGAACGCCAAGACGATCGGCGTCGGCACGACCGCCGTGCTCGTGCTCATCTATTTCCTCGTCGCCGTCGGACCGCGCTACACCGACCCGGAGGGCTACGCTCCGGCGGACACGCACCGGTCGCGAACGGCTTTGGAGGACGAAGGCCGCAAGCTCTACATCGCCTACGGCTGCCAGTACTGCCATTCGCAGTATCTCCGCCAGGGCGACTGGGGCCTCGGCGCGGAACGCATCGCTGAGGCTGGCGACTACGCCGGCGATTACGCGCCGCAGCTCGGCTCCAGCCGCAACGGCCCCGATCTTTCCCAGGAGGGCGGCGAGCACAGCGACGACTGGCACTTCGCCCATTTCTACAATCCGCGCTGGACGCGGCCCGAATCGATCATGCCGCCCTTCGACTATTTGCGGCCCGAGGAAACGAAGGCGCTGACGGCCTACGTGCAGAGCCTCGGCCACAAGCTCGCCGACGAGCGCGTCGCGCGGCAGTGGAAGTGGCGCAAGGAAGCGATCGCCGCCTACGAGGCGGGCGTCGATGAAAACGTCGAGTGGCTGCACGCCAACGTGCCGGAAGGCTGGCTCAGGGTTCCCAATCCCTACCCGATCACGCCCGTCTCCTTCAAGCGCGGCGAGACGATCTACCAGCGCCACTGCATCGGCTGCCACGGCCCGGTGGGCGACGGCCAGGGTCCGGCGGCGGCGTTCATCTATCCGCCGCCGCTCAACTTCACCACGCTGAGACGCCACGGGATCGAGGGCGGCGCGACCGGCGGCATGCTCTACTACCAGATCATGAACGGCATCACCGGCACGGCGATGCCGTACTTCAAGCGCGAACTGGAGAGCGAAAAAATCTGGGACGTTTCCAATTACGTCGCCAAACAGTTCATCGGCGTCGTTGACGCCAACGCCGAACCGAAAGGCATCGACGCCGCCTTCGAGCCGGTCGAGCCGGCGCCGGCGCCGCCGGCGCTCTAGGAGGTCGCCGCGATGTTTGTTCCGCTTTGGCTGATATTTCTGACCACCGGCGCGATCATGGCCGTGCTGGCGCTGATCTGGTCGATCCGCACGCGCCAGTTCGAGGATCAGGACCGGGCGCGCTGGCTGCCTCTGGCGGGGCTGACTTCGGAAGAACTCGCCGAGCAGCCGCCGATCCGGCGCGGCGCGAGCTTCTACGCGCTCTTGTCGATCGCCGCCGTGAGCCTGTTCGTGCTCGTCCTGACCACCGGCGTGGTCGTGGGTCTTCTGTAACGGAAAGGAGGAACCGATGCCTCCCTATGGCTGGCTGCATTTCGAGCGGGTGATGTTCGTGCTCGGCGTGGGGCTGATCCTGGCGATCGGCGTCATCCTCGCCCGCCTGAGCCGCACGGCCAGTTTCACGCTGACCAAGCGTTCGGAAAAGGATCTGGAGGACGAACGGCACGAATTCGGCGGCGGCTTGCAGGAATACAACAAGCCCATGCCGCTCTTGATCTGGCTGGTGTTCCTCGGCTATTTCGTCTGGGCCGCCGGTTACGTGATCTTCTCCGGCGCGTTCGGATTGTAGAAGAGGCGGAAGATGGAAAACGGCGTTCTCAAGCGGGCCTACCGCAACTCCTATCTGCTGACGGCGCTGGCGCTCTTGTTCGTCGTCGCCTTCTGGCTGTTCACCCGGCTCGCCAATACGCCGCCGACCCCCGTCGTCTGGGATATGGGCGGGACGCCGTTTGTTCCGGCCAGTTCCGTTCAGGCCGAGGGCTACCACCAGCCCACCGCGCCCGGCAAAGCGCCCCAGCTTCTGCGGGAGGTGAAGCCATGACGCGGCGTCTGGTTTTTCGTGTCGCCCTGGCCGCCCTGGCGGCTTTCCTGCTCGCCGGCTGCGGCAGCTACGACTGGCTCGGCCCCATGGAGCGCAGCTTCCGCACGCTGTTCGACGGCTGGGACATGTGGGCCACGGAATCCGTCCGCCCCTATGAAGAACCGATGCCGCCGACGCCGCCGGGGATCGTGCCCACGACCGGCGCTTACCGCTACGAGCAGGGCCTCGCCGCCATGCAAAAGCTCGACGAGGCGGCGATCAAGGCGCGCGCCGAGAAGACGTACGGCTACTACTGCTATCACTGCCACGGCAAAAACGGCGACGGCCGGATCATCGTCGGCGAGAGCTTCGACGTGCGCCTGCCCGACCTGCGCAACGCGCAGACGCAGGCGAAAAACGACCGCGAGCTGTTTGGCCAGATCGCCTTCGGCAGCGCCAACATGGTTCCGTTGCGGGACACCCTGACGCCGCTGGAAATCCTGCTGGCCTTGCAGCACGTGCGCACGCTGGCCGGCGCGCCGTCTACGCCGTATTTCGCCCCGAAGTACGTCGAACCGCTGAAATAGATGCCCAGCGCCGCACGCGCGCCGGAACGGGACGACCTCGCCATGCCGACGGCCGGTGTCTGCACGCTCTGCGGCGCGCCGATTCCGTCGGGACAGGCCGTGGAAGGGAGCTTCTGCTGCGCCGGCTGCGCCCGCGTCCATGAGGTGCTCGCCAATCTTCCTCCCGACGCCCATGCCGCCTATGTCGCCGCCGCGCGCCGGCTCGGCCTCATCGCGACGGCGCAGGCCGCTCGGGAGCAGACCGTCGAAACGGACGCCGCCGCTTCGCCGACCCATCCGGAAGCCCGGCGGGAAACGCGCTTCAGGTTCGGCGGGCTGGCCTGTCCCTCCTGCTCGTGGGTGGCCGAGCAGGTGCTGCTCGCCTGTCCCGGCGTGGAGAAGGCGACGGTGGATTTTTTCAGCGGCACGGGGCTCGTGCGCTACGACATGCGCCGCACCGCGCCCGACAGGCTCGCGGAGACGCTCAAGCCGCTGGGCTATCGCCTGGGCGAACTTAGCGAAACGGAGGGGCTCAGGCCGAGCCAGGGCCTGACGTTCTCCTTCGTCGCCGCGGCGATTCTGACAATGAACTTGATGTCGCTCTCCACGCTGCGCTACTTCGAGCGCCACGGCGGGTTGGACGCGGCGCCCGAGGAAATCAAGTGGCTCGAATTCCTGCTCGCCGCGCCGGTGGTGTGGCTGGCGTGGCTGCCGATCGCCCGGCGCGCCTGGCAGGGTTTCCGGCGCGGCGCGACGACGATGGACGCGCTGATCGCCATCGGTTCGGGAGCGGCTTTTATCCTCTCGCTCGCGGCGCTTTCGGTCGGCCGCGACGAGATCTATTTCGAGACGTTCGCCGGGCTGGTGACGATCTCGCTTCTGTCGCGCCTCATCGAGGCGCGGCTGCGCGACAAAACGTTCGCCGATCTGGCGACGCTCCTGCGGATGCCCGTGTCGCGCGTGCGCAAGATCGAGGCGGACGGAAAGATCGTTTATCCCGGCGTCGATTCGGTCCGTCCGGGCGACCGCATCGTTTTCGCGGCGGGCGACGTCGTTCCCTTCGACGGCGACGCCGCCTCAGGCGGCGCGACGGTGAGCGAAGCGGTGCTCACCGGTGAGCCGCGCCCGCGGCAGAAAGCGGCGGGCGACGCGGTGATCGCCGGGTCGTCGGTCGTCGAGGGTTCGCTGACGCTCGCCGTCCGGCGCCGCTTCGACGAGACGCGCCTGCACCACATCGCCGCGAGCCTGCGGCAGGCGTTGGCCGCCGGCGAAGAGCGGCTGCGTTCGGCCGACCGCGTCGCCCGCTGGTTCACGCCGCTCGTGCTCGCCATAGCTTTTCTCGCCTGGGCGGCGCGCGTCGTCGTCTTTGGCTGGGCTTACGCATTCAGCGCCGAGGGCTGGTTTCCCTCGATCGCCGTGCTCGCCGTCGCCTGCCCTTGCGCTTTCAGCCTGGCCGGCGTCTCCGCCCTCACCGCCGCCACGGGCGCGCTGCTCAAGCGCGGCATCCTCGTCAAGGACGCCGTGCAACTGGAAGAGTTGAATCGCGTCGGCCGCGTCGTCTTCGATAAAACGGGGACGCTCAGCGAAGGGCGGATGAGCGTGGAGCGGCTCGTCTGGCGCGGCCCGCCACAGCCGGCCCTGCTGCCGCTGGTTCTGGCCGCCGAGGCGGGCAGCGGCCACCCCGTCGCCGCCGCCCTGCGCCAGCATTTGGAAGCGCATGCCGCCGTCTTGCCGGAGGGCGAGATCATCGACAAACCCGGCGAGGGCCGCCTGCTGCAAATGGCCGACCGGACCTTTACCGTAGGCTCGGCGGGTTTGTTCGAGGAAGCCTTCACGCCCGACGGCGCCGATGAACGGCACACGCTGGTCTGGTTCGGCGAGAACGGCCGCGCCGCCGGCTGTTTCGTCATCGCCGACGCCCTGCGCCGCGAAGCCAAGGAGGCGCTGGGCAGGCTGGCCTCCGATGGATTGAAGTTAGAACTGATCTCCGGCGACCGGCAGGCGGCCTGCGACTGGGCGGCCCGCTCGCTCGGCGTCCCGCAAGTCCGGGGCGGCGCGACCTTGGACGACAAGGTGCTGCGAATGGCGGAGTTGAAGCGCGCGGGCGAAACCGCCGCCTTCGTCGGCGACGGCACGAACGACGCCCTGGCGATGAGCGCGGCGACGGTCTCCGTAGCGCTCGCCAAGTCCACCGACGAAGCGCTCGCCGCCGCCGGCTTCATCCTGCTGCACGGCGATTTGAAAGCCCTGCCGGACCTGTTCGCCGCCGGCCGCCGCCTTACTCATGTTATCCGTTGGAACTACGTCTGGGCCTTCGCCTTCAACACGCTGTTCATTCCCGTCGCCGCGCTGGGGGAACTCTTGCCCGTGGCCGCCATGGCGCTGATGCTCGTCTCCAGCACG
Organism: Myxococcales bacterium; assembly: GCA_003598065.1. Taxonomy (GTDB): domain Bacteria; phylum Myxococcota_A; class SURF-8; order SURF-8; family SURF-8; genus SURF-8. The sequence goes on along the minus strand of QZKR01000155.1, from coordinate 7,019 downwards.
GCCGTGCTCCTCAACGCCAACCGGCTGCGCCGGAGGCTTATTTGAACCGCCTGCGCGCCGACTTGCCCGGCGGACCGGTTTCGTGTATAATCAGTATATTCGCGGCGTTCCGCCGCAAGGGTGATCCGGTTTCGCATCCAAGAAAAAAGAAGACATGTCGCGGCCCTATAGTCTCGAACTGAAGTACGTCATCAACGAGGCGCTCGATTCCGCCGAGCAGCTCGGCGAGGAATTGAACAGCCTGCATCTGTTGTTCGCCATGTTCATGCTCGACAACTCGGGAGGCCTGCTGCTTTCCGAGGAGGGCTTCGACGAAGAGAAGCTGCTGCCCTTCGTCGATCGCGGCAAGGCCGAGCCGCCCGACACTTCGGAAGAGCTGATGCAGTTCGCCGAGGAGACCTCGGAGAAATACCGCAGCAAGGAAGTCAACTGCCTGCACCTGCTCGTCGCCGTCTGCCGCCACCGCCGCTCGTGGGCTTACGGCGTGCTGGACCGCGCCGGCGTGGCGATTCCGCGCCTGCGCAATCAGGCGATCTCGCTCTTGGTCAACGGCCTGCCGCGCCGCTACGTGGAATTGTTCGAGCAGTTCGCCCGCAGCAAACCCGCCGCCGCGCCGAACGCGGAGGCCGAATCCCCGCAGGCCGCCGCCCTGCGCGCCGCCCAGCCGCTGCGCAAATCGGCGGGAGTCGTCCAGCCGGAGGGGCTCAAGCGCCGTCCGACGGCCCCCGAGACGCCCGATTATCTTCCCGTGCTGCACGACGTCGCCGTCGATCTTGTCGAGGCGGCGCGGCGCGGCGAACTGGAAGAAGTGGAAGGGCGCGACCGCGAGCTGGAGGAACTGGCCGACATCCTCAACAAGCGCAAGGTCAACAATCCGCTGATCATCGGCGCGCCCGGCGTGGGCAAGACGGCCTTGATCGAGGGCCTGGCCTGGCGGCTGGCCCATGCGCCGGAAACCCTGGCGGGTCTGGAAGGGCGGCGCGTCTACCGGCTCGAACTGGCACGGCTTCTGAAGGGCACGCACCTGCGCGGCTCCTTTTCCGAGCGCATCGACGCCCTGCGGCGCGAAATGCGCGAGGCCCAGGGCCGGGCGATTCTGTTCATCGACGAAATCCACCTCATCGCCCAGGGCTCGGTGGACGGCGCGCAGGACATCGGCCATGAGTTGAAGACGGCGCTGGCCCAGGGCGAGTTTCCGGTGATCGGCGCGACGACGCGCGACGAATACAAACGCACGATCGAAATCGACGCGGCGCTCTCCCGCCGTTTCCAGATCGTCGATCTGGCCGAGCCCGACGAGGCGACGACGCTGCGCATTCTCGCCTCCACCGCCGCCGCCTACGAGAAGCATCACGGTGTCGCCGTCGAGCCCGAGGCGCTGCGGCTCGCCGTGCGTCTCGCCGACCGCTACATGCGCGACCGCGCCCAGCCCGACAAGACGCTGACCATCCTCGATCTCGCCGGCTCGCGGGCCCGCCGCGCCGGTCTGGACCGCGTCGATGAACGGCTCGTGGCCGAGATCGTCTCGCGGCTGACCGCCGTGCCCGTCGAGCAGCTCGTCACCGACGAATCGGAGCGGTTTTTGAAGCTGGAGGGACGGCTCGGCGAGCGGATCGTCGGCCATCGCGAGGTTCTCAAGCGCGTCGCCGAGGCGCTGCGGCGCAACGCGGCCGGCTTCGGCGGCGAGCGTCCGATGGGCTCGTTCCTCTTCGCCGGCCCGACGGGCGTGGGCAAAACCGAGATCGCCCGCGCGCTCGCCGACGAGCTGTTCGGCAGCCGCGACGCGCTGGCGCGCTTCGACATGAGCGAATACGCCGAGCCGCATTCCGTCGCCAAGCTGATCGGCGCGCCGCCGGGATACGTCGGCTACCAGGAAGGCGGCCTCCTGACCGACGCCATGCGCCGCAAGCCGTTTCAGATCGTGCTGTTCGACGAGATCGAGAAGGCGCACGCCGACGTGCATCAAATATTGTTGCAGGTGCTCGACGACGGCCGGCTCACCGACGGCCTCGGGCGGACGGTGGACTTTTCGCACACCGTCGTCATTCTCACCTCCAACGTCGGCAGCGAGCATTTCGACCGCGGCGCGGTCGGATTCGGGCATCAAAGCCACGGACGGTCGGGCAAGGAGAAAGACGTTCTCGCCGCCGCGCGCCGGCTTTTCCCGCCCGAACTTTACAACCGCATCGACGAGAAAATCATCTTCGGGCCGCTCTCCGAGAGCGACGTGCGCGAAGTGGCCCGCCTCCTTTTGGAGTCCACCGCCCGCACGCTGGAAAAGGAAAAGGCGATCGTTTTGAGCTTCGACGAGGCCGTGCCGCTGGCTCTGGCGAAAAGCGGCGGCTACGACGCCCGCTACGGCGCGCGGCCGATGCGGCGCGCCATTCAGCGACTCATCGAGGGCCCGTTGGCGACGCTGATTCTGAAGGGCGAGGTGCGCCGCCGCGACGCCGTGACGGTGCGCGTCGGCGAAGACGGCAAACTCGCGTTCATCTCGATCCCCGCCGCCGCCGATCCGGCGCTGCGCCACTAGCGTCTTGCGCGGGAGTCGCCGCGATGACCGTCAAATGCCCCCGCTGCGGCAAATCCGTTGAATATTCGGAGGACAACCCCTGGCGGCCCTTCTGTTCGCGCCGCTGCAAGGAGGCCGATCTCTACGGCTGGCTTATCGATGACGAGGAGGAGCCGGACGGCGAGGAAAGCCCCGAAAAAGGCAACGGCAAAGGCCAGCCGCCCTCGGAAGAAAACTCCGACTAATGCCCACTTGCGTTCCAAAAAGCATCAGGAAAATCAGGTTGGACAAGGGGCTTAAGCCCCCTGTCTCCAGGCTCTGAAATCCGATCAGTTCTGCGCCTTGGCGAAATTCTGAGAGGCGAAATCCCAGTTCGCCAGATGGTTCAGAAACGTCTCGATGTATTTCGGCCGGGCGTTGCGGTAGTCGATGTAGTAAGCGTGCTCCCAGACGTCGATCGTCAGCAGCGCCGTCTGGCCGTGCTTCAGCGGCAGGTCGGCGTTGCCGGTTTTGACGATCTTGAGTTCGCCGTTGTCCCAGACCAGCCAGGCCCAGCCGGAGCCGAACTGCGCCGCCGCCGCCTGCGCGAATTCTTCCTTGAACTTGGCGAAGCCGCCGAAGTCCCTGGCGATCTGCGCCGCGAGCGCCCCCGTCGGCTCGCCGCCGCCGTTCGGCTTCAGGCTCAGCCAGTAGAACGCGTGATTCCACGCCTGGGCGGCGTTGTTGAACACCGGTCCGTCGCTCTTGGCGATGATTTCCTCCAGCGTCCGCGACGCTTCGGGCTTGCCTTCGAGAAGGTTGTTGAGATTGGCGATGTACGCCTGGTGATGCTTGCCGTGGTGAAACTCCAGGGTTTCCTGCGACAGATGCGGCGCCAGGGCGTTCTTGGCGTAAGGCAGTTGAGGCAAAATAAAAGGCATCGGAACCTCCTTTGTCGGTTAAGGACCGTCGCGCAGGCGCGGAAACGCGCCCTTATTTCTCGACCCGGATCTCGCGGACTCGCAATGCGCCGATCAGCGGGATGATCCGCACCTGCTCGGCCATGCCGCCGCGCGCGAAGACGACGTGCGTCGGATCGACCGGCATCTGGCCCCAGGAGGGATCGGCCGAAACCCAGCGTCCCGCCCATACTTCGGCCCAGGCGTGAAAGGCGAAGCCCTCCATTTCCTCGGCGTAGACGATTCCCGCCGTCTCGCGCGCCGGGATTCCCGCCGCGCGGCAGAGCGCCACAAAAAGCACCGCATGCTCGCCGCAGTCGCCGGCCAGGGACTGCATCGCTTCCGCGGCATTGGAGAAAGTCGGCGTGTAGGTTTTTTTCACGTTGGCGTACACCCAGTCGAGGATGCGTTTGGCCGCCTCGCCCGTCGTCGCCGCGCCGCGCACGAGTTCCGCCGCCTTGGCGCGGAGGCGCGGATCGTCGATCTGCAGATGCGTTTCGGCGGCCAGTTCCTTGGCGAAGGCCTGCTTGTCGATGGCGGCGAGCTTCGGCGAAATCTTCGGGTCGAAGGCGTCGCGCTTGACATCGAGCGTCCGGGTCCCGTCGGGCCGCGTCGTCCACGTCTGCCGCTGGTCGTCAACGGCCAGATCCTGCGGGACGCCGGCGAAAACGACGACCATCCGCGACGCCTTCTCCGTGCCGGAAAGGGGCGTCGGCACGGGCGCTTTGCTGGTGTCGAGAAAGTCGGCCACGGAAAAGCCGCTTTTCGCCTGCGTCTCGTCTTCCCAGCGGGCCTTCAAAAAGCCGGCCAGAAGCGTTTCCAGCATCTCGCCGTCCTCGCCGAACCAGGCGACGATCGGCAGATTCAGCCCGACCACCTCGGCATCGACGCGCCGCACGATCTGCGGCACGCCATGCACGAGCCGACGCTCCACGCCGCCCAGGCGATGCTTCGTGGTTAATTCCTTGCGGATGGACGGATCGAAAGCCCGCGTTTCGATTTCTGTCCCCTCGATTTTCTTGCCGGAGAGAATCGCCGCCTCGACGGCGAGCACGTCGGCCAGCGTCTCGCCGCTGGTGGTGGCTTTCTGCTCCTCCCGCCTTCCGCCGGTTTCGGTGACGAGGCGTATTCCGTCGCCCTCCGCCGTTCCCCGAATGCGTGTCGAGCCGGTCGTGCCGGACATTTCATAAGTCAGTTCGAAAAGTTTTCCCGTGGTCAGATCGTAGCGGCGCGTCTCGACGGTGCGCATCTCGGTGCGCACGCCGGCGACGATCAGGGTGAATTCGGTGGCCGTTTCCAGATCGAGAAAGCCGGGCTGGGGCGTGGCGCGCACGAGCCGCATCCAGCCGACTTTGCGGCCTTGGAAATAAAGCCCGAAATAGCGCGGCGGCTGAGGCCTGACGAGAACGTCGGGCACGCCGGCCGTATCGCCCCAGGCCGGCAGTTCCGATACGCCCGCAGCGGCGAACAGCAGGCAGACGGCCGCGAGAACGACGCGGAGATTTCTGGCGCTTAAAACGGCGGCCATCCCATGCCCTTTCCGGCGAACATGTGCAGGTGGATGTGGAATACTTCCTGCCCGGCGTCGCGGTTGGTGTTGCAGACGAGCCGATAGCCCTGATCGGCGAAGCCCTGCTCGCGGGCGACCTTTCCCGCCGCCACGAACAGCCGCCCCAGTTCAGCCTGGTTGGCGTCGTCGGCGTCGTTGACCGTGGCGATATGGCGCGTGGGGATCAGCAGATAGTGGTGCGTCATCAGCGGGCGGATGTCCTTGAAGGCCATCGCCTGCTCGTCCCGATAAACGACCTGCGCCGGAATTTCGCCGGCGACGATCTTGCAAAAAATGCAGTCGGCCATGAAACCCTCCTTGGAGATTCAGGGTGCGTCGCCCACCGATTATGCCCGAAGCGCATGTGGTGTGCAACCGCCCGGCCGGGAATCCCGCCTGTTTCCTAAATTGCTTGCGAAAAACGGCAATTGCCACAATTTCATTGACTATTTTGGCCCCAATGCTATACTCCCGCTTCCGATTGCTGTGAGTTATGCCGCCAGGAGACGCAATGAAACAAGCAATTTTTCCGGCCCTGCGGTGGACCTTGCTCGGCTTGCTGGTGATGGCTGTTTTTTCGAGCTGTAGCGACTCCGGCGACAGCGAGCCTGGGCCTGACGAAGAGGGCGAAACCGTCGATGGCGACCCCGAGGGAGACGGCGACGGCGAGACGGCCGACGAGGCCGAGGACGACTCGATCGAGGCGGAAGAAGAAAGTCCGATCGAGGACGGCGACGAGGAAGTCGAGCCGGAAATGGAATTCGACCCGTCCGAGATCGACTACGAACCGGAATGGCCCGAGTTCGAGATTCCCGAGGCTGGCGCTTGCGACATTCCGATCGGCACCGATCGCTGCCGATACTGCGGCCTGCCTTGCGAGGAGGCGATCGACTGCCCGAACGGCTACGTCTGCCAGGACAACATCTGCACCCGCGAATGCTGGCCCGATCTGGAGGACGTAGGATTGGACGACTGCGGTCCCGGTTGGAGCTGCCATCTGATAAACTACCAATATCTTTTCGGCGTGCCGTCTTCCTACTATTGCATGCCCGGCTCGGGCGGCCTCTGCGAGAGCAACGGCGACTGTTTGGAAGGCGAGGTGTGCGGCCGTTTCTGGCCCAACTGGAACTGGTCCGCTCTGGAGCCTTTCTGCACGGTGATCGAGCCCTGCGGCGCGCCTGAAGGGACCGCCTGCGATGCCGCGGAAGATTGCGACAACCAGGTCTGCCTCGTCGCCCCGGAAACGGGCGAGGCCGCCTGTTCCGCTTTCTGCGACGACGATGCGGATTGCGCCCCGGGACGCAAATGCCGGGAACGCTTCGAAGGCTCGTTTTTGCCGCCCGAATACGAACAGCCCCGCCTGTATCAGAAGGAATGTCAGGACCCGAACCAAGGTCTCAATTGCCCGGCCGGCGAGATTTGCAAACTTAAGGATTGTTCATCCGACCGCGACTGCACGACCGAAGGCGAAATCTGCGGCGGCAAGCGGCTCAACGACACCTTCGAGAATTACGCCCTTTCCTGCCATCGACCGGTGGGAGGGGGACTCGGTTTCGGCGAGACATGCAGCTATGCCCTGGCCGACGGCCTGGAATGCGCCAACACCTTCTGCGTCCCGGACGACGGCGGCAACTGGTTCTGCTCCGAGCCCTGCGACATCGCCGCCATCGACCGCTACGCCGCCGCCCACAAGGATTGCCCGGCCGATTTCGCCTGTTACCCCGCGGAGATGGGACGGAATCCCTACGATTCGTTGCTGCGCCTGACGCTCGACGCCTGCCTGCCGCAACGAGGTTCCTTCGCTGAATGCGAACGCGACCAGGACTGTCCGGAAAACGAAGCCTGCGCCGGGCTCACGGAGGCGCCGATCGACTCCGGCGCAAAAGCCCGCGCCGACGGCGACGCGGACGACGAGGAAGATGCGGAAACGGCCGATGCCGTTGAGGATGCGGAAACCGATACGGCGGAGGAAACGGACGCGGAGGAATCGGGCGAGTCTGTCGAAGATGGAGACGGCGAA
>QZKR01000151.1 GCA_003598065.1 Myxococcales bacterium | reverse complement strand
TGGATCGGGAGAACCCAGTCTGTTTCCTTCTCTCCGCTTTTCCTTCACGATCCCCTGGTTATCTTGCTGGATTCCGGCCCGATCCCGGCAAGCCGGGAGCCGGAATGACGCCTTGTTCCGCTCCTGTCTCCACTTCTCAAAAAGCGAACGGCGCAAAGGTCTCTTCCCGGAAGAGATAATTGACAAGTCCTGCGGGGATGTCTATCATTGATAAATTGGGTTTGATTGGCCTTACAATGACAGGCAATCCATCGGGATAACGGATCGAATCCCGGCGTACGATTCACCATTCGATGATGCTAGAACGGAACCCATGATCCTTGAACTGATTCAGAACGTGGCCTTGCTGGTAACCTTGGCGGTGGGCCTGCAAATCCTGGCGCGGCGGTTCGAAGGCCGGCCCCTGCTGTATGGCCTGACAACGGGAGTCCTTTTCGGCGCGGTAGGCATCGCGGGCATGATGACGCCAATGCGTTTCTCCCCGGGGGTGATCTACGACGGGCGCTCGATCGTGCTCAGCCTGGCGGGGCTGTTCGGCGGTCCGATCGCCGCCATTCCGGCAGCGGTTCTGTGCGGAGCGTATCGGATGCACCTGGGCGGCGCGGGGGCCTTGGCCGGTGTGTCCGTCGTGATCGAAGCCACCGCCCTGGGCGTTGCCCTGCATCGACTGCGCCAGCGGAATGAAGCCTGGGTCAACCCGATGCGGCTTTGGCTCTTTGGCCTGCTGGTCCATGTGATCATGTTGCTGCTGCAACTGATGATTCCCAATTCCGGCTGGGCTCTCTTGCGTCGAATCGGCCCCAGCGTTTTGGTCTTCTATCCGCTGGGTTTCCTGTTGATCGCCCAGATTTTTCTGGACGGGGAACGCCGGAGAAAAGCGGTCAAAGCCTTGCGCGAAAGCGAAGAGCGCTATCGCGGCATGTTCGACAATAATCACGCCGTCATGCTGCTGCTCGACCCGGATCAAGGCCGGATCGTGGATGCCAATCCGGCCGCCTGCGATTTCTATGGCTGGCCGGCGGACCGGCTGTCGCGCCGGCGATTCCCTCGGCGGCCCTCGCCGGCCGCATCCAGACGGAGGGCGAAAGCGCCCGCTTCGCCGTCGCCTGCCGCGCCGGGCGGGTGGTCCTGCTGCGCGTCGCCATGGACGCCGGCGTCTCGACCTTCGACGCGGCGCTGACGCTCTATGGCTCGGATGACGCCACCGTGACGGAGACCGCCGACCGGCGCGGCGCGGGCGGCGTGGAGGAACTGCGGTTCGTCTGCGCCGAGGACGGCTGGCGGCGCGCCATGGTCGCCGCCTCGCCGAACGCGAACGGCCTGGATCGGACCGGCGGCTTCACCTTCACGGCCGCCGCGCTGGAATCGATCAAGGCCAAGCCCGTCGTCGTGCGCCTCTTTCCCGGCCGCGCCAAAACGCTGTCCGTCGTCGGCCGCTTCGGCCCGCTTGTTCCCGACGCGGCGATCGACCTCGTTTCGCTGACGGGCTTCGAGTCCTTCGATCCCTTCGTCGCCGACGTCTCCGCCCAGGGCCTCGTCACGGCCGGCGAGGCCGACGACGCGCGGACGACGATTCTCGTCGTCCCGACCGATCCCGGCGTGGCCGCCCTTGCCGTGCCGGTCGAAGTGTCGTCGCTCGTTCCCGGAGAAATTTTCGTCTCCGATGAAGTCTTTCCGCAAGCCATCCCCGACTCCTACCGCAACGGCCTGACCAGCGTCATCGCGGTTCCCGATCAGGCGGTCTTGCGGGAAGTCTACGTGGGCGTGTCGATCACCCACCCCGACATCCGCCATCTCGTCGTCGATCTCGTTTCGCCGTGGGGCGCGACCGTCCGCCTGCACAAGGGCGCGATCGCCGGCGCCAATCTCGTCACGATCTACGGCGCGCTGGTCGAACCCGACGGGCCGGGCGCGCTGGCCGATCTGGCCGGGCGGCCGGCGGCGGGCGAATGGAAACTGGTCACGATCGACGACGACCGCCTCAATTCCGGCCGCCTCAACGCCTGGCGGCTTTATCTCGTATTCGAATGAACGCCTCCCTGCCCACCACTGTAGCGGCCGCTATGGACGGCCATTCGGCGGACGACCGGCGCGCGGCGGAGGCGTTTCTCGACGCCTACCGGCTTGTCGTGCGCGAAGGGACGCTCGCCGGCCTGGGCGAGGCCGCCGAGGCGTTTTCCGGACTGCCCTACGAAAACATTTCCAAGCTCTTGAAGACCGTTCAGGGCGAAGGCCCCGACGACTGGCGGCGGATGCCTCTGGAGGTTGTGGAAGACCACTTGCGCCACGGCCTCGGCGGCGCCTGCTTCTCCTTGACGCACAGCTTCCGCCGCGTCGCCGAACGGCTCGGCTTCGAGGCGCGGCCCGTCATCGCCGAGACGCCCGCCGGACCGGCGCGCCATTGCGCCCTGGTCGTGCGCCAGGGCGCGGACGACTGGCTCGTCGATCCCGGCTACCTGATTTGCGAGCCGGTGCGGCTGGACGGGGGCCGGCGCAAAATCGCCACGCCGCGCGGCGCGCTTCTCCTCGACCCCGACCGCCGCGACGGCCGGTACGTCCTTTACGACGAGGCGAAAGGGCCGGAGGCGTGGCGCTGGCGGCTGGACCCGCGTCCCGTGGACGATACGGCCTTCATCCGTTTCTGGAACGCGTCGTTCTTCTGGCCGTCGATGCGCCAACTCGTGGCGACGCGGCGGACCGAGGCCGGCCAATTATATCTTCACAACCGGCATCTGCGGACGATCCGCGCCGGCGAAACGGAGAAGCGCACGCTGGGCCATGATCTGGAAGCGACGGTGGCGGCGCTGTTCGGCATCGAGGCGGCGAAGGTGGCCCAGGCGCGGGCGCTGGTCAACGCCCGCCGCGCGAAACGGAAGATTTAGGCGAGGCCGGCCGCGATGCCTCCGACCCCCGCCGAGCCCGTCAAGCTTTTCGTCGGCCTCTTGTTCGCTCCCGACGCCGGGCGCGAGGCCCTCCTCGCCGCGCTCGCCGAGCGTTTCGGCCCGATCGACTATCGTTCGCCCGTCTATCCCTTCACGGCCACCGACTACTATGCCCCGGAGATGGGCGCGCCGATCGAGCGGCGGTTCGCCAGCTTCGAGCCGCTGATCGATCCGGCGGCGCTGGCCGGGATCAAGCGGGAGACGGCGGCGATCGAGGCGCGCTTCGCGCGGCGGGACGGGACGCGGTCCGTCAACGTCGATCCGGGCTACATGGACACCTTCAAGATCGTCCTGGCTTCGTTCAAACCCGGCTGGCAGAAAATCTATCTCGGCGAAGGCGTCTGGGCCGACCCGACGCTTTACTACCGCAAGGGGCGTTTCCTGCCCTTCGAGTGGGGATTTCCCGATTTCCGCTCCGGCCTCTACGATCCGGCGCTGGGGGAGATCCGCGCCCGCTACAAGGCGCAGCGCAAAATCGGGCCGGCTTGACATCCCTGACGCGCTGCGATACAGCAGGAGTAAGTTCGCATACAAGCCGCAGCGCGGCAGGAAAGACGCATGGACACCTTCTTCTACCCCGATTCCATCGCCGTCGTCGGCGTCTCATCGTCGCCCTCCAACTTGGCGCAACGCATTCTCGCCAACCTGCGCCGCTTCCGCTACGCGGGCAAGGTCTGGGCCATCGGCCCGCGCGACGAGGAAGTGGAGGGTTATCCCCTCTTCCGCTCCGTCGCCGACGTGCCGGAAAAGATCGACCTCGCCGTGCTCCTGGTGCCGGCGAAGAACGTGCCGCAGGTGGCCGAGGAGTGTGGCCGCAAGGGCATCCGCCGGCTGATCATCGAATCGGGCGGCTTCCGCGAATTTTCGGGCGGCGAGTCCGACGTCGAGCGGCGGCTCTTGGAGGTCTGCCGGCGCTACGGCATCCGCTTCCTGGGCCCCAACTGCATCGGCATCATCAATCAGGAAAACGGCCTCTGCACGCCGTTCACGCGGCCGATCGCGCCGTTCGTCGAGGGCGGCATCTCCGTCATCTCCCAGTCGGGCGGCGTGGGCCTTTCCCATGTCATGGATCTCACCTCGGAGTACATCGGGCTCAACAAGTTCATCAGCTTCGGCAACGGCCTGGACATCGACGAGGTGGACCTGATCGAGTATCTGGGCGGCGACGGCGGAACCTCGATGATCTCGGCCTACCTGGAGGGCATTTCGCGCGGCCGCGATTTTCTGCGCGTCGTATCGCGGCAGAAGAAGCCGGTGGTCGTGCTCAAGAGCAACACCCAGCCGTCCACCCAGCGCGTCGCCACCAGCCACTCGGCGGCGATTTCCGGCGACGAGGACGTGCTCGACGACGCCTTCCGCCAGGTGGGCGTGCTGCGCGTCCCCGACAGCCTGGTGTGGGCCAACGTCTCCAAGCAGCTGACCCTGCCCCTGATGAAGGGCAACCGTCTGGCGATCCTCTCCCGTTCGGGCGGCTACGCCGTGATGGCCGCCGACGCCGCGAGCCAGATGGGCTTCGAGCTGCCGCCCTTCCCCGACGGCTTTTTCGACGCCTGCCGGCAGTATTTCGAGAAGTCGGTCATCACGCTGCAGAACCCGCTGGATCTGGGCCAGATCATCTTCCACCCGGTCGTCGTCCACATCCTGGAGGAAACGCTCAAGCTGGACGAATTCGACGGCGTGCTGTTGATCTACAACTACGACGCCCAGGGCGCGCCGGACGAGGCGCACCAGTTCATCAGCCAGATCATGCCCCTGATGTACCGCTACCAGAAGCCGGTGACGACGGTGCTGATCACGCAGCGCCACGAGCGGCAGTACATCCGCGAGAGCTACGCCCTGCCGCTGTTCCGCACCGCCTTCCACGGCGTGCAGGCCCTGGCCTACAGCCGCGACGCGGTGCGCGCCGCCGAGCGCCGCCGGCCCTTCGAAACCGAGGCCGAGCCGGCCGCCGCCCTGCCGCAGGCGGCCGAACTCGTCGCTTCCTGGCGGAAAGCGGGCCGCGCGCCGACCGTCGCCGACGCCTTGGAGCTGTTGCAGCTCTACGGCGTGCCGATGGTCCGCCGCGCCGTCGCCTGCTCGCGCGACGAGGCGCTGGAGAAGGTGGAGGGGCTGAAGTTCCCGATCGCCCTGAAGCTCATCCACGCCGACGCGCCGCACAAGAGCGACGTGGGCGGCGTGCAGCTCAACCTGAAGGACGACTACGGGCTGATCACCGGCTGGGACGAGATCGCCAAGGCGGCCTCGCGCGCCAGACTGGCGGGCGGCATGGAATGCGCCCTGATCCAGGAGATGGCGCCGCAGGGCTGGGAGATGTTCGTCGGCGTGAAATACGATCCGAGCTTCGGGCCGGTGGTGCTCGCCGGCTCGGGCGGACTCTTGGCCGAGGTCGTGCGCGACGTCGCCGCGCGCGTCGCGCCCCTGACCCGCGAGGACGCGGCGGAACTGCTTTCCGAGACGCGGGCCTCGCAGCTATTGCAGGGATTCAGAGGTCTGGGGCCGGCCGACACCGAGGCCTTCGTCGAACTGATCGTCGCCGTCGCGCGCCTGATCATCGCCCACCCGGAAATTCAGGCGCTCGACCTCAACCCGGTCATCGTCCATCCCAAGGGCAAGGGCCTGACCGTCGTCGATGCGCGGCTGGTGCTCAAACCGGCGTAGCGCCGCTTAGCGCCGCCAGCCGACGGGAATGCAGCGATGGCGGCCGTCCAGCAGATCGGCGCAGTCGTATTGATCCTGGCAGTCCGCTTCCGATTCGCAGGGTTTCGCGCCCTCGTCGGAGATGCACCTTTCCACATACGAAACGCATAGCGTGTAGTCCGGGCAATCGGCGTGCGTCTGGCAGGACTCCCCCTGGATGGGGTTGGGAATGCATTTTCCAGGCTGGGGTACGCCCTCGCCGTTGTAGCAAAGGTAGCCCTCCGGACAGCCCGTCTCCGGGTCGATATCCGTGTCGCAGACGACGGCGTTGGGGTCGGACACGCACGCGCCGCTTTCCTCATCGCATGAAAACAAGATTGGGCAGTCCCAATCGTATTCGCAGGTCGCTTCGGAGTCCGGCTCCCAATCGGCTCCGTCTCCGTCTGGCTCTTCCACGGCGTCGGGGTCCGGCTCGTCCTCGCCGGGCATGAAATCGTCGTCGGTTGCGTCGATTTCGTCCGGGTCGCCGTCCGGCGGGACCGCCTCGTCCATATCCGGCTCGGCATCGCCGTCGTCAATCGCCTCGACGTCGCGGTCGGTCTGGTCTCCGTCGGCGGCTTCGGCGTGGTCGCCATCGGCGAGGGGATTATCCTGATCGGTTTCGGCGGTCGTGGTTTCGTCGCAAGCGGCCGCCAGCAGCGCCAGCAAAGCCACGGTCAGCAACCTTCCCCAGCCGAAACCACCGAACGATAAGCGAACCATTTTGCTCTCCTTGACGCGCGTTTTCAGTACGCGATGCCGACGAAGCCCACGTAGCCCTGGGAAGGGGGATACGGGCAGGTGCCAGTGCCGACGACGGTCAGGACCGCCTTGAAGCCGGCTTGAAACGATAATCCATAATGGAATGTATAATACACCTCTGGCATGAGCGTGAACCCCACCCAGCCAATGGGATTCCCATAGTTATCTCTGCACAATGCGCCATCATAGCCAAACACAGCCGCGCCGGGACTCAACCCGAACCGAAGCTCGTGACGTTTATTGGAATCAAGCCAGAGCGGATAACCAACCGCAGGCCCGCCATACACCAAACCGTGGTGGTAGCTTCCCCACGCTGGCATCGAGGCTCCGGCTTGAAGGGTGGTCAAATATAGATATCTCCACAACAATTTAGGGAAACCAAGTTCGGGACCTAAGCCCCAGTTGCCGCCAATGAATAGGAGGTGGAACCATTCCACCCGAAGAGCTTTGGGGTCGGTTGGGGCATCGGGTACCAACTCTGCTTCTTCGAGTTTTGTGTCACCTCCTTCAGCGAATGCCGTCATCGCGCAAAGGCCGGCGGTGACAGCGACAGTCAGGCAAATTACGGGCCCATAATGGAGGAAAACACGCCGCAAAAATTCTCCCTTCAGTACGCGATGCCGACGAAGCCCACGTAACCCTGGGCGGGGGGATACGCGCAGGTGCCGTCGCCGACGACGGCTAAAACGGCCTTGAAACCGACTTGAACCGATAATCTATGATGGAATGTATAGTACACCTCGGGCATGAGAGCAAACCCTACCCATCCGACAAGATGTCTCGGGTTATCGCGGCACAGGGCATCGTCGTAAGCGAATACCGCTACCCCAGGACTGAGTCCAAACCGGAGTTCATGGCGGCTATCGGCGTCCAAGATTAGAGGGTACCCCACGGCGGGACCGCCGTATACGGAAGCGAGATAATGACTTTCCCAGAGGGAGGTGGAAGCTCCGCCTTGCAGTGTGCTCAAATAAACATACTTCCATAAAAGCTTCGGAAAACCTACCTCTAAGCCTAAGCCCCAGTTGCCACCAATGAATAGGAGGTGGAACCACTCGACCCGGAAAGTCTTTGCGTCGGTTGCGGCTTCGGGAAGCACCTTGATTTCAGCCGGCTTTGTCTTGCTTTCTTCTGCATGTGCTATTACTGAACATAGCCATGCCACTACGGCGATTACAATCAAAATCGTCGCACGGGAGCGGTGAGGATACTCAACCATCAGCGTCCCCGACTCAACGGTTTTGCCGTCGCAGGCCGACTGGGATACAGCGATGGCGACCATCCGTCAATTCGGCGCAGTAGTATCCCTCCGTTTCGCATCCTTCAGCCGGCTCGCAGGGCTCCGCATTGTCGTCATAGTTGCACAAATAAACAATGGGATCGCAATATTCGTAATCCGGGCAATCGGCGTGGGTGTGACAGACGAAACCGGATTCATGGTCCGCTGGCATCGGGTCGGGAATGCATTTCCCCGTCCCGTCGGGTGAATCTGGTGAGACATAGCAAATATAACCGCTTACACAATCGGTCTCCTGATCGCAGAAGATAACGTTGAGGTCGGAGTAACAAACACCCGATGTTTCATCACAGGAATAATAAAGAGGACAGTCCTCATCATACGCACACAAGTCATCGGGATCTGGTTCGACGATGTCAATGACATCAGTCTCGAAATCCTGATCGGGTTCTACCCTTTCGTCAAGGTCCAAATCGGCATCAAGGTCGCTTTCGTCTGGCCAAGGTTCCTGATCAATGACATCAACTATATCCAGATCGCCATCTGGCAAGACAATGCCGTCCTGGTCGTATGCTTCGTAGGGTTCAACATCGCCGTCCGCAACGAATTCAATATCCTTGTCGCTCTGGTCGGTCTCCTGAGCTTCAGTATGGTCGCCGTCAGCAGGGAACGTGTCCTGATCCGTTTCGGTCCTGATGGATTCGGTGCAAGCAATAATCAGCAATACTCCAAGTCCAGTGAAGAATAGAGCGCCTGAACTCCAGCGAAAAGCTGATAGGCAATTCATCTTGACTCCCGAAACTTAAAGGTTGTCAGTGGCATCCACCGGGATATGATAAAATGAAGCGTTATCGGCGTCCCATGTGGAAGAACCGGAATTATGGAGCATTATAGCGTGAATGGAAAAGTTTAGGTGAGAATTTCTATTTTCAATTCCAGCAAGGTTCCAGACATCAATCCCTTCCAGCTCCGAGGCCCGAATATCGTGAAAAGGTACCCCCATATCTGGAGTGTAGTTGAAATTTATGAATCTACGCGCAAGGGCTTTGCCTAAAAAATTCCGCTCTGAAGCCTCCGCCATATCGAAAGCGTATATGCCCATATAAGGGCAAGGGCCAAAGCAGAATGGGTGGCAATCGGGCGCTACCAGTGAGAGACAGTGACTATGGGGGTAATCCCAAACATAATAAAGATGTCCACTCGGAGCGAATGCCCCTCCCTGAATCCAGGCGTCCTTGTTTGAATACCATATGTGGCTAAAATTCGCCGGTCCGAGAATGCTTTCGACACCACTGACGAAGGCCATGCTTGGCGTGTCCAGCGCATGCGCCGCATATGGAGGGACATGCCAAGCTGAATCGGGAGTCGAGTAGGCATCCTGAAAACGGTATTCAAGAATAATATAGTAATGCTCGTAGGAGGTATAGAAATGACCGTTCCGTGGATTGATGGCGACCCACGCCGGCCCGGGTGTTGTATCTTCATATTCTATTCCCCACGGTCCAACCAATTCCGCTGTAGGTGCATCGAGAAAATAAGTTCCATCATAGTCAAGTTGATTTTTCGGGGCATCAACATATATGTCTATACCCCCATCGCTATTGCCGTAGTTGGGAATGAAAAGCCGTGTGCCGAAGAAATCGGGATCGCCCCAATGACTGCCCCATGGCCTTGCTCTTTCCTTTGCAATGGCGGGATTATTCAAATCTTGAGCGACATGAATTTTATCCACATGATCTTTCGTAGTGAAGTACCAATACTTATTTCTTGGGTCGTGGGCGACGCCCTGCATTTCGCCCGTCGGCACGTCTCCCCATTCAGAGTCATAGGGATAGGCGAAATCGTCCTCCGTGCTGCTCGTGAAAAGATACTGATACCCGAAACCCTCGTACCCCGGATAGGACCACCACTGATTCGCCGCCGACGGTTTCGTTTGGTCCCAAAGCCAGAAAGAGCTTATTTCAAACCAATCCGTCACAAAAAGAGTGGGGAAAAAAGCAATCGATTTCTCCGCGCGACAATCGCCCTGGTAGTATTTGTGCTCGCAGAATATCGCCGTGCTGTAAGGCCCGATCATGACGAATTCGACATCGTCATTCATACCAA
Source organism: Myxococcales bacterium (assembly GCA_003598065.1). GTDB lineage: Bacteria > Myxococcota_A > SURF-8 > SURF-8 > SURF-8 > SURF-8. The sequence goes on along the minus strand of QZKR01000151.1, from coordinate 2,882 downwards.
ACTGGGATAGCCGATCCATCGGCTGCGCCGCCATTCTGCATCCGATAAAGAAGCCTTTGCAAATCAGCATCCAGGGCCGCTGCTCGCCTGTTGTATAGGCCTTGAATTCGGCGCCGGCGGGGTCAATCTCGGCAAGTTCCGGACACGCCGAGACAAGGGCGTCGATCAGCAGGCGGTGATTCCCTGACCCTTCCATGAACTCGTTCAGCACAACCTCGTAGAACAGGTCGCAGTAATCCTCCGGCCGGGCATGGACGCCGTCAAGCGGAATGGCTTCTCCCGGCTCCGGCAAACGATCGTCCGTGGAATCGATGATATCCGGAACCTCATCCGTCATCCCGTTCGCTTCATCGTCGAGGTTGGCTCCCGCAAGCGCTTCTGCTTGATTTTGAAGCTGGTCTCTTTCTCCGGTGGCGGGACGAGCCGGGGCATCGTCGGCCGTTTCCTCCAATGGCGGCAGAACGAAAAGGCCGGCCTCGCGCGCCGCCTTCTGCTCGGCGAGCGATTGTTCGAGGGCGTCCAGCGATTCCTGGATCTCGGCTTTTTCCGTTTCCGTCAACTTCAATTCAGGGTCGTCGAAAGGCGTTTGGGAATCGATGGGCCGGTGTCGCCGCAGGAAGTGAGGACCAAAATTGCCAACGCAGCCAAAGTGGGCAAAAAGGTTTTCATGCCATCCCTCTCAATCAATTATTGTTGTTTCTTTGTAGTCATTGCTACAAAGCAGGGCTACCATTACAACTGTTTGATCAAGATGAGGATGGGCGAATCATAGCATCGCTTACCGTTCTGTCAACACGTTTTTTTTCAATTCTATGCTCTAAAAGATGAACAGGGGGGACAAATCAAACGGAAAAGAAGGATGAGTTTACTCGCCCACCACCAGCAGCTTGTTGCCGTCGTTGATGGCGCGGAGCTGGCCGTCGCCGCGCGAGGCGCGCTCGTCGATCCAGGCCTGCGGGTCCTTGACCGGCGTGAAGCCGCCCTTCTCGATGATCTCGGGGGGCAACTCGCTGTAGAGGTAGAGTTTGATGTTGCTGGCCCGCATCAGCTTCAACACGCGGTCCGTTTTCCAGAGATACAATTCGAAATGCTTGTCGATGTAGTCCAGCGCCTGATCCAGCGGCATCGCGAGGAAACGGCAGAGGTTGTCCCAGAAGAGCGCCTTGCTCTTGGCGTCGGGCGCGAGGCCGCGCACCTCGGGCGGCAGGTCCGGCCGGCCGAGGCAGGGGGCGAGAATCAGCGCCTCGCCGCCCTCGACGAGCGCGCCTTTTAACGCCATGTCGAAACAGTTCTGCACGCCGTAGATGGCGTTGCAGGCGGGCGGTCCGCCGGGCGAGATGGCCGCGTAGCGCGTTTTCGGCAGCGCGAAGGCGGCGAGCTTGTCGGCGGCGACGATCATCCGCCGGCAGCCCTCGTCGGGATCGCCGGAATAGATCCAGTCGATCGACACCTTCGTGGAGATCATTTCCAGATTGAAGGTTTCCGCCGGCGTCTCCGAGAGCCGGCCGTCGCGCCACTGGAAGCGCTCCGACATCAGCCGGCCGTCCGCCGCGCCCTGGGCGAAGGGATTGGCGCGCCGCGCCGGATCGTGATGCCAGGGGCTGCGGCCGCCGAGCGAATGGTCGGAGTCGAGGGCGAACTTGTGGTTTTCCTCGATGCACTTGCGCGAGGCGAGGCCGGGCACGACCTGCTTGTCGATGATCGAATAGCCGTTCATGTAGTGGTGCTTCGACTCGTGCCCGTAGGCGCGCACCTCGAAGCGCAGCAGGTCCTTCATCAGTTCGACGCGCGCCCCCAGCGAGGTCCTGCCCAGAACGACGTGCTCCGACTTGTCGCAGTCGTTGGCGAAGATCTCGGCCGCAATGCCGTGCTTCTGGCAGGATTCGTGGAACCAGGGGACGATGTTCTTGGCGTAGATCTCCGGCGCGTGGCTGCCGGTGGAGACGAACACGGCCAGCCGGCTCGGCCCGCCCTTCCAGGCCTCGACGAGCATCCGGTCGAGGATGTGCTTCTGCAGCCCGGCGCGGAATTCGTCGGAAATGACGATCGCCACCGACTTGCCCGCCGCCATTTCCGCCAGCCGCGGCCGGCCGACGGGGCGGCTCAGCGCCTCGTCGATTTTGGCGGCGAGTTCCTTCTGGCAGAGCGGCGGCCCGGCGGGGCGCGGCCTGACCAGTTCCCCGGCCAGAAAACCGTCCGGGAAATTCAGGGCGAGCTTGTCCTCTCCGTAGGTGAATTCCAACGTTTGCGGCATGATTGGGCTCTCTTCCGACCGTGGGCCGTTGTTATCGATCCGGCTGCACTACACCATAATCTACTATGACGGCGATCTTTCCGCCCGTCAAGGGCAAATCCCCGGCTAGCCGCTTGCATTCCCTGCGGTTTTCGGTTAGGGTCGGGACCGCGAAAAAACGTTTGAGCAAGCAAGGAGGATGACATGACGCGTCGCGTGGCACGGATCGCTTTGGGTCTGGTTTTGTTCTTGATGGCATGGGGCGTCGGCTGCTCCAAGAAAGAAGAACCGGCCGAGCCGGCCCCGCCGCCCGCTCAGGCCCCGCAGGCCGCCGCGCCGGCGGAACCGGCCCCGGCTCCCGCGCCGGACACGCCCGCCGTTCAGGCGGCCGGCGACGCCTTGGGCTACACGCCGGACGGTCTGCTCGATTTCGAAAAATCCCTGCCGAAGGGCAAGGCCCCGGTAATGCCGGTGTGGGAATCGGTTTCCCCGCGCAAGCTGGGCTGCTCGGCGCGGCTGAGAACGCCCGTCAAGAAGCTGGAGGAAATGAACTTCAAGGGGCTCAACTGGGTCAAGGTGCAGACGCCGAAATGCATCGGCTGGGTGGGCGCGGCGTTTTTGAAGCCGCTGCCGGCCGACTGGAAGCTAG
>QZKR01000100.1 GCA_003598065.1 Myxococcales bacterium | reverse complement strand
GCCGCCTCGAAGCTGTGGGCCGTGGCCGAGGTGTCGGGGTCGAGCCGGACGGGGTAGGATGTCCCGGCCGTTCCGGCGAGGGAAGCGTAATGCGCGGGCGTGTGAATCAGCGTCACCTCGGCCTCGCCGGCGCGCGGCGCGTCGATCGGCGTCACGCGGTCCAGGAGCCCCAGCGCGCCGAGCCGGTCGCGGATCGCCGCCAGCCGCGCCGGGCGTTCGGGGTGTCCTTCCGGCGGATCGAGGTGCGTCAGAAAGATGGGATCGTACACCAGACCGGTTTTCCCCATAGCATGCTCTCCTCGGGTTTGCGCCAAAACGCTCTTAAGCTTAGCGGGTCGGGACGAGGGGCGTCAAACGGAATCGGCGGGGCGATTCACCAGGCTTCGGGCTTGCGCGGGGCGCCTGAGTTTGTTATATCTCGCCCGTTTCACAAATCGCCCCTTCGCCGGGCTTTTTTTTGCGCGTCGCAGGGCGCGCTGTCGCGAGGTCAGCATGAGTCAGGTTCGCGTGCGTTTCGCCCCCTCGCCCACCGGCCATCTGCATATCGGCTCGGTGCGCACGGCGCTCTACAACTGGCTGTTCGCCCGCCGCTACGGCGGGGCGTTCATTCTGCGCATCGAGGACACCGACCGCGAGCGCTCCACCGAAGCCTACACGGAGGCGATTCTGGAGGCGATGCGCTGGATGGGGCTGGACTGGGACGAGGGCCCCGACATCGGCGGGCCGCACGCGCCCTATTTCCAGACGCAGCGCTTCGACATCTACCGCGCCCACGTCGAACGGCTTCTGGCCGAGGGCAAGGCCTACCGCTGCTACGCCACGACCGAGGAATTGGAAGCATTGCGCGAGGCGGCGCAGAAGCGCGGCGAGGTGTACCAGTACGACCGCCGCTGGCGCGACAAGGGCCCGGCCGACTGGCCCGCAGACCGCCCCTACTCCGTCCGCTTCAAGGCGCCGCTCGCCGGCGAACTGCTCGTCGAGGACCTCGTCAAGGGCCGCGTCGTCTTCGACGTCGGCCAGCACGTGGACGACTTCGTCATCGCCCGCTCCGACGGCACGCCGACCTACAACTTCACCGTCGTCGTCGATGACGTGACGATGGAGATCACCCACGTCGTCCGCGGCGACGACCACCTCAACAACACGCCGAAGCAGATCCTGCTCTATCAGGCCTTGGGCTATCCCGTGCCGGCCTTCGCCCACCTGCCGATGACCCTGGGCAAGGACAAGGCGCGGCTCTCCAAGCGCCACGGCGCGACCTCGGTGGAGGCGTTCCGCGACATGGGCTTTTTGCCGCATGCGCTGATCAATTACCTGGTCCGTCTCAGCTGGTCGCATGGCGACGAGGAGATCTTCTCCGTCAAACAGCTTGTCGAGCTGTTTTCGCTGGAGGCCGTCGGCAAATCGGCCGGCATTTTCGACATGGACAAGCTCATGTGGGTCAACCAGCACTACCTGACGCACGACCCGCCGGAGGACATCGCCCGGGCGCTCGTCCCCTTCCTGGCCAGGCTCGGCATCGAGACCCAGCCGGACGAGCGGCTGGTGGGCGTCGTCAAGCTGCTCTGCATCCGCAGCCAGACCCTGGTGGAGATGGCCGAGAAGGCGAAGCTGTTCTTTATCGACGAGTTCGATTACGCCCCCGAGGCCGACGCCAAATTTCTCGTCGCCGAAAACAAGCCGCTTCTCGACGCGCTGGTCGCCGAGCTGCAAAAGGCCGAGCCGTTCGCGCACGCGGCGATCCAGGCGGCTTTCGAGACGGTGCTGGCGCGCTTCGAATTGAAGCTCGGCAAGCTCGCCCAGCCGGTGCGCGTCGCGATCACGGGCTCGACGGCCAGCCCCGGCATCTTCGAGACCCTGGAACTCGTCGGCAAGGACTCGACCCTCAAACGCCTCAACCGCGCGCTGGAGAGGATCGCCAAAAAGAGCGAATAATAGGCGGAAATCCCCAATCATTACCGCTTGACAATTGTTAATTTTTTTATACAATTATATTTTCTGCTTGACTTCAATGTTTCGATATAACATCATTTTGTCAGATTTTAACAATTATAATTTACTAGGAGGATGCCATGAAAACCCGCCTTTCGTCCCTTGCGGTCGGCCTTTTCATCGTCATGGCGCTCTTCATCAGCTTTGCACCCTGCGCTGCGGCGCAATCACCTTCTGATCTGGAAGAGTCTGACGATGCAACCCCTTACCCTCATGAATATCTTTTTCCGGATTTCGAGGAGCCCCCGGAAGTGGCTCCTTATCAAAATCCGAATCCCATGAATCCGGCGGACTGCAAGGGCGAGTTTATCGAAGACGGCGAAATCTGCATTTACTGGGAACCGGAAGATGCCGAGGACCAGGCCGAAAACGCGGCGCGAATGGCCTGGGATCTGGAAAACCGGGAAGCGCGTCTAGCCGAGGAAAGCGCCGCCGGAGGGTCGGGCGCTCAAACCGATACGTTCGAATGCGAGTGTGATTGGTACGGCGATGACTATTTCTGCGCGGGGCCGGGCGAGTTGGTGTGGGATCCTTACCAGTCCACATGCCCGCCATCGACGATCACCCGCGACCTCGTCATCGTGCACGATTGCGTTGTCGTCAACAAGGGTTGCTCGTTCAGCGTGGGACGCGATATTTACATCTACGATGTCCCCGCCGCTCCGTTTTTTGATCACTATCTGTCCGCCCTTCACAGTTATGCCGACGATTACGACGGGGAGGGTGAAATCCTGGTAGAGGACGATGTGGTCATCAACACGCAGAACGATATTCAGACCATGTATACCGCGCTCACTGTCAACGACATCATTTACGCGTTCCCCGGTTCGGCCGTGGTTTTCGGGAAAGATTCCGTCGTCGATGTCTACACGCGCATCCAAATGGATGCGGCGGAGGGACTGTACGTTCAGGAGGCGACTCTCGGCTTTTCCAATCCGGCCTATAACAACTCAAGAATTTACGCCTACAATGCCGCTGATACCGAAATATCGATCGTGGATTCGACGGTTTACTGCATCGGCGAGGATGCGCTTTGCGACAATTGGGCAATCACCCAGTCAGGCGGCGAGTTGACCATTCTCGGATCGACGTTCACGCAATTCGAAAGCATGGTCTATCATGGCGGCGATGGCAACGTGACGATCGGCGATGCGGAGAATCCGAATACGTTCAGCAACTATTATATCGCCGGCATTTACCTTTACAACGACGACGAGTTCGACGTGGCGTCCATCAACAACAATCTATTCCTGCTCGATTTCCCAACCGGGTGGCCCAATCCTCCTTCGGAGGTCAACTACGCCATCGTGGCGACGCTGTGCAACGAGGTCAGGGAGGGCCGCGAGATTATCATTGAAAACAACGAAACCAGCAGTGACATAGTAAAGCCGATACGGTCGCGATTTTTCCAAGGTATAAGCGCAAATTTAAATAGTACGCCGCTTCGCATTCAAGATAATTTAATTACTGATTTCGCGTATTATGGAATCACTGTCCAAAACACCGCTCGCGAGGAGGGTTATGACATTATCAGCGACAATGGTATTCTGGGAAGTCTGGACGAGACAGAGAGTGTAGGAATATATTTAGATAATGATAGTTCCGCCATTCTCGACACAAACCTAATATGGAATGTGGACGGATCGGGCAGTTCTGGTTTGCTTATTAACCTAAGCAACGACGTCACGATTACCGGCGATCCCCAAAGCTCCACCGAATTCCGAGATTGCTGGCGTGCCATCAGGATCGTAAACAGCAACAATATTGGAATTTCAGACCTGCTAATTCGACGCCATTCTCTCCCATTCTTGACGTTCGGAATTTATATTGAATCAAGTGAAGCCACAGCTTCAACAAATATCGATATAGGAAATTCGGTAATTCAAGCCCTGGCTAGTATCTATGCTAGAACAGGAGGCACTGTTTCAATTCACGGCAATTATCTCTACTCAAATACTGATGAACTCCCTTCTTTGGAGGTAGGTATATATGCGTTCACAGAACCTACTGGCCTCATGCCTTATTTGTGCTCAAGCAGCCAGCTTTCCATCGTGGGAAACTACATTGGCGATGATCCCCTTACTCCAGGGCCTGATTACAATTACAATGGGATACAGATTCAATCATGCCAAGCTGAAAAATCCATTAAATGGAACAACATTAACAATTCGGATATCGCTATAAACATCTACGATCCCGCGAACGACGAGGATTCGAACTACGAAATTTACGGAAACACTGTCACCGATTCGCGCAGGGGGATACATGTGATTTATGATTCCAATGATGAACCAGAATCCATTTCCGCCTTGTGCAATTCACTTGAAATTGCTTCGGGAGACGGAATCCGATTTCTTCTTGAAAACGGTTCGCTCGACCCCACATTTTTCGAAGTCGGCGCACCCTCACTCGCCAACAAGATGGAAGTCGATGTAGAAAACTATGCACATTTATATTTGAACACGGACGATTGCCAGGCAACTGAGGATTGGTGGGTGATCTATAACTGGTATTCCGACTTGGACGAGAATTATGGTCAAGATCCCGTTACGGATGGTTGTAGTGACCCTATAAGGTCTTCTGACCCTGGTCCTCCTGAACAGCACCCGTATTATGGGCAATGGTCCGAAGGCTCCGGGAGTCCTCAGGAATTGTGTGAGTGGCCGTAGGATGAAGATATGACTTCATTTAAGAACTGGTTCATGGAGGGGATCATTTTAATGATCCCCTTGCTCCCGCTTGCATGCTCCGATGAGTCAGGAGGAACCTCTCCCCCTAACACCGATGGCGACGCTGACGGCAGTATCGAAATTGAAATCGATCTCGCCGAAGATGAATCCGAGTCTTCCGAATCGGACTTCGAGAACGGAGATAAGGACATTGAGCCCACGGACGGAGACGAAGAGGAAAATCCAGAAACGGGCATCGAGGAGGCCGACGACATTGATTTCCTCGATGAAGAACCGCAAGAAGAAAACCCTCCCGACCTGAATCTGATTGATCGGTTTTACTTCGATGCGGCGGAAACCTGCCCGCTTCCCGAACTCCGCTTTTCGCCGTGGATTCTGGATTTCCCACGCGTCCCGGTCGGCGCGTCGCTGTGGTCGATCCTGCCCCTCGGCGACGGCTCGGCGGTTTTCTCCAACAAGCAAGTCGCCCTCATCGCTCCCGATGGAACGGCGACAACCTACTTTCCCGCCATCAAGGGTGACAACATCGGTACTCACGATAACCGCAACTGGTATCGCTCCACGGGACAACAGCTCTGGCGCTACGACGCAAGCGCCTTGGAATGGGAGCTGGTCTTCGAGCTTCCCGAGTCCTTGCCGCCCTACGAGCTGCCTCCTTTCCTGCCCAAGGCGGTTTCCGTGGACTCGCACGACAGAGTCTGGGCTACCGATCGCATGGGAGTATGGTTCTATCCATTGATCTTTCTATGGGATGGGACAACGGGGCGATGGATTGGGACGGAACAAGCAGGGATTATTCTTGATGGTCCTATGCAGGAGTGCAATGGTAATTTATATTTTTTCCAATCATCTCGTGAAGTGTCCGGCGGTGATCCGACTAAAGGAGATGCCGCCATTCTTCGATTCAATGAAACATCCGAGCAACTCGAATTGCTATGGCAATCAAACTTGCACTTGGAAATTTCTGATGTACTTTTAAGCGCAACCCTCGAACCCGAGACCTGCCGCTTTGTCGCCGCCGGCTACAACATCATCGTCCATGGCCGGCTGCTGCCGGAACTGCAGATCGAACGCGTGGAATTCCGCTCGGATACTAGCCAGCCGGGTCGCCCATGGCTAATCTGGACGGATTGGCAAACAAACACACTCTGGGGAACGATTGATGTCAGCCAGCATTCGGAAGATCCCTGGCGCTTCGCGCGGCGGGACATCGACGGCGAGGCCTTCGAGCGCATCGAACCCTTCACCGCCGAGTCCGGATATTACCACTGGATACCCCGCTCCATCTGGGGCGACGGCAACGGTCGCGTCTACGTCACGGCCTCCGATGTACTCTATATGTACGATCCCCAGACCGGCCGCTTCGATTACCCTTGGAAGAGCGACCTGCTCGGCAAGACTCCGGACGAACTGGGAACGAGCTTCTTCCGCGCCATCTCGGTTCATCAAAACGGAGCGCAGGACGCCGTTCGTGTCTGCGCCGCCGGCTACAAGCTGCCGGTGCTCTGCAAGACGGGCTGCCACGGCTGGGAGGAGTTGTTTCCCGCCTCCGAGGGCGCGCGGGCCCTTTTCGACGCGGGCGAGGCGATCTGGGTCGCCGGCGTCTGGCCGCATCTGGTCAAGGTTGGCGACCAGGCCGTGGAAACCGTCCCCGGCCCCGATCCGGCCTGGCGCGTCGCGACCTCCGTGGCCAGAACAAGTTCGGGGCTTTTCGCCACGGCCTGGTACGACGACTACGGCGACGATTCCCGCCTGCTCTATCTGCCGATGCCCGGGCCGCAGCGAAGCGCCCGCTATACGCCGTGGAAAACGCTCGACCTGCCGAACGCCAGCGGCCGCTGGCAGCCCTATGAACTGCTCGCCGCCGGGGGCGAAACGTATCTCGTCGCGCGCAATAAAGCCCGGCTGGAGACGACCACCCACGAGGAGGATAACTGCACGCGGCTCTACCGCCTCAATGAAAAGAACCCCATCGAGAGCATCCCCGAATTGAAGGCCGATCTTTACGACTGCGGTTACATCCGGGTCCACGACGGAAACCTGTATTTTGCCTCCCGGAACGGCGGCTTCGAACTCGATCCCGAGACGGGCGCGCTCGTCCAGCGGGTTCCTCCGCTTCCCGAGGAGCGCGACAACTGGGCTGTCACCGACATCCTGCCCGCCGCCAACGGCAAGTATCTCGGGCTCTCGGAGATGCCTTTCGAGTACGATCCCGAGAGCGGCGATTTCACCTTCTACTGGATGGCCCACGGCAGCGGCGGCGACATGAATCCCTTCCAGCCTCCGGAACTGGCGAGCGAGCGCGAGTTCAACGACACCCCCTTGCGCTTCGAACGGCTTCCCTCGGGAGAAGTGCTGGCTCTCGACCAGGAGGGCTGGCTTTTGCTGCGGGTCACGGAAGAGGCCTGGCGCTCCACTCGGACGTCAGCGCCATAAAGACGTTCGCGCCCTGCCGGATCGCCCGGCGATTAAGCCAAAATAAGGCTTGCCAAGCCCGACGTGCTTGGGCCATACTCCCGGCCCGAAAGGGAGCGGCAGCGTATGCGTGACGTGTCGGAGCGGTTCTACGTTGATTGGGACACGATCGGCGTGATCCTGGGCAACGCCAGCGCCATCGACATGCCCCGCCTCTCCGTGCGCGACTCCGCGCAAGCCAACGAATTCCTCGCCAGTTACGGCTTCGACGCCGACGACCCGGCGCAGTTCAAGGAACTCGAAAAGCTCAAGCAGGACGCGGTGCGCTTCATCGACCAGCACCTCGTTCAGGACCCCGACTACCCCCGGCTGCGGCTGGAGATGCCCGACCTCGTGCGCCACGAGGACGACGCGCGCAACCTGCTGTTGATGGCCTCGCAGAACGGGAGCCCGGAAGGCCGGTGGGCCTGCGCCGTGCTGCGCATCATGCACACCCTCACCCACGTCCACAACGACCTGTCGATGAACTTCTTCCCGGCGATCCAGAAACAGGTCCTGGACCGCGTGCTGGCCTACGTCCACACCGATCCCTCGGGCGACGTCTACCTGGGCGGCGAGAACGGCGTCCGCCTCTACATGCTCGACATCAAGACCCAGAAAAGCTACGACTCGCTGGTCTTGAAGCTGTTGCACAAGCCGGAGAACGTCGGCGCGGACATCTTCGACCGCATCGGCTTCCGCTTCGTGACCTTCACCAAGCTGGAAGCCCTGCTCGTGCTGCGCTTCCTGCGCCACAGCGTCTTCGCCTTCCCCAACGTCAAGGCCGCCCGCTCGCGCAACACGCTGATCCACATCGGCCGCTTCCACGCCGAACTGGACAAGCTCAAGCCGCTCTTGTTGCACGGCGAACTGTCGGAGGCCGAACTCTTGAAGCGCGTCAACGACATCGCCGAGTCCGAGTCCTGCCGGCCCGTCGTCGAGCGGGAGAAGCTGCGCGACCGCAACGTCTATTCCTCCACCGAGTACACCTCGATCCAGTTCACCTGCCGCCAGCTGATCCGCGTCAAGGGGCCGCCGATCGCCGCGCCGGGCCAGACGCCGAAGGAGGGGCAGGTGGAATACAAGTTCTTCTTCCCCTACGAGGTGCAGATTCTCGACAAGGCGTCCTATATCGAGAGCCGCCGCGGCCGCTCCTCCTACTCCGAGTACAAACGGGCCCAGCTTCGCGCCGCGCGGGAGCGGGTGTTCCCCTGGCTGGTCGAGGAGGAGTTCGAGTCCCAGACGTCTTGACTTCCGGCCCCGATGCGATTAAGCTGGCTCCGTTTTTCCATGGCCCGTTCCGGGCGCGGTAGGAGCGAGAAAATGATCCGTACACCGCTGCGGGGATCGCCGGGCGACCGCCTCGGCAAAGCCCTTCCGGCAGTCCTGGTCGTGATATTGTTCTGCTGTATCGCCGCCGCATACGCGCAGGAGGACGGCGACGCCTGCGCCTCCGATGCAGACTGCGCCGACGGCTACGTCTGCGATTCCGCCGATACCGAAACCTGCATCCCGGCCTGCGAATTCGGCTCCGACTGCGGCGAGGGGGAAGTCTGCCTCGTCAACGGCCATTGCGTGCGGCCCGCCGACGGCCCCGGAACGCCCTGCTTTTTCGATTCCGACTGCAACGGCAACGAACTCTGCAGCGACGAAACGAACCTTTGCGTCCCCGCCTGCGTCGAGGACGCCGACTGCGGGGAGGGCCAGACCTGTCAGGCCGACGGCCATTGCGCCGACATCGAACAGGGGGCCTGCGTCCGCGACGACGACTGCCCCGAGGGCGAAGTCTGCCGCGATCTCCAATTCTGCGTGCCTTACGAGTGCAGCGTGAACGACGACTGCCGGCTTCCGAGCTTCTATTGCCGCGAGGACGGTCTTTGCTCGCCCTACCTCTGCACCTGGGATTCCGATTGCCTGCGGCACGAGTTCTGCCTCAACCGAAGCTGCTACGCCAACCCGGCCACCTACGTCGAAGGCGGCGCGGCCAACTGCCAGGGGCTGCGCATGGCGACCTTCTGGGAGCAGGGCGCGGCGCTCCTGATCGGCGGCCTGCTTCTGGCGTGGTTCCGGATCAGGCGGCGGACCTAGCCCCCGCTTCCCTCGATAAATCGTAATCCCTGGTTGCTAGCGCGAAAGGTCTGCGTCAGCGTCTCGGTTTCTCCCGCCTGTGTTTGCCAGCAACGTTGAAAATTATTCGCTCTGCATGTAGAATATTCTACATCAGCTTTTTCGGCTTCGGCCGGACCATGAGATTATCCATTTGATTTCAACATGTTGACATGGATCTATTCTTTGGCATGGATTCTGCTTTTTACAAAATCGGCTTGGCTAGCTGACGAAATGTCTTCGGCGGACGGCGTAAGGGAGATCGGCATGAAAGAGCGCATTCTGGTTGTCGATGACGACGCCAGTTTTCTGGAAGTCATGGCCTTCTCTCTTGAAGAGGAAGGTTTCGAGGTCGTCACGGCGCGAGATGGTCGGGAGGCGCTGGAAATTTTCACGGCCGATCCTTTACCCGTCGTCATCACCGATCTTAAAATGCCGCGCCTGGACGGCATGGGGCTGCTCGAACGGGTCCACAAGCTGGAGCCGGAGGCGCTCGTCGTGGTCATCACCGCCTTCGGCGACATGGAAATGGCCGTCAAGGCCATGAAAGCCGGGGCCTTCGACTTTCTGCCCAAACCCTGCGAACGGGACCACTTCAAGCTGACGGTCCGCCGCGCCTTCGAGCACGTGCGGCTCAAAAGGGAAGTGGCCGAACTCAAGGACCGCGCCGGCAGCGAATCCAAGCGGCTGGTCGTGCATTCGCGCGCCATGGAGAAAGTCGTCGCCCTGGCGGATCGCGTCGCGGCTTCGGAGGCGACCGTTCTGATCGAGGGCGAAAGCGGCGCCGGCAAGGAGCTTCTGGCGCGCCGCATCCATCGCCGCAGCGGCCGCCGCGACAAACCGTTCGTCGCCGTCAACGGCGGGGCGATTCCGAAGGATCTTCTCGAAGACGAGCTTTTCGGGCACGTCAAAGGCGCGTTCACGGGGGCGACAGGCGACCGCAAGGGACGCTTCATGCAAGCCGACGGCGGGACGATCTTTCTCGACGAAATCGCCGAACTGTCGCCCGGGCTGCAAACCCGGCTGTTGCGCGTGCTTCAGGAACGCGTCGTGGACGTCGTCGGCAAGGACGAGCCGCTGCCGGTGGACGTTCGTGTCATCGCCGCAACCCATGCGGACTTGCAGAAGGCCGTCCGGGAGGGAGGCTTCCGCCAGGACCTGTTTTTCCGGCTCAACGTCGTGCCCCTGACAATTCCGCCCCTGCGCGAGCGGATCGACGACATCCTGCCGCTCGCCAAGCATTTCCTCAAACAGCACGGCGGCGGCCGGGAATGGAAGATCACGCCGGAAGCCGCGGCGAGACTGGAAGCCATGCCCTGGCCGGGGAACGTGCGGGAGCTGGAAAACCTCTGCCAGCGCGCGACGCTGCTCTGCGACGAGGCGGTTTTGAGCGAGGCCTATTTGCAGTCGTCGTCCGATACGGAACGGGGAGCGCAGGTCTCGCCGGCGTCCGTTTCTCTGCCCAAGGAAGGCGCGTCGCTTATCGAAATCGAAAGGAAGATCATCGAAACCGCCTTGCGGATGAACGACTACAACCGGACGCGGACGGCGAAATTCCTGCGGATCCCGCGCCACGTCCTGCTCTACCGGATCGAGAAATACGAGATCGATCCGAAGGGAAATGCCTGATGGAACGGCTGGAAACCTCGGCGGGCTGGCGCTGGCTGTGGTCGGGACAGGCGTGGATCTATCTCTGGCTGCCGATCGCCGTCATCTCCGTCCTGCATTACACCACCGGCGCGACGCATCACTGGATGCACGACGTCTTCCGCCGCATGTACTACATCCCCATCGTCCTGGGGGCCTTCGCCTTCGGCCTGCGCGGCGCGCTGGCCGCGTCGCTCGTCGCCTCGCTGATCTACTCGCCGCACGCCTTCACCCATCTGTGGCATCACGACCCGGCGCACACGCTGGAGAAACTCCTGGAGATCCTGCTCTACAACGTCGTCGCCCTCATCACCGGCCTCCTGGCGGACAAGCAGCACCGCACGGCGAAGCGGCTTAAGGACGCGCTCAACGAAATGAAGGAAATGGAGCGACAGCTTATCCGCTCCGGCCGCCTGCAGGCGCTCGGCGAGCTGACCGCCGGGCTGGCCCACGAGATCAAGAACCCGCTGGCCTCGCTGAAAGGCTCGGCGGAGATCATCGCCGACGAGATCCCGCCATCCTCGCCGCGCCGCCGCATGGTGGAAATTCACAAGAAGGAACTGGACCGGCTGAACGCGCTGCTCGAACGTTTTCTGAATTTCGCGCGCCCCGGAACCTTCGAGGCGTCCATCCTGAGCCTCTGCCCGCTCGTCGATAAAACGGTCGCGCTCGCGCAGGCGCAAGCCAGACAGCGGGGAATCACGATCCAATGGCAAGGCGCGCCGGAAGACGTGCGCCTCCTCGGCGATCCGGAAAAAATCACCCAGGTCGTTTTGAATCTGCTTTTAAACGCCATTCAGGCCACGCCGGACGGCAAAACAGTCTCCGTCTCCTGCGGCTTCGAGACGCACGGCAAGCGCCGGCTGGGGTTTGTCGCCATTCGCGACCAGGGACCGGGCGTGCCGGAGGAGTTGCGCGAAAAGATCTTCAATCCCTTTTTCTCGACCAAGGAATCGGGCATCGGCCTCGGATTGTCGATCGCCAGCCGGATTGTAGACGAACACAACGGGTTCATCGAGGTCGAGTCGGCCGAGGACGGCGGCGCGGTGTTTCGCGTGCTTTTGCCGGCGAACGAATGAGCGGATAGCGACGAGCTTTTTGAGCCCCGCCGGCTTTTCGCTTGACGGACCTACGGCGTCATAGAACAATCGTTTCAAGTGTCCAGTCACTTGAAGCATCGACGGGAGAATGTCATGTCCGGCAAGCGAATCAGCGCCGGTTTCGCCTGGGTTGCGGCGCTCGGCGTTTTGGGTTTCTGCGGATTTTTCGGTTTTTCCTGCGACGATCAGGGCGACGTTGCGGACATCGCCGCCGGGCTGGAGGATCAGCTTGTCGATGCCCTGCGCTTCGAGCGCGGCGCAAAGCGGCAGGGTTCGCCGCCGGAGGGCCGGGTTGAGAACGCCCCGCAAGTGGAGGTGTTACGCGGCGAACAAGAGCACCGCCCCGGCGAGGATTTCGCCTTCGAACTGGAAAGCGTTTACGCGCAGGCCGGCGACGTGACCCGCGCCGTCGTCGCCGTTGAAGGCGCGACGCAGCACATCGTCGTCGAGGGCGCGCTCACGGCGCGGGTTATGGCCCTGGTCGGCACGCTCGCCGACGATCCCGACCTTTACGGCAAGAGCTTCACGATTTCCTTCGCCCTCCAGACGGCCGACGGCCGGACCGGCCTCTACAAGTCGATGCGGTTCGTCGTGCTCGGCGACAAAGCGCCGGAACTGGACGACCCGGTGGAAGACACGGCCTTCGCAGAGAGCCGCTACGAGCCCTCCGGCCGGCCGGAGG
>QZKR01000140.1 GCA_003598065.1 Myxococcales bacterium | reverse complement strand
CACAGGACACACCAGACAAGGCTCGTCGCGGTGTTTGTAAATCTCGTAGCAGTGGCAGCCGATGTCCTCGCCGAAGTCCTCCTTGAAAAGCCGATTGGCGTTGACCACCTTGAG
This sequence comes from Myxococcales bacterium, assembly GCA_003598065.1. Taxonomy (GTDB): domain Bacteria; phylum Myxococcota_A; class SURF-8; order SURF-8; family SURF-8; genus SURF-8. The sequence goes on along the minus strand of QZKR01000140.1, from coordinate 12,511 downwards.
GTCCTTGTCTTGGACCGAGACGTAGCAGGGGACTTCGTTGAACAGTTCGCGGAAGAAACGCTGCGTCTCGTGAAGCCGCTTTTGCAGTTTTTTCACCTCCGTCACGTCGGCGGAGATCATCAGCACGCGCTCGACCTCCCCTCCCTTGCCGCGAATCGGCTGCGTATAGGCGATGACGGGCATCTCCCCGCCGTTTCCCAGCGCATAGGAATCCTCGGCCCGCCGGCCCTTGCCGGTAACGAAGGTCTCCATGACGGAACACTCGATGCAAGGCTCTTTGCGACCCTTGAGGACTGCATAGCAAAGCATCCCGTCGCGGCCGCCGAACCGCGCCTTGAACTGCCGGTTCGTCTCCATCAGCCGCAGCTCCGCGTCGAGCACGCAGACGTAGGCGGGCATCTCGTCGAAGTAGGCGCGATACGGAGACTCATTGGACGCGGGGGGCCGGACAGTTTCAACGGTCGGTTCCATTTCTCGCCTCCCGCGTTTGGCGTGTTCAGTTCGCCGATTTGTGCTTCGTATAGTGAAGCAGGCGTTCGACGGTCATCAGCAGCACGTCTTCGTCGATCGGCTTGGACATGAAGCCCTCCGGCGCCTGAACCTTTTTCTGGTACATGAGCTGCCGAAAGTCGATCTGGCCCGTGATGATGAACACCGGCGTGCCTTCGAGTTCGGGGATCGAGCGCAACTCCTGGAAAACCTGGATGCCGCTCTTGCCCGGCATCGTGATGTCCAGCGTGATGAGGCTCGGGCGCTCGGACTTCGCCTTGGCAAGCCCCGCCGCGCCGTCGTGGGCCGTGATGATCTGGTAGTGATTGTCCTCCAAGAGCGTCTTGAGGTAGGCGACGATGTCGGGGCTGTCGTCGATAACGAGGATCTTTTTGCCTTTGAACCGCTCGCGGGTGACGGGCTTGCCTTTCGGCAGGTCTTTCGGCACGACGATCGCGTCGCCGACCAGCTCGCAGATGTTGGGGACCTTGAGGAACTGCGGCTTGCCGTTGCCGAAATCGTACTTGAGTTCGTAATGCTTGATGACGTCGGTGAGCCCGTCAACGCAGTTGTGGCAGGCCGTGGCGACGATGGCCGCGCCCGTCGCCTTGATCTGTTCGGCTTTGACGGAGCCCACCGAGACGCGGCGCTTGGCGTACTCGGCCATGCTCATCCCGCCGCCGCCGCCGGTGCAGCAGAAGCTGTCGGCGCGGTTGGGCGTCATCTCGCGGAAGTCCTTGCAGGCGCGCTTCAGGCAGAAGCGCGGCTCCTCCGTGATGCCCGCCGAACGGGAGAGGTTGCAGGGGTCGTGGTAGGTGACGGGATGCGGGTTTTTGTTCGGGTCGAGGATGATCTTGCCGGTGTTGATGAGGTCCACCATCACTTCGAGCATCGAAACAATCTCGAAGGGCAGCGGGTTGGCCTTGCCCCAGTTGGGCGCCTCCCACTTGGTGGAGCGCAGCCCGTGGCCGCACTCGGAGACGACCATGCGCTTGACGCCGAGCTTCTTGGCGTGATTGTAGGCCAGGTTGCCCATGTGGCCGCCGAGGTCGGCCTTCCCCGAGAAAAGCCCGAAGTTGGTGTTGTCCCAGCCTTCCGAACCCATCGTCCAGTTGAGACCCGCCACGTGGAAAATCTTGGCCGCGGCCTGCAGCGACATGGGGCTGTACTTGATCTCGCGCGGATTGACCACGTATACGAAATCCGCGCCTTCCTTGTCGATCGGGATCTTCGCCGAGGCATCGTCGAGCTCGGCTTGCAGTTCCTCTTCCACCCAGGCCAGGGTCTCCAGATACTCCTCTTTCGGGATCGCCATCTGGTTGCCCCACTCCCACTGGTCTTTCATGACGGAGAGGATGCCCTCGGGCGCGACTTTTTCGTCCACCAAGCAGCTACGCGCCAGGCCGATCAAAATGGCCGTATCGACGCCGAAGGGACAGTTCACCGTGCAGCGCCGGCAGCCGGAGCAGGAGCCGAAGACGACGTCTTTGAGCGCTTCGAGGTCGGCGTCGGTCTTCATTTCCCTCGCGCCGACCCAGCCGGGGACGAGCTTGCCGAGCCAGTCGTTCTGCGCCTTGTAGATCCGGCGGATCTTGTCCACCTTGGCGGCGGGCGTCATGCTCGGGTCGCCGGTGGCGAGGTAGTAGTGGCAGGATTCGTTGCACATGCCGCAGTGCACGCAGGCGGCGAAGGACAAGGCGTGCTGGCGGTTGGTGCGCTCTTTGAAGTGCTTGTTGAAGGACGCCGCTTTCTCGCTTGCGCTTCTCATTCCCTGTTTCCTTTCCATACAACGGCTTCGCGCCGGTTGTTCGCCAGTGTTTCCGCCGCGACGGGGCGCGGCTTCCGCTTCCTAAACGATCGTGCCCTTCTTCGGAAAAACGCCGCGGTGGCCGAAATGCTTGCCCACGTAGTAACGGATGAACGGCCACATCACGTAATGGCTGATCTTCGAGAACGGCACGTAGACCAGAAAGAAGGTCGCCAGGGCGAAGTAGGCGAAGAGCCAGTTCGCGTCCTTCAGCGGCGCAGCCAGCACGCCGGAGAGCATCCAGGCCGCGAGCAGAAAGAGGCAGAAATAGTCGTCCGGCGAACTGATCGCGCGCATTTCGGTTTTGCCAACGCGGCGCACAAGACGCGAGAAGCCGGTAACGAAACCGATCCCGAACATTGTCTGGAAGACGGCGACGACGGCGGGATGTTTCATCGCTTCGTGCGCCATGGGGGTGATGAAGGCGAATCCGATGCCGGCGGCCATCGCGAGATGGAAGCCGACGAATTCGAGGTAGCGCACCGGATGCTGCTTCTGGCTCTCGATCTCCCAGGGCATGGCGAGCGTGAGATAGGCATAGCGGATCGCCTTGTCGTGATCGCCGCGCGACGGCGTGCCCTCGGAGGCGGCGGGCTTGGCCAGAAGCTGCTTGATCTTCACGGCGTAGGCGAGGATCATGAACAGCAAGGCTCCGTAATGGAGCTGGTTCATGAGAATTTTCGTGATCGGACCCAGGCTGTCCCATGCAATGGTTTCCATTTCGTCTCCTTCTCTCCGTCGCGTTGGCGGTCGAACAATCGAGGGCCGGAAGCGGAGGCGTCCGGTTCGGCGTTTTCAGGCCATCAGTTCCCGGACGACCCGGGCGAGCTCGTCCAGATCCACGGGCTTGGCCACGAAGCCGTCTGGCGGCGGCACCCGCTTCCTCTTGCTGATGAATTCGTTGAAGGGCTGGCCGATCCCCGTGATGATGACGACGGGGACCTTGCCGAACTCCGGATCGTCCTTGAACTCGCGATAGGTGCTGACGCCGGACTTCTCCGGCATCGAAATGTCGAGGGTGATGAGGTCGGGGCGTTTTTCCCGGGCCGACGCCAGCCCCTCGTGGCCGTTCTTGGCCGTGCGCGTCGTAAAGCCCTGATCCTCGAACCACAGCGCGAGGTAGCGGGCGAAGTCGGGTTCATCGTCGACGATGAGCACCTCCCGGGTTGCGCCGGGAGCGAGAACCGGCTTCTCCGGATTCTTGGCGGCGGGGCTGTCGGCGAAGCCGGCGTGCTGCGCAAGCTCCTTTTCGACCATTTTCTTGAGGGCGTAGCCGTAATCCCGTAGCGCGCCGAAAATGACGCGGCACCCGACGTCGAGATGGATTTTCTCATCGCTCTTGGCCATGTCGATCATGCGGCGGGACAAGTTGAGCACGTTCGACAAGCTCTCACTGGCATTCGTCGCGGACATGTTTCCCTCCTTCACGCACGATCCGAACGCAATGGGTGATCTTTCTTCGGAGAGAGGGAAGGGCAGAAAGCGTGCCAGAAGCTCCGATTTCGAAGAAAGTATTGAATCTACATGGAATCTACACCGGTGGGACCAGGCCGGGAGCCGCCGGAATGTGTGCCACGTGTGCCGAAATCCGGAACCCCTGGGGCGGCGGCGATTGTCCGCCCCTGCGGCAACACACCGATTTCAGGAACTATTTTATTTTTCCGCACTGTGCCGATTTAGCGCGCTGACGGCCGCGGCAAAATGATACAGTGGTACAGGTATTTTGTCCGGGAACAGATGGGTCATAGCACTCCGGCGATGACCCTGCGCTACGCCCAAGAATGCACGTGAAGTTGACAAATTTTCAGGATCAGAAAGCCCCCGGTTGACAAATTTTGCACTTGCTTCCAGGTAAGCCCCAAGATGCACAATCCGCGCCCAGCGAAGCCCCTGCGTATCGCACGACAAGCCCGCGGCGCACTTCTGCACACCCGCTAGGCCGCTCCTTCTACATAGCCGGCTAGTTTTTCAGCGACGATCCCCGCACCTTCGGTTTCGAGGCGGGACTCCGCCCTCATGTGAACCATAGGTGATAGGTTTTCTCATCTCAACTATCAAGGCTTGGGCATCCGGTAGCTCAGAGTCGAATTCGAAAAGGGCAAGAGCAATCGTACGGCGAACGGAAAAGCTCGGATTACGCAGCAAGATGCGGGCGAAGTAAAAGCGCATGTCATCATCCGAACAATAGCAGTTGCCTCGATTCCAAGTGAAGGGAATCACCCTTGCGGGCCGCTTCATTCCATCCTCCATTTTCGGCATGAGTGGTGACTTTATAAAAAGAAAGGCACCTACGCTTTCGCGTAAGTGCCTGATCTTTCTGGAGCCAACGCGGGGACTCGAACCCCGGACCTGCTGATTACGAATCAGCTGCTCTACCGACTGAGCTACGTTGGCCAAAGCACAGCGGAGGATCTTTAGCAAACATCCACCACGATTGTCAAGTAAAACGCCCGCAAATCACGCCCGCAAATCATGACGGTAAATCATGACGGTAAATCAACTGCGGCGAGCGGAAATCGATGCGCTGGCGGGAGAAAAGAACGGTCCGGTTTCCCATCCCCCACGCGGCCAGTCGTCGATGTCAAAATTCGCGGTCTACCAGAGAACGGATAGGCCAAGGGTGTAGGTCAAGCTGTAATAAAGCCCGACGCCGAGAAATACCGCCGCCGTCAGCCAACGCATGATCTTCTCAAGGCGCGAGACAGCCTGGAAAGCGAGAGAAAGACGGTTGGCGGCGAAGGCCAGGACGAAGGCAAAACCCGCCGCCGGGAGAGCCGTCCCCACGCCGTAAAGCACGGGAAAAAGCAGCGGCGACTCGTGCTTGATCGCCAGCGGAATCAGACTGCCGAAAAACAGCGCCGCCGAAAGCGGGCAGAAGGCCAGGGCGAAGAGGATGCCGAGCAGGCCCGCGCCCCAGAGGCCGGCCCGCTCCGCCTGTCGGGAAAGCCTGTTGAGCCAGTCGCCGCCCACGCTGGGCAATGGCACGACACCCAGCAGCAATATGCCCACCGCGACGAGAACGGGTCCGAGCAACTGATTCATGTAGCGCTGGAGAAAGTTGGACACGGCAGGAATCGAAAAGATGCTCTGCACGACGAGCAGGGCCACGAGGGAATAAGTCAACGCCCGGCCGGCGGTATAAAGCATTCCCGCGAGAAGGACGCGCGAGGGACGTTCGAGCCGCTTGCCGATGTAGGAAACGGCGGTGATGTTGGTGGCCAGCGGGCAGGGGCTGACGGACGTCAGCACGCCCAGCCAAAAAGCGCTTCCGACGGCGATGAAAAGCGATTCCATTATTTCGCTTCAAGCTTGACTAGATTTGCCTTGATCCGTTCGGCGGCGTAGTCCATAAGCCGTGGCGGCTCATGGCTGTACTCCCATGCTTTCTCGCAGTTCTCCCATTGCAGCGTTTTGTCTCCCGTCATGGTCGCCACGATCAACGTGCTGAAGGAGAGTTGGAACTGCTGGACGAAGGGCTTGTTGATCTCCTGGTCGATGTTGACCTCGCGGTACGCCAGTTTTCCCAAAGCCGTTTCGGCGGCGAAGCGCTCCCTTATCGTCTGTTCGATGGCGCTCTGAATTCCCAGGCAGGTGCGACAGCGACGGTCGCCGTGAAAGTAATAGGCGACCACCTTGTCGGCCGTGTCGGCCGTGGCGGCGGGCGCATCGGCGGGTTTAGCCGGAGCCGCCTTCGCCTCCTGGCCTGTGGTGGCGGCCTGTGCGGTATTCCCGACCGAGGTAGCCGGTTTGTCGCAAGCGTATAGCCCCGCCGCCGCCGCGAGAAGAAAAGCGGAAACCAGCGCCTTGATCGCCAGTTCTTTCATGGTATCCATCCTTTCCACCGGGTTCTTCAGCCCAGCACGGCAATCTCCTTCACCCGATCAGTTTCTTGATCTCCTCGACGCTCGGCACTTTGCCCACGGTCTTGACCGTGCCGTCCACGACCAGTCCCGGCGTCATCATGACGCCGTAGCTCATGATCTTCTGGATGTCCTCGATCTTGACCACTTCGGCTTCAATGCCCAGCGCTTTTACAGCTTGCCGTGCGGACTCGAAAAGTTTTTTGCACTTGGGGCAGCCCGTGCCGAGGATCTCGATCCGTTTCATGCCGACCTCCTATTCGAAAATTGCGCCGTAAGCCATGCCTGTGATTGTCGCCATGACGACCACGAGAGATACGTACACCACAGTCTTCTTCGTGCCGAGCACGCCGCGAATGACCAGCATGCTGGGCAGGGAGAGGGCCGGTCCGGCCAAGAGCAAGGAAAGAGCCGGGCCCTTGCCCATGCCGGAGCCGATCAGCCCTTCCAGAATGGGCACCTCGGTCAGCGTGGCGAAATACATAAACGCGCCGACGATGGACGCGAAGAAATTCGCCCATAAGGAGTTGCCGCCGACGAGAGATGCAATCCATTCGTTGGGAATCAGCGCCTCCTGGCCGGGACGCCCCAGGAAAAAGCCCGCCGCCAGCACGCCGTAGAACAAGAGCGGCAGAATCATCTTGGCGTATTCCCACGCCGAAGCGCTCCATGTTTTGATCTCGTCCTTTTTGAACCAGCGCCACAAAATGAAGGCCAGCAGAACGCCGAAGGCCGCCGTGATCCACCATTTCGACGCATAAACCAGGCTCCAGAAAGAGGCATCGCCCGCTTCCGGCTTGCCCCAGTTGGCAAAGACCAGAATGCCGATCATGGCGGCGAAGTAGAAAATGTCCTGTCCGAGCGAGCGCGACGTTTCGACGGCGGGGAGTTGCAGCATCTCGGCCGTGCGGTCGCGATCCTCCTTGCGAAAAATGAACTGCATGAGCACGCCGATAACGATGGAAAAGCTCACCGCGCCGACCGCCCGCGCAATGCCCATCTCCAGGCCCAGCACGCGAGCCGTCAGGATCATGGCCAGGACGTTGATCGCCGGGCCGGCGTAAAGGAAGGCCGTGGCCGGGCCGAGGCCCGCGCCGCGCGAATAGATGCCGGCGAAAAGCGGCAGAACCGTGCAGGAGCAGACGGCGAGGATGGAGCCCGACACGCTGGCCACGCCGTAGGCCAGCGCGCGGTTGGCCTTTGCACCGAGGTACTTCATCACCGACGCCTGTGAAACGAAGGTGGCGATGGCTCCGGCGATGAAAAAGGCCGGGATCAGGCACAGGATGACGTGCTCGCGGGCGTACCAGGAGGTTAGCGCGAAGGCTTCGTGCAGTGCGCTGTTGAAGCGAAGCGAATCGACCGGCAGAAACCAGAAGCCCAGAAACACCGCGAGGAAAAGCAGAAACAGCTTTTTATCGCTCATGGCCGAGCCTCGTTTACGCGTACCGGAAGAGAGCCGAAAGCCGTTTCAGCAATTCATCGCGCGTGCGGCGGAAAGCTTCGATTTTGGCCGCTTCGGGTTCGACTTTGGCCGGATCGGGCAAGCCCCAATGCACGCGCCGCGCCTTCCCCAGGTACACGGGACAGACTTCTTCCGCGCAAAGCGTGACGACCGCTTCGACGCCTGTCGTGTCGATCTCGCCGACAGCCTTCGAACGCAAACCATCCGTGGCGATGCCCGCCTCCTGCAAAACCTGGATCGCCTGCGGGCGCACGGCGCTCGGTTCCGATCCGGCGGATAGAACGGTCACCCCTTCGGGGGCGAGATGGCGGGCGATGGCTTCGGCCAGTTGGCTGCGGGCCGAATTCTGCACGCACATGAAAAGAATCTTGCGGGGTTTGAGCGCCGCCAACTCCTCCGCTTCTTTCATCCAGGTTTCGGTGCTCATGCGCTGTTACCTCATGGCTTGCGTCCCGTAAACTTGGCGCTCCAGATTTTACCCTTCATTTCCTTGGCGACCTGGGCAAGCTGCTCTTTCGGCAGGCCCGATCCGCCGCAGCCGCAGCCGCAACTCGCCGCCGCCTGCGCTTGCGGCAGTTCCGATTCGACAAGGCCGACCAGCGTTCCGACGTCGTAGACGAGACGCTCCGTCACGCTCACATCGGCCAGTCCCGAGTTGCGCAAGCCGGCCAGATATTCCTCTTCGGAAATCGCGCCGCCGACGCAGGAGGAGTAGAGCGCGGCATTTTCGCGCACCCAGTCCGGCAGGTCCTGGACGACGATGTCGGAAATGCTGATCCGGCCTCCGGGCTTGAGCACGCGGGCGATTTCGGCGAAAACGCGCGGCTTCTCCGGAGAGAGGTTGATGACGCAATTGGAGATCACCCAGTCAACGGAAGCTGACTCCACCGGCAATTCCTCGATGACGCCTTTCCGCACTTCGACGACCGTTTCGAGCCCTGCCGCGCGGATATTGGCGCGCGCCCGGTCGAGCATCGCGTCGGTCATGTCGATGCCGATCACGCTCCCCGTCCGGCCGACTTTCTGCGCGGCGATCAGCAGATCGAAGCCCGCACCCGAGCCGAGGTCGAGCACGACGTCGCCTTCGCGAACGCCGGCGAAGGCCAGGGGATTGCCGCAGCCGAAGGACGTGACCTTTGTCCCGTCGGCGATGGCTTTCAGATCTTCGGCGGTGTAGCCGGCGGTTTCGGCGAGCACGCCCGCCGGGGCGGACGGCCCGCAGCACGAGCCGTGTTGCAGGGCGTTGGTGTAATGGGTCTGAATTTCGATTCGCTTTTTCTCGGTTCCATTGGACATGGTTGCACCTCGATTGGTTTTAGCCGACTTGCGCCGGCTGACGATTGAAAAACCGCCGTTCGGCCCACAGGGCGACGTTGACCAGACCGATCAGCGCCGGCACTTCCACCAGCGGTCCGATCACGGCGGCGAAGGCCGCGCCGTGGTTGATGCCGAAGGTGGCTACGGCCACGGCGATGGCGAGTTCGAAGTTGTTGGAGGCCGCGGTGAAGCTCAGGGTGGCCGTCTGCGGATAAGTCGCGCCGGCCTTGCGGCTCAGGATGAACGAGACGGCGAACATGATGAGGAAGTACACAAGCAGCGGTACGGCGATGCGAATCACGTCGAACGGCAGCTGGATGATCGTTTCGCCCTTAAGCGAGAACATCACGACGATCGTGAACAAAAGGGCGATGAGGGTGATGGGGCTGATGCGCGGGACGAATTCGCGGTGATACCAATCCTTGCCGCGCGAGCGAACGAGTACAAAACGCGTGAGGAAGCCGGCGATGAACGGAATGCCGAGATAGATGAAGACGCTTTTCGCGATCTCGCCGATCGTGATGTCCACCTCGACGCCTTTCAAGCCAAAGACGCCCGGCAGGATTGTAATGAAGACGTAAGCGTAGACCGAGAAGAACAACACCTGGAAGATCGAGTTGAAAGCGACAAGACCGGCGCAATACTCGGTGTCGCCTCGCGCCAGATCGTTCCAGACAATCACCATGGCGATGCAGCGCGCCAGCCCGATGAGGATCAGGCCGACCATGTATTCCGGCTTGTCGGGAAGAAAGACGATCGCCAGCACGAACATCAACACGGGGCCGATGAGCCAGTTCTGAATGAGCGACAGCGCAAGCACGCGCCGGTTTCTAAACACACGGCCCAATTCCTCGTAACGCACCTTCGCCAGCGGCGGATACATCATTAATATAAGGCCCACGGCGATGGGGATCGAAGTAGTCCCGACGCTGAAGCGATTAAGGAAAGGGACGACGCCCGGGAAAAGCCAGCCGCCGAATACGCCGACGAGCATGGCGGCGAAGATCCACACGGTAAGGTAGCGGTCGAGGAAGGATAGACGCCCGGCGGCGGGGGCGGGGCAGGCATTGGCGTTGGTCATGCGATCGAGTCCCTTCCTTTCAGCCTGTTGCGGCCGAGGGTTGGTTATCTGTACAATTAGCCATATATTGGCGCATGAAAAATCACCTCTTCCAGAACTTCAACACCTGGCTGGTGCAGGCGAAGACGTCGAGCACGCAGGGCGTCAGCAGGCGGTAGAAGATGCTCGCCCCGGCTTTGCGGTTTTCGACGATCCCCGCCCCGAGCAGAACCGCCAGATGCTTGGAGACGGTCGATTGATCGAGACCGAGGGCGCGGGTCAACTCGCCGACCGAACACTCGCAGTCGCGCAGGCAATCGACGATCATCAGGCGGCCCTCGTTGGCCAGGGCCTTGTGAACGCGCGCCTGCTGCTTGTAGTCCTCGCGCGTCTTCTTGTTATGTCCGCATTTCATGGCGGAAATATATGGCGAATTGGCAATATTGTCAAGTGCAAAATTCGGCATGTGCAAAAATTCGGCGGATGGTTTGGCGTCGTTGACAGGCGTGATAAAGTAGCGGCGACGTCTGGGAAAGGAGTCCCCATGAAAGTCGGGTTGGTCTGTCCTTGTCGCACGGAGTTCACGGCGATCACGGAAACGCTGCGCTTCGAGTCGTTGCAATCGCTCGACGGCCGACTTGTCGCCAGGCGAAACGAGGAACATGACCTTGTCGCCGTACTGTCTGGCTTCGGGAAGACGCGCGCCGCTTCGGCGACGCAATGGCTGATCGACATGGAAAAAGCCGATTTGCTTCTCGACGTCGGCGCGGCTGGCGCGCTCGATCCTTCGCTCGGTGTCTTTGCCATGGCGCTTGGCGACTCGGCCTATGAGTATGATTGGATGGCCGGACCTCAGCCGGACGGCCACGACGAGTTGAGGAAGACGTTCGCCTCATTGAATGCCTTTTCCGACGAACAGCGGAAAGTGCTCGATGAATGGCTGGAGGCGGCGAAAAACGATATGGGCTTGGCGATTCACGTCGGCCGCATCGCCGCTGGCGAGCGCAACGTGGACAACGCGACGCTTCGCGATGGGCTTCACCATACTACGGGAGCGCTTGCCTGCAACTGGGAAACCTCGGCCGTGCTGCTGACGGCGGCGATGGCGGCTCGGCCCGCCATGTCGTTTCGGGTTATCACCGACAGCGCCGACGGTGCCATGCAAGTCGATTTGCGCGCCAACTGGTCGGAGGCGATGGAGAAGCTTGCGGCGCTGATCGGCCATTTTGTGGATGGGGAATGGCTAACCCGCTTGGGGCCGCTCCCGCCGGCCAGAGGGCCGGCCGTCTAAAATCGACATGCAGAAGATATTCAGGGCGCCACTGGCTAAGCGGCGCAACGCGACGCTTGCCAGTGTGCGATCCACGGGCAAGCCTACGGCTTAGCCACCCATCGGCCATTTGAAAATCTCAGGATTGCTTTTCCAGATCAGCCGCCGGATCGGGCTTGCCATCGGCTATTTCGCGCAACTGACCCGCGCGGACGTAGGCGGCGTGGATCGCGGCGGAAAAACTTTCCGGCGTCTTGCGCTCGCCGAAGGTTTTCAGCGCCGCCGCCGTCGTGCCGCCCTTCGAGGTGACGGAACGACGCAGCGTTTCGGGTTCTTCCCCCGTGTGGTGCCAGAGATCCATCGCGCCCCTGAAGGTCTGCTGCACGAGCCGGTGCGCCTCGCGGTTGTCGAAGCCGAGTTCCAAGGCCGATTTCATCAAATTCTCAGCGACGTAAAAGATATAAGCCGGTCCGGAGCCGCTGATGGCGGTGGCGGCGTCGATCAGGTCTTCGTTCGTTACTTCGGTTTCCAGGCCGAAGGCCTGAAAGATCATCTTGACGATCATTTTTGAACAGTCCGGCACGGACGGCGAAGCAATCCATACGGTCATGCCTTCGCCGATTTTTGCAGGGATGTTGGGCATGGCGCGCACGAGTTCTTTGTGGCCGGTGAGCCGCTCGATCGTGCCAAGACTCACGCCGGCCATGATGGAGACGATCACCTGTCCCTCGTGAAACGCGCCCGACAGAGGCTCCATCATCGCACGGGAGTTCTGCGGCTTGACGCTGAAGATGACGATATCGGCGAATGCCGTTACCTCACGATTGTCGGCCGCATGGCGGATACCGTAGGTTTTGGCGAGCGCCGCCGGTTTCTCCGGCAGGGCGTCGGCGATCATGATCTGGGAGGCGGCCACCACGTTCTTTTTCAAAAGCGAAGAGGTGATAACCTCGCCCATGACGCCCGCGCCGATAATGCCGATGTTCATCTTCGTTTTTCCTTGCCTCGTTTCGAAGTCCGCCGAACATAGCCAATTCATGCTATGGATGCAAAACGAATCGCTTTTGTTCCAAAGTGAAACCGGCCAGCGTCGGAGCCGGCCGGTTGAATGTTTGCCGGGCGATCGTGTTTACGGGCCGACCAGCGCGCTGGGGCCGGTGAAACCAAGCCCGCCTCCGCCGCCGCCCGGACCGCCGCCGACGGCGGAAATGACCGTCGCTGTCAGAGCGGGGTCAGCGCCTCC
>QZKR01000075.1 GCA_003598065.1 Myxococcales bacterium | reverse complement strand
ACCCAGCCTTAGAGCGGTCACGAAAACCCGACCCGGTGGCCGCGGCCCAAGCGATTCTCGACGAGTTTCCATACCCAGCCTTAGAGCGGTCACGAAAACGACCCTGACAACGCCTGCGATCACACTAAGGTGGTTTCCATACCCAGCCTTAGAGCGGTCACGAAAACTATCTTTTACGTGTTTGTCGTGGTGGCCTTTTAGTTTCCATACCCAGCCTTAGAGCGGTCACGAAAACAACGGAGGGATGATTGCTAATGAATGGCACCGAAAAGTTTCCATACCCAGCCTTAGAGCGGTCACGAAAACTATCATTATCGTTTATCTTGAATTTGTTCGGGAGTTTCCATACCCAGCCTTAGAGCGGTCACGAAAACATATTTAACTGTGACTTTCCTGAGGCAATATGGGTTTCCATACCCAGCCTTAGAGCGGTCACGAAAACTTTACCAACAGCAACCAAGTGCAGGGCCATACGTTTCCATACCCAGCCTTAGAGCGGTCACGAAAACAGCAAGAGTGAGTAAGCGAAGCGAGGGAAGTTTCAGTTTCCATACCCAGCCTTAGAGCGGTCACGAAAACTCAGCTCAACGGAGCTCTCATGGCCTTCGCCGGTAGTTTCCATACCCAGCCTTAGAGCGGTCACGAAAACATTTCACGTGTGCTAAGGAGGTCGCGATGAAGTTTCCATACCCAGCCTTAGAGCGGTCACGAAAACGTCTCCCGAGGGACTTCCGCGGGCGCTTACTCCGTTTCCATACCCAGCCTTAGAGCGGTCACGAAAACACGCGCCGGACGAGCAACCGGAGGACGTCACGGCGGTTTCCATACCCAGCCTTAGAGCGGTCACGAAAACAAAGGACACCATTGTTAACTTCTCAGACGCGGAAGTGTTTCCATACCCAGCCTTAGAGCGGTCACGAAAACCTCGCCAAAGAACAGGGCGTCGACAAACTGCTTGTTTCCATACCCAGCCTTAGAGCGGTCACGAAAACCGTGGCTCTCCAAGGCTGGGAGATGTTTCGTGTTTTAGGCCGGTCTGGATAGGTCGGCGCGAAAATTACATTCAATATCGCTGCCGACTCCCCCCAATTCGGGGTGCGATTCTCCCTCGAACCGCCAACCCCTGGTTTTCAAAGAGCTTTCAAGTCCGGATAGGTCTCGCGACCCTTTCCGGCTGTTTTCGTGCGCTCTAAGCTGCTGGATACTCTCTCGTATTTCACACGTTCACGCTTTTTGCAAGGGAAATTTCTCGGAGACCTATCCGGAAGAGGGCCGAAATCTTGAAAATGCTAGTTGAAACAACAATGTGCATCTCAATTGGCCGATTTCGCCATTTTTCGGCGGTGCGAAATGCACCCCAAGACTAATCGGGGGGTGAGCAAGCGATCGGCTCGCCGTTTAAGGCCATTCTTCGGTGGCCTGCATGGCCGGATTCTTCAATCGCTCCCAGTTTTGCCGTTCCACGTCGAACAGCGACAGGGAGACCTCCGATCCAACGGCCAATTTTCCTCTGAGCCGCCGCAATATCGATATCCCGTTCGGTTTGCTGAAGCGCAACACCGGCCCCCGGTTGCCTTTCATGCCCGGCAACAAATATCCTATAACGCCTTTTCGGACGCCGTTTTTTCCCTCGATCCAGTAAGCCCAGCGAGGAACGTAGGCGTCATAAAAGCAAATTTCCATTCGCTTCTGCCGCCAAGGTTCGGTCAGTCGCAATTCTCGTACGACCAGCCGCGTCTGTTCCCTCCAGAGGTCTGCGCGCTCCTCGATTTCTTTCTGGTCCGTTTTCGGAAGCGTCTTTAAATCGCCAAGGGTCAAACCCCGCTCACGGAGGACCTGCTCTAAATAAGCAGGCGATTCGGGATACAAGAGCAAGAAAACGTATCGGCAGCCAGGCCGGTCGCGTTCCTCCAAGTGGCGCTTGAACTTATTCAGGATGGAATGGCCCGAAACGCCGCAATAGCCCCACTCCCGCGTTGCTTCCACCCAGAAGGTTTCATCGTTGAAAAGCCGTGCATCTCCGACGAGGTCTTCGAAACCGAAGGTGGCCAAATGCTTTTGACGCCGGTAACGGAAAGTGATAAGGCCGGCCAGACTCAGCATCGTGAAGACGACGGCCACCGCGTGCAGCCAACCCGCAGGTTGAGTCGCAATACTTTGCACCAGCAGCGTAAGCAAGGCGAGGAACAGGCCGACGATGCTGGCCAATTCGGCAAAGAACGTCACGTTGTCCTTGGCGCTGGTCATGGAAAAACCCCCGCGTCGGTTGGTGGTTCGGACGGACGGTTTTGTCGGGCTATTGTTGCTTCAATTCCAAGGTGCTAAAAATCCCGTGCCTTCCCGGTACGAGGTTCAGCGCCCCCTTCTCGCGATACGACCCCGGAGTCCAGAAGAGATGCGCCTCGTCCGCTTTTGCGCGCTCGGCCTCCTGGCCGAAGCCGCCCTTGGACTCTTCGTAAGCGGCCCAGATGAGTGGTTCGATCTGACCGGCTAGGCCACGCGTTTTTTCCGTCAGCGGCAAATGGCATGGCAGAGGACTGTTCTTTGGAACCTTCAACGCGCCTTCGGTTCCAAGCCAGACAAGACCGGGAATGTCGAAAAGGCTTTCTCCGCCGCCGACCGGCCGGCACTCCTCCCGGACGAGTTCCACCGCCCCGCAGCCGACCTTGCGCTCGCCGCCCAGCAGCATCCGGTCCAGCAGCCCGAACAGGCCGACGAGCGATCCGTCCGGCGGCAGCGCGCCGCCGACGGCTTTCGCCAACTGGACCATGTCTGCGAAACAATAGCCCGTCAGATAGACGGGCGACTGGTTGTCTTTGCGACGCGGGCTGAGGCATTCCACCTCGTGGAGCGAGGCGTCCTCGGCATGCCAGTCGTCCGTCGAAATCGCCGTCGAGGCGGTAGAGGTCAGAAACGCCTGCTCAAATTCGCCGGCCGACATTGGACCATAGCGCAAACCTAGTTCCTCTTCCATGCCGGTGGAGGCTGCGTAATCTGGAATGAAGTACGTCCAGGACCGAACGCTCGGGAAGAAATGGGTGGTGGGCAAATATTCGGCCAGGGCTTTCCCGATATCTTGGTAATCCTGAGCCGTCGCGCCACCGGGATGAAGAGAGCGCGCCGCCGCCGCTGTCAGCGCGCCCCAAATCGTCCGCGCAGGGAGGTAGGGGCGCGTCCTCTGCACGAAGCCTAGCGTTCCCAGCCCGGCGTGCAAGGGGCTTTTCAGGCGAAGTACGATCCGATGGCATTCGAACGTTGATCGGGGCTGAGTCATTTTTTGTTCTCCGCCTTGGCGTGAAAGCGGGCGTAGGTCAAAGCTTTAGTTATGTGGTCGATGGCGAAGAAGATTGAGTTTAGTCCCCCCTTCGACTTGTCATTGGGAACATCCATCATCTTTCGGAGTTCGGAAAGAATATCGCTGCCGCGACACGACCACAAACCCAATTTTTGTTCTTCCCCCAATTCGATCAGTTTTTTTTGGAGCTTCTCGTTATTTCGCGCCTTGAGGAAAAGGAACAATGCGTACAGCCCGTCGTTCTGGAGGACCGCCAACGCATCCGTGATCGGTTTCATGTCGCTGTCGGTGAAACCGCCTTCGGCGGCCCACGTCATGCAAATAAGATCCAGATTCCGTTTGGCGTTCATGGCCGGCCTCCCAGATCTACCACCCGCAGTCGTCCAAAGCCGCGTGTGTTCATTCCGCCCACGCCCAGGACATCGAGCATTTCGAGGCCTTCCTGAACATGGCCTCTGACTTCTTCCCGGGACATAGTGATCTTCTTTCGATTCACCTTGAAATGGCTTGGATCGGCATAGAGTACCTCGAAGCCAAGCACCGTCCCGCGCGGCAGAGCCTCGTAAGAGAATAGTGCGCCTTCGTCGGCTGCTCCTGTCGCGGGATCGATGGAAACGCTCGTCCGTATTTCCAAGTTAGCGTTGACTAGGCGCGAGAATATCGTGGAATGCACTAGGACCGCTCGTTTTCGGATCGCTTCCGGAACAAGATTCAATTCGGGCGAAACAGCAAATGGATTGTTATCGTCCCCATCCAAGAGCAGCCACCCCAGATTGATCTTCTTCGATCCGTTGAAGGTAGGAATCTCAAGTCCCGCTGCCACGCGGCAGGTATTGGGCGAAGACGGTTCGTTGATCTCGACGCCGACGATTTCACGCAGCGAATCGGAACAGGCGATCCACGCCGTGCCGGCCATCGTGTAGACCGGGAAAAACAGCACGTGGGCGTCGCAGAACTGCGCCATGCCATGCAGGCTGTTTTTGCCGCTGGTGAATCCGTAAGGCACGCAGACGGGGCAGTCCTTGTCGCCGCATTGGTTGCGGCCGCCGATTTTTTCATCGCTTTTGCCGGCGCAAGTCGTATTGTTGTTCCGTAGTGCCGTGGCGGCGCGGGAAACACCGGCGATGGAGGAACCCGGAATCTTAGGCAGGTTTGTCGCCGGATCACGGACGATGGGCAGATCCACGCGTCCAAGCCGCGTCGCACCGCTGCCGACGTGAATCGGATCGACGGCAAGAGCAGCATACAGATGCTTCAGAACCAAACTCGATTTAGATTGTGTCGTCATGCGCCAACCTCGCTTTTTGATGGGGAATCGTTCGAGGATTCAAGTTTTTGCTTGAGAATGTGCAGGTAAAGCTCGAGCGCGTCGAGCAGCAAACCGCCGGTCACGGCGGCAACAGTATCCCGGAGCTTGTCACTACTCATTTTAGAAAATTCGCGACGAAGCGATGCCTCGACGAGCGCTTTCCAGGTTTTGAATTTCTCGTCGTTCTCGTCGCCGGCGGCGAGGTCCACGTCCCACTCAATAAGCGCTTTTACCCACAGTGATTCCAGTTTGTGGATCTGCGTGTCGGTGACAGGCTTGCCAAACCAAGGCTCTTTGCCTTTGAGGCGTTTCCACCAAATCTCGAATTCCGCCAGTTCCTCAAGGAGGTAGGGTTTGTTGTGGAAGGGGAAAGGCAACGATCGGCGATGAGGAGGCTTTTTCTCGTCGGCCGGATCGTAACGCAAATCCCAGCGGCGTTCGACGCTATCGAGATGCTCGAAGTCGAAAGCGCCGGGCATGAGGCGGATCACATCATCCTTCTGCACATCCCCCGCCAGCAGGACGGGCTCTAGGCCGTCGTTTTTCCAGGCGATCGTTTTAAAGTACGAAGGACGACTGTCCATTCCGGGTTTGTCCTGCACCACGAGATATGGGTGATGGAAGTCAGGTTCGCCGTCGCCAAGCGTCGTATCCAACACGAAATCGACCTCTCTCTTCCCTCGTTTCTCCAGCGACAAACGGAGCTTCATTTTATTCTTATTCTTTTCGTCCGGTTTCGCATCGGATGCGGCTGTCGCGGTCTCGGGATTGCGGCCCAGACGCTCGAAGCCGTCCAGCATGCGTTGCGCGGCGTCGAGGACCAGGTGCATGGCGTGGCGCTTGTTGAAGACGATCAGGCCCAGATGCAGCGGCAGGCGGCCGCGAACTTTCCCGAATTCCTCGTCGTAGCGGTTGCGGACGAACTGGGCGCAGTTCAGCGCCTTGTCTGCCGGAACGATGAACAGCCCTAAGGTGGGCGATGCCGCCACTTCGCGCAATGGGTAGTAGGCCTCGTCAGGTTTGCGGGCTAGGACCGTGATTTTGTTTTTCAGAACAGGCCGGTTTTCCATGTGTAG
Organism: Myxococcales bacterium; assembly: GCA_003598065.1. Classification (GTDB taxonomy): domain Bacteria; phylum Myxococcota_A; class SURF-8; order SURF-8; family SURF-8; genus SURF-8. The sequence continues at coordinate 7,028 of QZKR01000075.1, read as the reverse complement.
GTCGGTCAACTCCTCCGGCCGGCAATCAGTTAGATCCAGCGACGAGATAATGAAGGCTTCGGTGTTGCTGCGCCATACGATTTCGACATCTTTCCCATCATGCTTTCCGTCGCTCTTGGATATTTTCAGTTTTGCCTCGTATGGGGTCCACTTATGAATCTCCGGGGTACTATCCGAAATATCTTCCGTCTCCATAACATGTCGTTGGCATTTCTCGATGCAATCGAATATTTTTCCGTTATCTTTGGTAGCAGCCAGTTGTCTGGTGAACCGCAGCGTGGCGCTCCAGGAGTCGAGGATGGTGGACGGCGTGGGCGTTTTCGTGCAGACCAGGGCGGCAAGCAGCTCGGTATCCGCAGCTTTCGTTTTCAACTCGGGATATTCGGATGCCGCCACTTCAAGCAGCTTTTGGGCGTATTCTTTGAATGCATCAGGATCTTTATTGGTTCGATGCCCGTATAGAAAAGAGATGAGCGCCGCTTTTTCTCGGTTATTCCCGTCACCGAGGTGCGTGTAACAAATATTCATGTCTCTGACAATGTTGTTGTAGCTGTATTTCTCCTTTTCGTCGGCCGGCGATTTCGGGTCTTTTCGTTTTTCCCTAATCGCGTGCTCCTCTTCAAAGCCATTGATCGAGCCGCATTCTTCGAGTTCTTTTTCCAAGCCGTCCCGTTCGGTCACGAACATCGTTCGCTGCATACGGCCATCGAGCCATGGATCCAGACCGAAGTGGACGAGCAATAACGCCAGACGACTTTCCTTGTCCGCGATCTCCGAAAGGAAGACGGTTTTTTCGGAGCCGAGTAGCATAAGTTTCGAAGCTTTCCCCATCCGCTCGCGGCAGATCTCGCAACGTTGGAAGCTCTCCAAATATTTTGGGGGAATCGGCCGCCGCCTACAGACGGGACAGATGCGGCTGGCGCTTTTATCTTGCCAAGGTCTCTCAAGGCATTCGTCGATTTCCTCTTCAGAGAGTTTTTCCAAACCACGCACCGGGACAGCGCGCTTTTTCCGCAACTCGGCCAGAACTTTCACGATGCCGGTCAGCGATCGCATTTCGCCGGACAATTCGAAAACCGGCAAAACGTCTCCGTGGGTTCTTTTGATGAAAATGGAGCGAATGGCATTTTCGAGCGGCTCGAAAGGGCTGCCTTCAAGCCAGGGTACGATGAACACCATGCTGTCGATGTCCCAGTAGACGAGCGAGCCAGCCAGCCATTCCCATTCGACCTCGGCCCGGACGGCATGAACGACTTCATCGAGCAATCCACGCCGGCCGAGCGTATCACCCAGCCGCCGCGCCGAGGCGAGGAAGCCCAAACCGTCCCATCCCACGCCGAGCAGGCGGAAGCGGAATTCCGAGAAATTCTTGAAAGGCTCGCCTGTCAGGATCGTCCGCCCGAGTGCGGCCCTGAATAGCGCCGCGACGCTGTAGCAGTGCTCCCAAAGCGTCGTATCGTTGCTTGGGCGGCTGGTGTCGGACATCGCCTGATCGAAGGCCCAGCGAATCGCGCCGAGGATTTTCAGACGGCCTTTATTATTATCTTCAACGGGGTCTTCCAGATAACTTTCCAGCAAGTTGTCCTTGCTTAGAAAATCGTACAATTTCCGCCGCACCGCATCGATTCGGTCGGACTCGACGACATGCGGCGCGGGTGGATAGCCGTCTTGATAAACCGAAGAGGTGTCGTCTGGCATGCTCTCGATCGTTTTGAGGGGCTTCTTCGATTCGGCTCCATACAATTCGGTATCGAAAAGCTTTGCGCCTTTCTGCTCGCGGCAGAAAAGTGGATTGTTACGGTCGTGGGCGGAGTCGATGCTGTCGGCGATTCTGAGCTGGCCGATCAGCGTTGGGAAATCCGCCGAACAGTGTGTGCCGATGACCTCCGCAATCGAAGGGAAAGCCAAGCGCGAAAATACTCCAGGGCCGGCAGGCCCGGGGTTCATGAGCGTTTTTTGTAATTTGGAATAACCGGTTCCTTCAAGCAACGAATCGTACTTTCCCCCAAACCAGTTTTCGTGCGGATCGTTTCTCCAGTCCCATTTTGGGATGCCATGTGAGGGGCTTCCGCCGTTATCGGGGTCCTGCCATGTCCGGCGGTAATCGAGCCAGATTCGGCTGAGTTTGCCGAGGTCGTGCAGCAATCCGGCGATCTCCGCCCAGGCGAGGAAGGGGCGATGTTTTTGCAGTTCTTTCAAGTCGGTCACAGCTTCCCCTCCTTCAGCGCGTTCGCGGCCGCGGCGATTTTCTCGGCCACGTCTCCCACTTTCCATTTGCTCGTGCCCTTCTTGGCGAAATGGTCGATCAGTTCGCCTTCATCGATGGGTTTGACGACGAAGGCGGGCTGATACTCCGAAAGGTCTTCTTTCCGACCGCTCTCGTCGCCCTCCGGCCTGGGGAGGGTTTCAAAGACGGTCCCGAAACCACTGCTTTTCTTCGCCGAGAAACCGTAAACACGCAGCATATCGCGAATCGCCTTGCCGACCTCCGCCATGTCTGCGGCGATCTCCTCCCGGCGGGCTTCCTTGTCGCCATTCCCGGCGTGCTGCGGGGCGATGTAGAGTAACGCGAAACGGCCCTTCGCTCCCCTCGGTGCGCACTCCAATGTCACCAGGTTGGCGTTGACGCGCGTCGCCCGGCTGTGTGGATTGAGGACGGCAAGGTCGATGTTGTCGAAGAAGGTCGGGAAAAAGCGCAGCCGACCTTGATGGCGGGGATGCTGATTCTCTTCTGCGCGACACAGCTTACGTAGCGTTTCCCAATACTTCTTTTTTACATCTTCGCGGGCTTCCACAGGTGGCAGATCGTCAAGAAATGTATCGATCTCGTTGTTCTCTCCACCCTCCGGTTTCTCGTCACCGAAGAGCCTCCAGAGGCAAACACGGCGCTCGACGAACTTCTCGATGGCGTTTTCCCTGTCCGCTTTAAAATCGGGCTTTTCTCCGTCTTCGTCGCCGCCGATCAACCAATCGTTTAGGCGAGTGAGGCAAACCCAGCGCAGGTTGCCTTTCCAGGAGGCGGCCGCCGCCAGCGGGACCTTGAACGCCTTGTCCTTGCGCACAGGATTTTCCGTCGCGTAAAAAACGTCGTCGTCGCGGGAGAGATAGCGCCCGGCGAGCTTGATGGGGAAGCTCATGAAAAACGAGCCTCGCGGCAAGCTGGCGAGCCGGCATTCGTCTGCGGTTCTCGGCGTGGTCAGTTTGAGGTCGGCAAGAAGCTTCAAGTCCCGCGTCAGGACTGAGGCGAAGCTTTTTGGCTTGCCGTGCAGGATCGCGCGAAGCCCCCTCTGTTTATCTTCGTCTTCCTTGTTCGAGAGGTGTTTGATTCTGAAATAAGGATCCTTCAAATCCGGAAGCGTGAATGCGTCGCGCGTCATTTCCAGTCCTCCCAGGCGAAGGTTGCGTTCTCGTCGATCTTCGCCTTTGGAAACATTTCTGAAGAAGTAATGTAGTCATTGAAAAGCTCGTACCAGGTTCGTTTCAACGCACCCCAGACCTTCAAGCTCCATTCCGGATCGGTCGATTTCTGCTTGTACAGGTGGCTGACAAAGATCCGGCTGGCCTTGCGCTTGCGATCTCCGTCCTTCGCAGGGGAGCCGAGCGCCTTCACTAGCTCTTCATAGTCGGGAGAACCGGAACGCCTGAGGGAATTCTTGGCGTAAGGCCGAAAACCGATGTCTTCGCCGCGCTGCGTGGCCGGGTTACGCAACGAACGGCGATAGCGGATGTCGAAGGCGCAAGGGAGAAAACGATCGCTATGTTGGCGGAACGTCTTTTCGTCGCCGATCACGCGGCAAGACCCGGGGCGCTGGTAGACGCCGGCGTCAGGGATTTTGTAAGTGTAAGAAAAAAACTGGTCGAGGGAGAACCAATCCGGGTCGTTTTGGCGGGCGTTTTTCGCCGAGTCCGGGTTGGCGTCCTTGAATTGCTCCACAAGAATGTTCAGGGCTTGCCGCGCTTGCATCTTCCAATCCGACATTGACGTCTCCGAATCCAGGGCAATCTGGCCGAATCCGTTTTGTCCTTTCGCTCCCAGGCTGCCGAATTTGGAGATGACGGAAAGGAGGTAATAAAGAATGTTCGTCAATTGCTCCGCATTCAATCCGCGCTTGGCGAGCGTTAACGAATTGGGCGTGAAGAGAAGTTTTGCCGAACTTGTCGCCCATAATTGACTGTTGTTGAACCCAAAGGATGTCCCGTCGCTTCGCCGTTCGCGGAAACCTTCATAAATCCGGATCAGCCAGTTGCCGTGGGAGACGAAGACTCGCGGGTCGCAGATGAAGAACAGCGGCAACGCTTCGAGCCCCTGGACGTCGAGCCGGAAGCTTCGCGACAGTCCCGTGCAACCGAAAACCCGGCAGGCAGGGCAGACGGCCTCGATGTGTTTTCCGTCGAACAGGCATTTCTTTTTTGAACTGTCCTTCTCATCGCCCGCCGGATCGCAGGTGTAGCCTCCCATCCCACGGATGATCCCCTCGAACCACCAGCGCAAGCTGCCGAGGAGACCGGAAACAACCGGCTCCGCCGAGTCCCGGTCGATGTTGCCGGTCCAGAGGGGCGTGAGGGGGGAAAATTCAATTTTCAGAATGTTCGGCATCGCTATTTTGCTCCGATGATGAGGAGGGCGTACCTATTTTCTCACGAACCTCCTTGATCTCTCTTTCAAGGCGCTTCAATAATTCCATTTCTTCAGGGCACTGGTCAATTAAATGGTCCTTGTAGTTGTCCAGCCTTTTCCGTTCATCTTCTGGGGCGCTCCAAATTGCCCTTATGGTTTTTAAAATAAGATCTATTTGCCTAGGATAGTCACTTACGATGAAGTCTAAATATTCATCCAATTCGCGGACCTTGTCATCTATCGGCCAGTGAATATTACCCGTTCCGCTTCCCAGTGTTGTTGCAAATCGGTAATGCTCATCCAGGCTAAGATGATGCTTGCATGAGAAGATATAGTCCATCGCATCTTGACTTTGCAAGAGAAGTGCGAGGTTAAATCTTTCCTTCGTATATAGACCGTCGAAATATTCCCCGCTGAACCTCTCCCTCAGTCGCTCCACCAAAGTTCTTCGCTCTTTTTCATCAGCAAATCGCTCGTTATTATCTTCGAATGACGATAGGAAAGGTATGACAGTAGTAGACACAAAATGGCTTATTTTGGGAGGCATCCATGCAGAGATGTTTTTATCGATAAACGCCCAGGCATAATCATCGTTGACGGTGAAGGCAATGCGCAAAAAATCCTCATGCGCATCATGCTCTAAATTTTCGAAAAACCTTTTGCTGCACAGCTTTGTTGTACCAACAAGTTCTTTTATCAGTTCGCGCGAGTTCGGAGCGTTTTTATTCAGCCAAAGAGCGATAAGATGGCGCAAAACTTCGTATTTTGGAGGTGCATCATCGACAAGTCGGCGGATCAGCGATAATATCCTATACTTTTCTTCTCCTTCCGGTTTCTTAAATTCAGATATCATCGCTTCGCCAATCGCCTGCACAGCCAGCTCTTGCAAACCGTCCATAAGTTGCGCCGTTCTCCAGGCCACAGCAAGATTTCCCGAGAGCACAGAGTTTTTAATTGTCTCCACGCGCTCGCCGCGTTCTCTTTTCTCTTTTTCTTCCTGTTGGCGCTTATTTTGCTGGTAGAGGTGTTTGACAATAATGTAAAGAAACGCAAGAAAAAAGAGAAACGTTAAAACAAATACAAGCCATCTAGAAACGCTAGAGGTAACAACATAAAAAATAGCACCCAGAAGCGCCACAATAATAGCCAGTATTTGAGCAATATCCGCCCAAAATCCAACGGCACCTGAAAAGGAACCCTCGGGCGGTAAAAGGAGAAGATTTCGATTATGGTAAAGCCATTGAATGCATTTTAGGGCTTGGGCGTTTTTTTTTGACCAAACAGCCTGCAGGCTGTAAGGAGACTCTGCAGATTTTCTATAAGCCAAGCTTAATCCTCCCCACGTAGAGAAACAAACTTTACCCCTTGGAAGAATAATTCAATCTCCAAGCGCCCACGCCTCGGTAAATTGAACCCATAAATCTCTCGTACGCTGAGGTTCTCTGTTGCTTTAAAAATGTATCTTTCCCTAGCACAGGCGGTTCGTCGTGTCAACGGTAAATCTCTAAATTTTATCTAAGTATGTCAAGGTCCATAATAGAGGAGGCACTTTCACCATAAATCAGCGCGGGACAAATATAGGCAAAGACTCGAAATCGAAAGGATCTCTTGCAGTATGCGCGGGTTGGGTTCCAGTCGCTTCATAGCGCGAAAATTTCGCCAGCGTCGCGTTCCCCAAGGCACTATCGGCCACCAAGCATGGCCTTCGTCGATGCCCCTCCTGAGAGCGCACTGGCCCTTGTGGTCTCTTCTCCCGCCCAATCCGTGGCTCGGGACCGGGCTGGACGATCCGGCGGGCAATGCGGCGGCCTTTTTCTTCGGGCGGTTATTTCCCTATCGCCGCCCCTTTTCGAAAGGAGGCGACAATGCCGACCAACTACTCCACAGATCCCTGCTTTGCCACCGACGAGCCAGCCGACGTCCGGGCCGCCCGGGCGACGGAAGCCCTCGTCCATCGTCTGAACGCGACCGACGACCCGGACCTGTGCCGGGAGGCGGTCAAGGCGTTGGCCGATCGCATCGGCGTCCCGATCCGCCTGGGCGACGGCGGCTGGCCGCCGAAAGAAGCGGCGGAGTTCTACCGCGTTGGCAACGGCGGCAGCGGCAGGGGAAGGATTTACCGTGTCGCCCCCGGCAAAGACCTCGACTTGGTCCACTGGTTCGTCGAGACGCAGGAATCGGATGACGGCGGTGTGCCCGTCGTCGTCGGCGACGCCGATCCTGTCAGGAATGCTGCATTCCTGGCCGACGCTTTCCTGGAAGCTTTCATCGCCGCCGGCTACGACATGGAACGGCGAGTGGTGCTGGTCCGACGCGTCGTCCGGCACATCGAGCGGGTCAGGGCCGTGGTGGAGCGCTGGGACGCGGAGATGGCGAAGGCGGAAGCGTATGGCGGGCGCGGGTGAATCCC
>QZKR01000114.1 GCA_003598065.1 Myxococcales bacterium | reverse complement strand
AAGCGCTGGGCCGGAAGACGGGCGTTGTTGGTGCGAGTATCGGCCTGGTCATCAAATACCCCGTATCCGAGCGCGACCCTGTTGTCGTCGGAGGCGCCGAACTGCATGCTGTTTTCTCTATCGGACCACCACTGGTCGATTTCCCAGCGGACGTCCGCGCCGATCACGGGCCGGACAACCCCTGTGTCGTCCGTGTAGCCTACCCACGCGCAGGCAAGGTTCTGGGTGAAGCTCGGCGCATACTCCATCTGCTCACTGACCAGGGGCTTGCCGGGGTCACTGACGGGAGTGGAGGTCAACTCGGTGGTGACTATCCCCAATGGCTTGTCCTCGAGCCAGGCGTAAAAGACGAACTGGCCGGACTGCAGGCCGTTGGAGGTGAGTGGAATGAGGTTCCCCTGGCCATCACGATACACGGCGCGGGGCGCCTCGGTGATGATTGGCGTCGCCAGGAGGACTAATGAAATGGTCGATACATGGCCGGCGATGACGTTGGTTTGAGTGGCTGCATCGACGAACCCAGGCGCGGTCGCCATCGCCGCGTACTGACCCGACGCCAAATCAGTGAGAAACTGGTTGCCAGTGAAAGTCTGCGTGAAGCTATCCGGACCCGTCACTACCACCGTGGCGTCCGGCGGAGTGACGTTGACATTGAGGGAGCCCACCGTCGACGGCGGGAGGAGGACCAGCGAAATGCTCGATGTCTGGCCGGCGACGACGTTGTTTTGACTGGCCGCATCGCCTAACCCAGGCGCGGTCGCTATCGCCGTGTACTGACCCGGCGTTAAATCGGCGAGGAATTGGTTGCCGGTAAAGCTCCGCGAGAAGCTATCCGGACCGGTCACCACCACCGTGGCGTCCGCCGGAGTGACGTTGACATTGAGGAAACCGACCGTCGGCGGCGGGAGGAGGATTATCGAGATGCTCGATGTCTGGCCGGCGACGACGTTGATTTGGCTGTCCGCATCGACGTATCCCTCGCGGACCGCGTTTGCCGCATACTGACCCGGCTTCAAATCGATGAGGAGTTGATTGCCCGTGAAGGTCTGCGTGAAGCTCTCCGGGCCCGACACCACCACAGTGGCGTCCGCCGGATTGACGTTGACATTGAGAGAACCGACCGTCGGCGTCGGGAGTGTATTGTCGCTTGCAGTGTCTCCTCCGCACCCGGCGAGCAACAAGGCGCCCACCAATGCCAGAAGAAACCCTACGATTCCATGCGTTCGAAAGAATTCTTTCATTTTCTTGCTCCTCTATCTGTTGGATGCTTGTGATTCGCGTTCGATGACGATCTCGACGCGACGATTGTTGGCGCGCCCCTCGGCTGAAGCGTTGTCGGCGATCGGGCTGGACTCGCCCATCCCGTGCGCCTGGATGCGGTCGGCCGGATAGCCTCCCTGCGCGAGGTAATTGCGGACCGAGTCGGCCCGGCGTTGCGAGAGGTCTTGGTTGTACGAATCGGAGCCCTGGGAATCGGTGTGCCCTTCCACGATGAGGTTGCGCTCGCGGACCGCGAGCAACGCTTTGACCACCTGGTCAAGCTTTACCTGGGCGGAGGACAACAAGTTCGATTGGGCGGACTGAAAGAGGACGCTCCCGGAGAGCGTGACGACCAGTCCGCGCTCCTCTTCCTTGACCGCGGCGAGCTTGGCGAGTTCGGCCAGCGCGGCGGCCGTCCGCTTCTCGGAGTCGCTCAGGTCCCGTCTTGCTTTTTCGGCGGCCGCGGCGACCACCGCGTCAGCCGCCGCATCAGCCGCCCGCTGCTCGGCGTCGCTCAAGTCCTGCTTTCCCTGCGCCACGATCTCGGTTTGTTCCTTCTGGAAAGTGGCGTCCGCTTTGGCCGTTCTTGCTTTGTCGGCGGCCATGACGCCAAGCGCTCCCGCCAGTTCGGACTTGCGCTGAGCGACGTAGGCGAGATCCAGCGTTTTGTACGAGTCGGAATTTTCCTTGAAGGACTGCTCCGCCAGGACGAGCGCCTCATGCGCCTTGTGCAATTCAGCCGGCGTCAGTTTCGCCGCCGGACCCATGCTCGCCTGATGGTAGGCCGTGCGGGCGTTGATGAGTTCAGGCGGCGTCGCGGTTGCGCAGCCGGCGAAGATCGCGACGAGGACGAGAATCAAGAGTTGAATCGGTTTCATGAAATGCTCCTTTCCTTGGATCATGGGTTGTCTTGCCGGAGTTGGCGCACCCGGGCCATCGCCTCATCGGCTTCCAGTCTCTCGGCGTCTCCGTGGGAGAGCGCCACGGCCAGTTCGGCGTCGGCCTCGGCCCGCATCAGCATCGACGCGGCCATTTCCTCTTCGCCTTTCGTATTCAGGCCCTTGGCGTGTTCCAACTCCTCCTTGGCAAGCTGCAAATGAAGCGAAGCGCGCGGTACTTCGGCCGCCCCGACCTCCTCGGCGGCGCGGATCCCCGACGTAGACGCTTCCGTGCGCAGCGGGGCGCTCGCGCATCCCGCGGCGATTGCGGTGGCCAGGGCGGCCACGGCGAACAACAGAACTCCGATCTTGGATACGTGTCTCATTGAACCCTCCTTTTGTCGTAACACCTCGGTTTTCCTCATCCGTTCGCGTGGCCAGAGCTTTTGCGGACTGGCCCTTTGATGATCCGAATGAGGAGCAGAGCAACCGCCAGGATGATCAGCACGTGGATGAATCCACCCAGCGTGTAGGAAGTGAGCAGTCCGATCACCCATAGCAGGACGAAAATGATGGCGATGGTCCACAGCATGTTTTCAGCTCCTTTCCGCTTTCCCTGCGTGCGCTTCCATCGTTTTCCTGAGATTCTCCTTGGGGTGCGCCATGCGGCGCACGACGTTTTGACGGCGACAGTTCCATGCAGCGACTCTCCTTTCCCCGATGTTCTTCTCCACGGTCATGGTCCTGCCCTCCGTTCGGCGTCCGCCGTTTTTCAAGTTTTTGCTGAGCTACGAATTCGCTGAGAGGCGCTGATCGCGGGATTTTTCGCTTTCTCCCGATGGAGTCGCTGCAGCTTCAATATCTGTGTAACACCCGCTCAAATGTAAGTCTATTAGGAAGATTCAGCGATACTCTTCGTAAAAAGCGAAGTATGACAATCGTCAACCGCGTTTCTTTTTCGGTCATGATCGATCGGCTAATCGGCGGGTTGTCGGTCCGATCGGGTCTTTGACGGCGACACGGACAATCAGAAGACCGACTGGAGGCTCAGGGAAAAGTTGTGACTGAAGCCCATCGGCGCGAAGCCGAAGGCGTAATAAAGGTCCAGCGAGAACTGATCCAGGAAAACGAAATGCACGCTTGGCCCGAAGGCGTCGGCGCCGGCGAACGGGCGTCCGGGCCGAGAGGCGTCGCGGAAGCCCGCAATGTCGTTGAAGACGCCGAGTTTCACCTTGTCGCGGTAGACCGCGCCGCGAAACGCGATCTCGGCCTGCACCGTTTCGCGAACCCAATAACGGTCGCCAAAGAAGGCGCGCATGCTCGGGCCGGAGAGCGGCTGCTCGTCCCAGAACAGAACGTCGCCCGCGAGGTACAACCCGCGAGCCCGCAGAATCAAGTCGTGGAGTCCGAACTGGAACGGGTACTGGAAGGCCACACGGGAATCGGAGAGTAAGCGGGCCGATTGAGAGAACGAGAGCGTCTCCTCAATCCGGAGCGTCCGTTTGCGCGCCGTACGCAGCTTTTCCTCGGAGTCCATGTCCAGGATGAGCGAGGTGCGGACGAGATAGCGCTGCAGGCTGCGCTCGCCGGGCGTTATCGTGGGCTGACCCGTCGGGTCGGGCGGCAGCCTGGCGACATTGAAGACGTAGGTGTTCGTGGCCCCCACCCCCACGACCAGTTCCAGCAGCGGGGGCAGGATGTAGAAGCCCAGTTCTCCGACTCCCAGCCAGCGGCCCGATCGCAGCGATGCGAACCCGATGTCGGTGCGCGCATAGTACGATAGCTCCGCTTCCGTTTCGACGCCCGGCACGAGGAGACCGTCAACCAATGCGGGCAGCTGGTAGTGAAGCCCAAGGAGGCCGTGGACCCAGGTAAATTTCGGATCGGGCTCGGACAGCAGGCGCCGGTACGGGACGGCGACATCGAGCCAGGTATAAAAACGGTCGTCTTTAGCGATCATGCCTTCGGCCAGGAACCGTACGCCGGGGACCAGTCCATAGGTGGAGTTCAGGTTCGCCTCGATCATCCAGCCGAGGCGTCGCTTATGCACCAGCTTGATCTGGAGTTCACGCGCCGGGACGATGTCGCCAAGGATGTTCGTCACGAGTTCGCTGCGATCGACGACGTTGTATGACAGATCGACGAGCGTATCCTTATTGTTTTGCAGCAGCCGTTTCATGGCGTCGTCGATCATCGGCTTGTGGTACACGTCGCCCGGCAGAGTAATGGCCATCCGGAAGACGAAGCTCTCTTCGACGGACGCATCCAGGAATACAATGCCGGCCATCCGCCCTTCGTCGATATCGATGCGCAGCAAGTCGTCCGGACTGGCGCGATACCAGGCGCGCGCGTATATGTAGCCGCGGGTATGGTACAGATGCAGAATCCGCTTGATGGCGCCTTCCGCCCACGGGCCAGGGCGGCCGTTCGATGGCGCGGGACCGGCGGCCTGGCGCACGGCGGCCTGGGTCAGAAGATTGACTCCCGTGATGACCGGCTCAATCTCTGCGGGGGTGGGCGGGGCGCCGTCTTGGGGGGCGCTCGATTCCGTACCCGAGCCGGGTTCGGTCTCCGCGCGGGCAGGCAGGGCGGCCAGCAGGACGGCCGCGAAAACCACCCGAGCGAGAGAGGAAGCAGACTTCACTAGCTGCCCATTATCGCCGATACTAAAGCCCATCCAGCGTAAAAGACAATTGGCGCAAGGATGAGGCTTAATACGACAACGATGACTGTTTTAGGTATTTTAATTTTTTTCAGCATTTAAACCTCCAGTGGAGTTGCCGTCCCGCGACCCTCGGTTCGCGGCGAACCGTCGGGTGGGACGGCTCAGAGATGGAAGCTCAGGCTGGCGCGGAATTCCAGCGGAACGCCGCGCGGCCCCACCCGCCCAGATGGAGTCGCTGCAGCTTCAGTATTTGTTTAACACCCGCTCAAATGTAAGTCTATTAGGAAGATTGGACGATAGGCTTCGTAAAAAACGAAGTGTGATGATTGCCGTTCATTCCTTCAGCGTCTGGCCGCCGTCGCCGCAAACGCTCATCTTTTCCGTCATGATCGCCGCGCCAGCAGTCGTTTTCCTAACGGCTCGATCATGTCGATTCATCGATATTGAGCAGGTCAAGGCCCCGCTTGCCGAGCACTTTGCGGATATGCGCGTCCTTAGCTCGATCGCGGACCGACGTCTTGAGCACCGTATGGAGTTCATCGGCCCAAGGCAGCACGGTAACGGATAATAATCCGCACGAGGGCGAGAACCGCCGCGAGCAAGCGGCGCGTGGATCGAAAGATCGCTTTATGTCCCGATCGCGATCTCAGCGCTCGGAATCGCCTTTGCCTCTTTTGAACAGCAGCGTGGCGATCGTAAATCCGGCGCCGAATGCGGCTATACCGCCGACCAGCGGATGCCGCTCGATTTCACTCGTGAGGCCCTTGACGACTTTTCCGCTTTGAGCGCCTACTTCGTCGAGCCTTTGCCGCAAAGCCGTCCATTTGCCATTGGTGGAGCCCTGCCCACCCTCTTCCGGGAGTTTTTTCAGGGCGGCCGCAAGCGCGTCGATTTCTTCGCGCGATTTTTCGATGCTGGCATTCAGCGCTTCCAGGTGTTTTTCTTGGGTTCTCATCATCGTCTTCTCCTTGCGAGCGTTTTCTTATCCATCGCTCGCCCTCAAGTTGTTTCCGGATCTCGGAATCGAGATCCCTTTGGGGAGACCGGCGGAGTGCTTTCTGGCGACTCTTCCGGCCCGAGCAGGACGGCGATCCATCGCGTGCTGTCACTAACCGCCTGCGCCTGGCTGATGCTCCAGACGAGGAACACGGTCGCCGCGGCGATGGCGAGGAAGCGCGGCAGGGGATGAAATTTATCCGGTTCGGTCATGGGCAAATACCTTTTGCTAGTGCGCGTCCATGTTTGCCCCCGGCGATGCGGCGGAGGAAAACGGAGGCGGTCCGTTTTCAGGAGCCGTGGCGGCGTCGGGCTCGGGGGGCCTTCCGGTTTCTTCCGCCGGGAACCGTGTTTTGATAAACGCGGCTACGACCGGTCCGACGGCGGCCATGATCGCCGAGAAAATGTTGATGATTTTCATGTTTTGTTCGAGGCCGCGGGCCAGGGTCCCCAGGGACGCCATGAGGTCGGCGATGTCCTTCTCTCCACCTTTAAAACCGCGGCTCAATACCTCGAGGCGATCGGAAACGGTCTCGACCTGGGTCAGCGTCCGCCTCAGCCGCGCGCTGACCTCGACAATCTCTCTGCCGGTTCGATAAAACGTGATGGCTATCATAATCAGCAAGGGAATCAATGCCCCGACGAACACGGATGCCAGAATGACCAATGTCAGTTGCCAGTTTTCCATGTGATCGGTCTCTCCTTTCGTTGAGCTTCGGGTTGCATCCGTCGATCATCCCCGACTTAAAGCAGTCGGCGGCCCTGGATGATCCGAACGAGGACCACGATCACGGCGACCACGAGGAGGATATGAATGAATCCTCCCATTGTGTATTATGATGATTGCGAAGGCAAACCCTATTCCTTAGAAGAAGCGGGCCGCCCCTTCGAGATGCGAGATCGCCGGATTCAATACTTCGAAATTTCTTGCCTTTTCCCAATTTCGGCGTGATACTCCCGGCCCGAACGGGCCGGCTGCTCCCGGTCGGAGGCAGCTTGGACCCGCGAAGGCGAGCTCAAGCAGGAGGTATGCCCATGATGAAAACGCAGCAGTTGATCGACCTGGAAAAAGAATACCTCGCCCCCAATTACAAGCCGCTGGACGTGGTGCTGGAGCGCGGCGAAGGGGCGTGGGTGTACGACGTTGAAGGCAACAAATATCTCGATTTCCTTTCCGCCTATTCCGCGCTCAATCAAGGCTACGTCCATCCGCGCGTGCTCAAGACGTTCGTCAAGCAGGCCAAGAAGTGCACGCTCACCTCGCGCGCCTTCCGCAACGACCAGCTTCCCCACTTCGCCAAGGAGCTCTGCGAACTCACCGGCTACGAGATGATGCTGCCAATGAACTCCGGCGCGGAGGCGGTGGAGACGGCGTTGAAATCGGCGCGGCTGTGGGGCGAGAAGGTGAAGGGCGTGCCGAAAGACCGGTCCCACATCATCGCCTGCCGGCACAACTTCCACGGCCGGACGATCGCCATCATCAGCTTTTCCACGGACGAGGAATACCGCGAGGGCTTCGGCCCCTTCTCGCCGGGCTTCACCGTCATCCCTTACGACAATGCGAACGCCCTGGAGCGGGCGATCACGCCCGACACGGTGGCGTTCATCGTCGAGCCGATCCAGGGCGAGGCGGGCATCGTCATTCCCAAGGCAGGCTACCTGAAGAAAGTCCGGGAAATCTGCGACCGCCGCAACGTCCTCTTCATCGCCGACGAGATCCAGAGCGGCCTGGGCCGCACGGGAAGGCTCTTCGCCAGCGACTGGGAAGGCGTGCGCGCCGATCTCGTCTGCCTGGGCAAGGCGCTGTCGGCCGGCTTCTATCCGGTCTCGGCGGTCGTCGGCTCCAAGGCGATCCTGAGCCTTTACAAGCCCGGCCAGCATGGCTCCACCTTCGGCGGCAACCCGCTGGCTTGCGCCGTGGCGCGCGAGGCTTTGGCCGTGATTCGCGAGGAGAAACTCGTGGAGCGCTCCGCCAAACTCGGGGACTACATGGCCGAAAAACTCGCGGAACTCAAGAGCCCGCTGGTGAAGGAAATTCGCGGGCGCGGCTTGTGGTTCGGCATCGAGTTGAAGCCGGAGGCCGGGGGAGCGCGCAAGTATTGCGAGGCGCTGATGGCCGAGGGGCTGCTCTGCAAGGAGACGCACATCCACACCATCCGCCTTGCCCCGCCGCTGGTCATCGAGAAGAAGGACATCAACTGGGCCTTGAAAAAAATCTTCAAGGTGTTGCGGCCGAAACAGTAACGGCTATTCGTGCCGCTTCGAAGGGCGCGGGCGACCGCGCCTTTTTTGTTTTCCGGTCTTTCTGGTCTGGTGTCGCGCCGTTAGCCGAGAATGTCCAGCGTCGTTTGCTGGCGCTCGTCCTCGGTTTTGATGAGGACGACCGCCGCTTTGACGCCGTGCTCGGCCTCGATCATCGCCACCGCCTCGGTGGAAATGTCCACCGTATCCCCTTCGGGACGTTCGGCGAGGCGCGCTTCGACACCGCCGTCAACCCGGCTGGCGAGCGTCGTCACGCTCGGACGGTAGCCGGGGGAGTTCATATTGGCGATGTTGGCCGCCGCCCCCTGCAGCTTGCTGCCGAAGGCGGACAGAGCGCCCCTCGCGATGTCGAAAATGCGAGACACCTCATCTCTCTCTCGCGGCCCGGGGGCCGACGCTTACATTATCGGCAGGAAAAGCAGGAAATTGAGCGATTTGAATCCGCGAAGAAAGACACTTGATGCGAAGCGAGACCTAGTTTCAGTTCTCACGCTCTTTGTACTTCGTCTGCATCAGCATGGCGACGACTTCGCGGGTGCATTCGGGTGGATAACCAAAGCGCTTTTCCATCCGCTCCAGGCAGCCCTGCACCTCCGCCGCGTCTTCCTCGGCGACTTCCTTTTTGCGGTCGGAGAGGAAGCGCAGCATATTTTCGTTGAGCTTGCGAATGCGGCTTTGCTGGCGCGAGAAATAATGCACCTCCAGGCGCTTGATCTGGTTTTGGAAGACCTTGGCATAGGGCGTCCTTTCCCCGCGGTTGTCCAGCGCCCACGCGCCGACGCGAGAGACGACATCCTGGCGGAAAAGCTTCGGGTCTTCGTCGGGGGCGATGATCTTCTCGATCTCGGTAAGTTCGTTGAGATTCACTTCGCGCTCCTGGCCGCTCATCGGGTCCGTGATGCGTTTTTTGTGGATCCAGGCCGAGGCCAGGGCGACGTAACGCTCCAAAAGCCCCGCGTATTGAGTTTCCTCGATCATTTCCATCGCCACTTTCAGTTCGTTGTCCACGCGGCGAATGTAGAAGTCCTCCACGTACTCCACAAGCCGCTTCTGGTTGAAGTAGTCGCCGTCGGGCTCGATCTGCAGCCATTCGAAAACGGAAGGATCGCCGATCAGCCGGCGGATTTCGGCGAAAGCCCGGCGCGGCGTGATGCAGGTTCCACCCTCGCGTTGCAGGGTGGCCTGGAGGATCAGCTTGCCCTCGCGCGGCGACGCGCCGAATGCGCCCTCGTAGGCCGGGCCGGCGTTGAATTCGGAGAGCATCGCCTGGCGGCTGGCCCTGAGTTCCTTGGCCTGGGTGATCGTCGCCCATTCCGGAGTGTCGCCTGCCGCATAGAAAAGCGCCTTCTCCAGCGGGTTCATGCGGCCGGCCACCGGCTGAATCTCCTCGGGGTAGTTCTCGGGGTCGGGTCGGCGCAGGCGCGTCAACACGGCCCAGAGCGCCACGCATTCCGTGAGGTGCGGGGCCACTTTCCGGTCGCTGACGTCGAGGTTGATCTGGGCGTCGTAGATGTTTTTCTCGGCGAGGTAATTGCGCAGATAGGGCACGCGCACCAGTTCCAGCCGGCCCTTGAACGAGGTGAAGTCGGGCGTCTGCTTGAAGCCCTCCACGTACTTGTCGTTGGAGGAGCCGATCATCACCAGGTCGAGATAGAGCTTGGTGTTCTCGATGTTGATCGTGCCCGTTTCGCAGGTGCTGAGCAAGTATTTGTAGGCTTCCAGCGGCCGTTTCAACAGGTCGGAATATTCGACGATGCCGTGATTGGCCTGCACGAGATGGCCGAAGGGCTCGAAGATCGAGAGATTCTGCAAGATCGCCGGCAGCGAACTCAGCGAACGGTCGGCGGTGATCTGATGCACGCTGGCGTCCACGGAAAGCTGCGGCTCGATCGTCACCGCGCCGACGCGGTAGCGGTGCAGGATATAGTAGCGCTCGACCTGGACGTGGCGCAGCACGGCGGCATAGTCGCCGTTGTAAGCGGTGAGGAGAGCATCATAGATCATGCGGTTTTTCTGCGAGAGGTCGCCGTCCTCGATCGCCTTGGAAAGCTGGTGAGCGGCGAAATCGGGGCGGCTTTGGCGCAGTTCGGCGAACAGCTCTTCGCGTTTCTCGCGCGGGATCAGGAAAATCGGGCTGTCGTTCAGCGGGCAGGAAAGCCTTGCCGCGATGCGCTCCTCCGGCAGATAGGCGTACGAATCGACATCCTTGAGCGAGACCGTGTCGTCCTTGGAAAAGCCGATCTTCTCGCGCGTGAACTTCTCCTCCGGAAACACCCAGCTGAAACGGTAGAGCGCGCCTTCGTCCCTTTTGCTGTATTCCTCCAGCCCCTGATGAAGGCAGCGCACCAGCGAGCTTTTCGCCGAGCCGTTGGGCCCGTGCATCAGAATCAGCTTGTCGGCGCGGCCGCCGCGCGCGAAACCCTTGAGGATGCGGTAGATCTCCCGTTCCACTTCCGCCTGTCCCCAGACGCGGCCGTTGCCGGCGACGAATTCCTGATCGAAGACGGCGAAACCGGCGACGCCGGCGACATCCTTTGTTGGGCGGCGGCCGAAATGATCGATCATATCGGCTAGGTATTGGTAGGCGCTACGCGAGAAGCGCACCGGATTTTGCAGGAAAAGCTCGAAGAAGCGATCGAAGCTCAGGATGTTATTGCGGGCGATGAACTGCTCCCGCACGGAAGCATTCACTTTTTCCAGGTAGGCCGTGCGCTCGCTCTTTGCGTCTTTCGACTGAGACATTGAACCCTCCGGGTTGCATCTCCAGCGGCGTCCGTCGCCGCTTCTCGTAACCTTACTCGAAAGCCCCCGGCTTGGCAATTGCGGCTTGGCGGTGCAACCCCATAAAACGCGGCGGGCCGGTCCGCCGACCGGCCCGCCTTCGCCGCCCTCCGGGTTCGCGCTATTCCGCTTCGGCGACCGAGAAGGTTGTGGGAGGCGTGGTGCTTTCGGCCTCCGGCTCGTAGTACGGAGACGCCGAGGCCGGGCCGCTCGATCCCTCCATCGGGAAACGCGCCTTCATCTGGTAGGTCAGATCGAGGCTGTCGTTTCCGGCCACCCGCTCGATGTAAAGGATAAGCTGCCGGCCCGCCTGTTCCCACCGCTGCAGGTCGGTCGTCGCCACCTGCTCGTTGAGTTGGTCGGGGATAAGGTCGAAGCCCGGCGGAAGCCCGATATCGACCAACACCATCAGCACGGCGCCGTCGGTGTGATTGGCGATCGTCGCCGTGGCGGTGACGATGTCATCCACTTCGAGGGTCGTCTTGTCGTAGGCGATCGTGACCGTCAACGGGCCGCCCTGGCCGTAGGGGTCGCCCTGGCGCGGCAGCCAGTAAGAGGAGACGACGCTGTACATGATGTTGCCCGAGCCGGTCACGGCGAGATCGACCGTATTCGCGCCTTCGTGCGCGAACTGGGTCAGATCGACCAGCTGCAGCACGTCCGAATTGAAGTCGTTGACCGTCAGCGCGCCGGCCGCCTGGCCGTTGGCCGAAACGACGATCGTCGCGTCGGCCGACTCCGTCTGCGCGCCGAGCGTGGAGATCATGAAACGCAACGCCTGGATCGTGCCCTGGGTCGTGGACCACTCGCCGAAGCTGCCCTTCTTCGAGACCAGCCAGTCGAGCATGCCGGGAATGAGGTCCATGTGGGCGTTGGCGCGGATGAGCGCCTGGCCGATCAGCGAGGTCGTCTCCAGCTCGGCCGAGCTGCCCTCGCCGTACATTTCCGTCTGCGCCTCCTGGCCCCAGTGCACCTTGCCGTCCTCGTCCTCGATGCGGGCGTCGTAGAGGTCGTCGAGCACTCCGTTCAAGGCCGGATCGTTCGGGTTGAGCGTGCCCAGCACCATGGCGATCAGGCCGAGCGTGTAGTTGTCGGTGGCTTCGCTCAGGTTCTGCTTGATCCAGGAAGCGCCTTTCGCCACCTGCTCGCCCGTGTATCCGCTCTCGACCAGGGCGTAAGTGATGTAAGCCGTGGTGCGCAAGAGCGAGTTGGTGAAGTTGTTCACCGCGCCCTCGTGGATGCCGCCGGCGTCGATGTCGTAGGAGCCGTCCGATTCCTGCAGCGAGGCGAGCCACGTCTGTGTCCGCTGGATGACCGCCTCGTCCACGTCGTGGACTTTCGACATGTCGTAGAATTCCAACAAGCCGTAGGCGGTGAGGATGCGGTGGGCCGGCGGCGAGCCGAACCATTCGAAACCGCCGCCGCTGACTTCATAGGACAGGAGCCGCTGATAGCCCTGGCTGACGTAGTCGCGGGCCCGCAGCTCGATCTCCGGCGTGATCTGGCCGGTCTGGACCATGTAGTCGAGCACGAGGATGTTCGGATAGGTGGAGGAACTCGTCTGCTCGAAGCAGCCGGACGGCATTTGCAGCATGCTGTCCAGTCCTTCCACGACCTGCGAGAACAGGCCGGGATAGACCTTCACCCACACTTTCGACGCGCCGTCGATCGCTTCTTCCGGAATGTTCACCGTAACGCTTTGCGGGCCGTCGAGACGGCCGCTCTCGGCGTTGCGCTGCTCTAGGCCGTCGGGCAGCACTTCGATCGAGCGGCGGATGCCGTCGGACATCTGCGAGCCGTAGGCGATGACGGTGAAGTCGTGCCAGCCGACCTTCACCACTTTCACCGGGAAGTAGATGCCGGTGACGCTGTTCGGGCCGACGTTGACTTCCACGTCGCCGCCG
>QZKR01000154.1 GCA_003598065.1 Myxococcales bacterium | reverse complement strand
CTGGCCAAGGCGTATTTCGTCGGCCAGCGGCTCGTGAAAGACGCCGCGCCCGCGCCGGCCGACCGGGTCGCCTTCGCCTGGAAGGAGCCCGACGCGCCGTTGCGCCGCACGACGCTGTTCGCCGAGCACCAGAAGCGGACGAAGAAAATCGTCCCCTTCGCCGGCTGGGAGATGCCGGTGTGGTACGCCTCGACGATGGAAGAGCACCGCGCCGTGCGCCAGGCGGCGGCGCTGTTCGATGTTTCGCACATGGGAACCTTCGAAATTTCGGGCGAGCACGCCACCGATTTCCTCGATTTCGCGACCACCAACTACGCCAAATGGAGCCGCGACGGCGAATCGTTTTATTCGTATCTGCTCGATCCCGACGGCGACATCATCGACGACATCATGGTCTACCGCCTCTCGCGCACCCGTTACCTGATGGTCGTCAACGCCGCCAACGAGGCGAAGGACTGGGCCTGGCTCAATCTCGTCAACGACGGCAAGGCCGTCACCGACCGCGACGTGCCGCAGCGTCGCGTCCTTATCCCGGCGACGCTGCGCGACCTCAAGGATCCGCGCTGGGGCGCCGAGCGCCGCGTCGATGTGGCCTTCCAGGGACCGAAGTCGCGCGACGTGCTGCTGAAGCTTCTGGACCCGGCCGAGCGCCAGCGGCTCAAGGCGATGAAGCGCACCGGCTGCGGCGAATACACGCTCGCCGGCCTGCCCGTCGTCATCGCCCGCACCGGCTACACGGGCGAGTCGATAGGCTTCGAGATTTTCGTCCATCCCGACCGCGCGCCGGAGCTTTGGAACGCCATTCTCGCGGCGGGCCAGCCCCACGGCGCGACCATCGCGGGTCTCGGCGCGCGCGACTCGCTGCGCACCGAGGCCGGCCTGCCGCTCTACGGCCACGAACTCGCCGGGCCGCACAATATCAGCCCGCTGGGGGCCGGCTTCGGTTCCTATGTGAAGCTGCACAAGCCCTTCTTCATCGGCAAGGCGGGCCTGCTTAAGCAGGAGGCGGCGCGCGACAAGGTCATCGTCCGCTTCGCCGTCCCCGGGAAGGGCGCCAAGCCCGTGCGGCCGGGCGATCCCGTGGCCAGCGCGCGCGGCGCGTTTATCGGCGTCGTGACCAGTTCGGTCGTGGACGGCGAGGGCCGGCAGGTGGGTCTGGCCTACGTCCAGCTCAAAGCGGCCAAACCCGGTCCGGTCGCCATCTTCCCGCTCCCCGGCGAGAAGGACCGCGACGAGATCGTCCCGCCGACGAAACTCGGCGAGAAAGCCAGGACGCTGCTGCCCGTTCAGGCGGAGATCGTCGAACGCTTCCCCAAGCGCGCCGATTCCTTGGACATGGTGCGCACCGAGGGCCAGATCGCGCTGGAGATGATCGACTGAGCCTTGTGGGAAGAAAGGTTGCGCGCTGACATGACTGTCAGCGCATTTCGGCGCGCCCTCTAATTTTTCCTTGTTCCTTGCCGCCGATCGGCTACCATAAGATGATAAATGGGGTTTAGGGTAGACGAGGGGCGCGACAGATCATGAGCTACGGGGTGAGCCGCTGGGCGGCGAAAATGCGTCACATACTGCTGCTGGCGGCGCTTGCTTTGCCGGCCGCCTGCGCAACGCTCGCTTCCTACAAAGACGGCGTCGTCGAAACGAAGCATACGCGATACCGCGTCGAAGCGCCGGGCAAGGCCTGGGAGCGCATCGGCGTAAGAAACGGCGACCTCGCGTTCTGGCGCGACGATCTGCACGCCTTTATCCTGCTCAACTCCACCTGCGACGAATACAGGGACGCGCCCGTCGAATCGCTGGCCAATCATCTGTTCATCGGCATCGAGAACAAAAATTTCGTGGAGCAGAAGGAGACGCCGCTCGACGGCCGAAACGCCGTGTACTCCGTCGTCGAAGGCGAACTCGACGGCGCGCCGGTGAAAGTGGCGGCCTATACGCTGGTCAGGGACTACTGCACCTACGATCTCTCTTTTTCCGCCCCGCCGGAACGGTTCGAAGCGGGCATGCCCGATTTCGAGCGCGTGGCGGCGCGCTTCCACGTCGTCGGGCGCAGGGACTGACCATGGCGGAAGCGAAGGATTTCCACGGCGGACTGTCGTTCGGCACATTCTTCGTGCTGGTCGGCGAGTTGGTGATCCTGACGTTCAAGGTGCTGCGCCGCCTTTCTTCCCGCTCGCTTCAGTTCGCCGAAATCGTCAACCAGATTCGCCTGCTGGGCGTTCGCTCGCTGTCCATCGCCAACCTGACGGCCGTTTTCGCCGGCATGGTGCTGGCGCTGCAGTTCGGCAACGCCATGGTGCGCTTCGGGGCGCGCGAATACGTGGGCCAGGTGGTGTCGATCTCGATTCTGCGCGAACTGGGGCCGGTTCTGACCGCGCTCATGGTCGGCGGGCGGATCGGCGCGGGCATGACCGCCGAACTGGGCTCGATGAAGGTGACGGAGCAGATCGACGCCATCCGCGTGCTGGGCGCGGACCCGATCGCCCGCCTGATCGTGCCGCGCGTCATCGCCGCCACGATCGTCATGCCGCTGTTGACGGCGCTTTCCGATTTCATCGGCATCGTCGGCGGGCTGATCGTTTCGATTCTCGAATTCGGCATCACGCCGACCTACTACTACCAGTCGATCGTCGAGATCGCCACGATCAACGACTTCGCGAGCGGCGTCGCCAAGTCGGTGGTCTTCGGTTATTTCATCGCCCTGATCGCCTGCGCGCAGGGCTTCTCCACGGCCGGCGGTACGGAAGGCGTCGGCCAGGCGACGACGCGGACGGTGGTCATCGCCTCGGTGAACACGCTGATCGCCGACCTGATTTTGACCAAACTCTTTCTCACGTTCTAGGGCCGCGATGCAGGATAACGGGCGCGAGATCGTCATTTCGTTTCGGGGCGTAAGGAAGGCGTTCGGGTCGAACCTCGTCTTCTCCTCGCTGGATCTCGACATCGTCCGCGGCGAAACGATCACGATCATGGGCGGCAGCGGCATGGGCAAGTCGGTGGCCCTGAAGTTTCTCGTGGGACTGCTCAAACCCGACGACGGCGAGGTGCTGGTGCTCGGCCAGCGCGTGAACGATTTCAACGAGGAGGAGTGGCTGCCGACGCGCCGGCGCGTGTCGATGCTTTTTCAGAGCGGCGCGCTCTTCGATTCGCTGAACGTCCGCGAAAACATCGCCTATCCCCTGCGCATCCACTTCCCGCAGATGACGGAAGAGGAAATTTCGGAAAAGGTGGCGCAGAAACTGACGCTGGTCGGCCTGCCGGGAATCGAGCGGATGAAGCCGGTCGATCTCTCCGGCGGCATGAAGAAGCGCGTCGGCCTGGCGCGGGCGATCGCCACCGAGCCGGAAGTGATCCTCTGGGACGAACCGACCACCGGCCTCGATCCGATCAACACCAGCCGCATCAACAGCCTCATCCGGCGCATGCAGGAAGTTCTCGAATGCACCAGCGTCGTCGTGACGCACGACATGGCGAGCGCCTTCACGGTCTCCGACCGCATCGCGTTTCTCTACGACAAGCGGATCGTTATGGTCGATACGGTGGAAAAGGTGAAGGAATCCGAACTGCCGGCCGTGAAGAACTTCATCACCGGCCGTTTCGAGGGACTCTACCCCGAGGACAAGGGGGCGGATCATGGAAAATAAAGGCAGCAATCTGATCGTCGGCATTTTCGTCGCCGCCGGTTCGATCCTCATCTTCGTGTTCATCATCCTGCTGGGCCAGGAACGCAGCATCTTCGAGTCGTCCACCACGCTCTACGTCGCCTTCGACAACGTGGCGGGCCTCAAGCCCGGCTCGCAGGTGCGCCTGTCCGGCGTGGTCGTCGGCTCGGTCACCGACATCGATTTTTCTCCCGCCCTCTCCGACAAGAAACTGCACGTCGAACTGGAGGTGGCGACGGGCATGATGCCGCGCATCCGCAAGGACTCGGTGGCGACCGTCTCGACGAAAGGCCTGTTGGGCGACAAAGTGGTGGAGATCACCATCGGCTCCTCCGAGGCGGAGGCGCTCAAAAGCGGCGATTATCTGCCGGGCCGCGAGCCGCCCGACATCTTCCAGATTCTGGAGAAGGGCCAGACCCTGATTTCCGCCGGCGCGGACGTGGCGGAGAATTTGAAGATCGCCATCAAGAAGTTCACCGACGACGAGAACGTCTCCCACATCAAGGGCATCATCGCCTCCATCGACAACGTGCTCAACGAGATCGAGTCGGGCGACGGCGTCGCCCACGGACTGATCTACGACCGGCAGGTCAACGCGGATCTCAAATCGACGATGTCCAACGTCGCCACGGCCTCGGCCTCGGTGAAGCGCTCGGTCGATCACATAGAAAACGTCGTCGCCGAGGTGCGGACCGGCGAAGGCCTGGTGCATGGCCTGGTTTACGGCGACGACGGCAAGGCCATCCTGAAAAACGTCCGCGACACCTCGGCCTCCCTCGCCGAGGTGGTCGAGGCGGTCAAAACCCGCCAGGGCATGCTGCACACGCTGATCTACGAGGAAGACAAGGGCAACATCATCAAGAACCTCAACGAGGCGAGCGAGGACATCCGCAAGCTCGCGGCCTACATGGAATCGGGCAAGGGGACGATCGGCGCGCTGATCAAGGATCCGACGATCTTCGAGGATCTGAAGCTGATCTTGGGCAACCTCAAGCGCAACTCGTCCCTGAAGACGCTGATCCGCCTTTCCCTGGACTCGCAGGAGGCGGACCCCGGCCCCAAAGCCGGCGACAGCCGCCTCCCGCCGTCCACCGTCGATCGCGCCGCCAAGCCGGCGGTGCAGAAGTGACGGCGACCTCGCTGGCGGAAATAATCGGCGGCGGAACGCGCTTCGTGGCGCGTTCCTGGCTCGTGCTTTCGCTGGCGCTCTTTCTGCGTCTGGCGGCCGCCGTGGCCGGTTTTCTGCCTTGGATTTTCGCGATCGTTCTGATCGTCCGCTTCGCGCGCACCGCGCCGATCGATCCGGCCTGGGGCCTCCCCGACATCTGGGACGAATTTCTTTATTGGGCCGGCGAGCCCGATTTTCTTCCGGCCCTGGCCGGCGTTCTCGCCGCCGCCTGGGCCATCCGCTTCTTCGTCACGGCGCTTGTCGATGCGGGACTCTTCGCCGCCCTGGCCGATGCGGCCGCCGCCGGACGCGCGGCGAAGGTCGGCGCGTTTATCGACGGATCCCTGGCCTATGCCCCGCGCGTCGCCGCGTTGCGCGTCGCGGCCTGGCTGATTCAGGCGGGCTTCGCCGGTTTGTTCGCCGCGCTTGGCGCGGCGACGGCGGCGTTTTTCGCGAATCGGGCCGGCGGCGCCGACATCGCCGGCCCAAACGCGCTTTTCGTCGTGGGCGGCCTGATGATGGGCCTTCCCGCCGCTTTTCTGGCCTGGGCGGTGCTTATGCTGTGGCAGCTCGCCGCCTGTTCGGCGCTGGTCGTGGAACGCCAGGGCCTGGCGCACGCCATGGCCGCCGGCTGGCGTCATCTCCGGCGGCGCGGCGGCGGCGTGCTGGCCCTGGCCGCGTTCGCCATCGTGCTTTCTTTATGGCTGGCCGTTTTCTCGTTCGCCGGCGACGTTTTATGGCTGAAAGCCGGCCAGGCGGCGCCGGGTCTGCATTGGCCGCAACTCGCCGCCAGCGCCTGGAGCGGGGCGTTCATCGTGGCGGGCGAATGCCTGTGGATGCTGCTGGTCTACTCGCAGACGGCGTATTATCGGGCGACCCGTTTGGAAAACAACGTCTCGGCGGCTCCATCGTCCGCGCCGGCCGCCCCTGCGCCCCTCATTTGACAAGCCTTCCGCCGATCCCCGATAATGGCCGCGCGTCTTGGCCGGTGCGGTTTCCCGACCATTCTCAATAAGCGCCCGCCGTGCGGGCGCGCCAACCAGGGAGCGGCGAAATGGAACGCAAGCGGATCGAATTGGCGACGCTCTTGCAGAAGAAGGCCAAGGGGGAAAAAATCACGATGCTCACCGCCTACGACGCGCCGACCGCGCGCGCGCTGGACGATGCCGGCATCGACACGCTTCTGGTCGGCGATTCGGCGGGCAACGTCGTGTTGGGCTATCGCGACACGCGGCCGGTGACGATGGATGAGATGATCGTGCTCACTTCCGCCGTCGCGCGCGGGACGCGCTGGGCCTACGTCATCGGCGACATGCCGTTCATGTCCTACAACGCCACGCGCGCCGAGGCGATCCGCAACGCCGGGCGCTTCGTCAAGGAGGCCGGCGCGGAGGCGGTGAAGCTGGAAGGCGGCGGGCCGATGGCCGGGACGCTGCAGGCGATCGTCCAGGCCGGCATCCCGGTGGTCGGCCACCTGGGCCTCACGCCGCAGACGGTCGGCATGCTCGGCGGCTATCGCGTCCAGGGCAAGAGCGCCGAGAACGCCGCCCGCATCGTGCGCGACGCGCTGGAGCTCGAATCCGCCGGCGCGTGCATGCTCGTGCTGGAGATGGTGCCCGACCGCGTTGCGGCGCTGATTTCGCGCCGCCTGAAGATCCCGACGATCGGCATCGGCTCCGGTCCGGACTGCGACGGCCAGGTGCTGGTGGTCCACGACATGCTCGGCGTCCGGGCCGGCTTCACGCCGAAGTTCGTGAAGCGCTACGCCGCCCTGGGCGAGGAGATGGAGCGCGCCGCCGCAGAGTACAAGGCCGACGTCGAATCGCTGGCCTTTCCCGCCGCCGCCCACAGCTTCGCCATCGACGACGCCGAGTACGCGCGCCTGGAGTCGCTGGTGAAGGATTTGTAAACGGTGCGGCATACCGGTGTCAGGGACCAAGGGATGGAGCACAGTTGCACTGTGCTCCACACATTTTAGGTTACCCTGAGCGATGCCAAGAGATGGAGCACAGTTGTACTGTGCTCCACACGTTTAAGGGTTTGATTGCTCGTTGATTTGCTCTATTATGTTCAATAACTCTTGAATTTCTGAAATCTTTTTCCATTCAGACATACCAAATCTCCACACAATGGTTTCGAACGAAATCTCATTGTTCGCAAACATCTTCTTGAACTGGATAGCAGAATAGGGTCCTTTTTGACGAGGATAATGATGAATGTACCAGCATATTTTATCAGGCGATGGATTATCGCAATTAGGTTTGTTAGTGCTTTTTGCCGTAGCTATATTATCAACTTCGCTGCACGGATTATCTTTGACTTCACTGTCTTTATAAAGACGTGTTTGTACTTTATTGAGAATACTTTCAGTAAATCGTAGCAGGTATGGCATACGGTAAATTAGCATTGTACCACCAACAATAAACAAGAGCATCATTGCGCCGAAAGCGGCATCAGATGAAAACCC
Source organism: Myxococcales bacterium (assembly GCA_003598065.1). Taxonomy (GTDB): domain Bacteria; phylum Myxococcota_A; class SURF-8; order SURF-8; family SURF-8; genus SURF-8. The sequence continues at coordinate 5,517 of QZKR01000154.1, read as the reverse complement.
TAAGCACAAAGAAGGAGTGTGAGTCTCTATGCTAATATTGGAAACATACATTAATAATATGGCTACGCAACCGCTTATGAGCCATAGAGTCATGTTTCTTCGCTTTTCTGGAACCTTTGACTTTAACAAATCAAGAAGTTCAGGCGACACTTTGATAATTGCGTAAATTAATGTCATAAACCCAAAGAAAATCAGAATATACATTATTGAATAGAGATGGAAGCTTGCAATGACTCCTCCGATAGCGATGCTTCCAAGTATTGAAAAGTATAACATGCAACCTTCATTGTCACGATTTCCCATTCTCTTTAGCTCCTTTTGCTACCATATTGTATTGAAGAACAACATCTATAACCGGATTTGGAATTTTCTGTCGGTATTCTTTTCCGGTCGCATCGCACAACCCGACGAATTTGAAGCTTTCTTCTGTGATATCACTATAATGGCAGAGGAAATAAGTGTCTTTCCCTTCCGCCAATTCACGCGGACCAGAATACGCCATGCCAGTCAGTAATAGCTTGGCTATTTCGGATTTCTTGTCGTGTTCAAACCACACGTGTGTTACGGTTATGGGTCGCCTACCAGCGTTAGCGATTTTTACCATTACAAATGGCCCTTCCTCTTTTCGTGGAAACCCCGCCGAATAAGTCATATTTGCTAATACTTTAATAAGGAGTCGAGGACGGTCATGCCATATTTTGTAAATTGTCGCAGCAAGGGATAATGTAGCTATAATTGCTCCGTACCAGGCGACTACATCAGTTAAGATGTTGGTATTGCTGACATTGCCATTCATTTGTCACTCCTTAAATATGTGGAGCACAGTACAACTGTGCTCCATCATCCCGCCATCGAAATGGCCGTGAGTGCAATTGTGCTCCATCGCTCCCTTCGCCTCAAATTTCTATCGGATCTATCTCCATCGGTTCCGGTCTGCCGGTCTCGTAGTACAACGCTGACGACCAGTACCAGTCTTTCGCTTCCCGCACGTATTGTTTACGAACCGGGTTGTTATGGATGTAATCGAGTTTCTGCCGTAAAAAGGCTTCCTGCTCAACCGGCTCCGGCATGTTCGAGTTCAGCCAAAGTTCGGATTCGCCCTTTTCGGTGAGAAAAAAATTCTCCAATTTGGGTTCGGTTTGGCGGATGTTGTCGAAAATGGCGCGGGCGGTGTGGCGCTTGAAGTCGCGGAGAAAACTGATGGCGTCGGGGGATTGAATCAAAAGATGCAAATGGTTCATCATGAAGACATAGCCGAAAAGCTTCAATTCCTTGTGCTGGCGGCAATATCGGAGCGAATCGGCGATGATGCGCCAGCGGTCGTGGCGATCGAAAAGATAGTACCAACGCCGGACAGTCGGTGTGATGAAATAGATCTGCGTCGGTTGCGATGTCGGGATTCGCGGCGTCGGCATGAAGGCACTCTATCATAAAACTAAATCGAAAAAAAATCAGCAGGCAGAAATATGCGGAGCACAGTGCAACTGTGTTCCATCATCCCAATACTCATACCCTGCTTCACCTGAAATGTTTGGAGCACAGTACAACTGTGCTCCATCCCTGGCGTGCAGCTCGCCGGCGTCACGAACGGGTAGGCGATCCTCCCGGCTTGCGCAGCCGACAGATGAAGAAACCATCCAGGGCGGGAGTGTCCGAGGTGTCGATCCACATTAATTCGCCGTCCTTCTTCCATAGCCCTTCATCGACAGCCTCGACGCGCTCGACCGCCCAGCCGGTGCAGGCGGCGAGATGGCGAAGCTGGTCCATCCCTTCCTCGCGCGTCGTCGTGCAGACGGAGAAGGTCAGCACCCCGCCGGGGCGGACGTAGCGCGTCGCCTGAGCGGCGATCTGGCGCGCCGCCGCCGCCAATTGTGGAATGTCGGCCGCCTGCCTGCGCCAGCGGATTTCGGGATGGCGGTGGAGCACGCCCAAAGCGGAGCAGGGCGCATCGACGAGAACGCGGTCGAAGGATTCGGGCGTCAGGGCGTCGATGGGCGCGGTCACGTCGGCGACAAGGGGCTCGATCCAGCCATAGCCGTGGCGCGCGGCTTGTTGCGACAAGAGGCCCAATCGCGCGGCGGCCTGATCGACGGAAACGACTTTGCCTTCCGGTCCCGTGCGTCCCGCGATCAAGAGCGATTTGCCGCCCGGCGCGGCGCAGAGATCGAGGACGCGCTCGCCATTCTCCGGAGCGAGCGTCTCCACGACAAGCTGGCTGGCTTCGTCCATGACGTGGCAGAGGCCCTCGGCGACCAGCGGCGCGACCGCGCCGAAGCCCCCCTGGACGACAAGCACCGCGCCGCGCGCCCACTCGCCGGGCCTGGCGGTCGCGCCCTGCTCGGTCAGTTTCCGGCACAGCGCGTCGCGGTCGAGCTTGAGCGGATTGGGGACGACGGTGAGCGGCGCGGGCCGGTTGGCGCGTTCGGCGCGCTCGACGAGCCGCGACAGACGGCGCGATTCGTCGCCTTCCGGCAGATCGCGCCGCCATAGGGACAGAAGCCAGTCGGGGATGGAGCGTTCGATTTTCAGGCGTTCGAGCGGATCGCCGGGCAGCGGCAATTCCAGGCCGGCCTTGCGCTCGCGCAGGAAGCGGCGCAAGAGCGCGTTGGCGAAGGACACGGCGTGGCGGCGCTCGACGCGGCGCAGGAGCTTGCCCGCCTCGGCGAGCACGGCGTGGGCCGGCATGCGGTCCAGAAAGAGCAGCTGATGGAGCGAGAGGCGCAGGACGTGGCGCACGGCCGGATCGACCTTGCGTCCGGGGCGATCGGACAAGTGCTCGATCCATTCGTCCAAAAGCCGCCGGTTGCGCAGCACGCCGTAGACGAGTTCCGTGGCCAGACGCCGGTCGGCCGGCTCCAGATCGGGATGCTCGTTTAACTCGGCCACCAACGCCAGATTGGAGTAAGCGCCGTCGCGTTCGACGCGGGAAAGGACGCGGAAGGCGATCAGCCGCGCGCTCATGCGGCCGGGCCTTCGAAGCGGTCGCCCGCCCGCAGGCGGCAGCCGTTGAGAAAGGCGCGCCAGTCGAGCCGTTTCTTCCCCTCGCGCTGCAGTTCGCGCAGGGCCAGCGCGCCGGTCCCGCAAGCAATGACAATTCCCTCCGGGCCGATGCGCTTCACCTCGCCGGGAATTCCGCCCGCTTCGTCCAGGGGCGGCGCATCCCAGAGACGGATAAGCTGGCCGGCCAGGGTTGTCGTCGCGCCGGGCCAGGGGTCGAGGCCGCGCACGAGCCGGTCGATTTCCACCGCCGGCCGGGTCCAGTCGATTTCGCCGTCTTCCTTTTTCAGGATCGGGGCGAAGGTCGCCTGCGACTCGTCCTGCTCGGCGAACGCCGCCCGGCCGGCGAAAACGTCGGACAGCACGGCGACGAGCCCCTCGCCGGCGAGCGGCAGCAGTTTTTGCGTCAGGCTGCGGGCGGTCTCGCGCGCCGCGACCGGCACGGTTTTGGCCCAGGCGGTCGGCCCGGCGTCCAGCTTGAACACGACGCGCTGGACGGTCATGCCGCTGACGGGTTCGCCGCGGATGATCGCCCAGTTGATCGGCGCGGCGCCGCGCAGGGCGGGCAGAAGCGAGGCGTGGGCGTTGAAGCAGCCCAAGCGCGGCATGTCGATCAGGCGGCGGGGCAGAATCTGGCCGAAGGCGAAGACGGCGAAGGCGTCGGCCCCGATCGCTTCAAGCTCGGCGAGAAAAATCTCGTCCTTCGACTTCTCCGGCTGCAGGACGCGGATGCCGAGCGCTTCGGCGCGCGCCTTGACGGGCGTGGGTTCGGGGTGTTTGCGGTCGCGGCCGCGCGTGCGATCGGGCTGGCTGACGACGGCCGGGACGACGAAGCCGGCCGAGACCAGCGCCTCCAGGGCGGCGACGGAGAGTTCCGATGTGCCGAAGAAAACGATGCGTTTGTCAGGCATCAGGCGTTTTTCTGCGCGCTCGCCTCTTTCGCCTCGCGTTCCGCCTTGAAGCGCTCCAGCCGGCGAACGGCCAGCTTGCGTTTCAGGCTGGAGAGGCGGTCGAAAATCACCTTGCCGTCCAGGTGGTCGATTTCGTGCTGCAGGCAGACGGCCAGCAACCCTTCGGCGTCAATATGCCGCCGCTCGCCGTCGAGGTCAAGATAGTCTACGCCGACTTTCGCGAAACGCCTGACCTCCTCGAAAATGCCGGGCAGGGAAAGGCAGCCCTCCTCCATCGCCACCTCGCCTTCCGTGGCGACGATCTCGGGGTTGATGACGGTCAGCAGCTTCGCGTCCTCGCCCTCGGCGTGGACGTCGCAGACGATCAGGCGGAGCGGTTCGCCCACCTGGATCGCGGCGAGGCCGATGCCCGGCGCGGCGTACATCGTTTCGGCCATGTCGGCGGCCAGGCGGCGGATGCGCGCGTCGATGGTTTCCACGGGCTTGCTCGCCAGCCGCAGCCGCTTGTCGGGATACTCGATGATCTCCAAGAGCGCCATCATCGCCTCACGTCAGAAACGGGTTCGTTCGCCGCTCGCGGCCGATCGTCGTCGAGGGGCCGTGCCCCGGATGGACGCGAACGGCGTCGCCGAGCGGGAAAAGTTTGCTCTGGATCGAATGCAGGAGCGTGTCGAAACTGCCGCCCGGCAGATCGGCGCGTCCGACCGAGGAGGCGAACAGCGTGTCGCCGACGATGACGTCGCCGTCGTTCACGACGAGGCAGACGCCGCCGGGGCTGTGGCCGGGGGTGTGGATGACGCGGACGGTCGTTTCGCCGAGTTGAAGCACGTCGCCGTCGTTGAGATAGCCGTCGATGCGCGGCGGGTCATCGACATCGACGCCGAACATGCGGCCGGCGAGCTTCGCGTGCTGTGCGATTTCCTCGTCGCCCTTGTGGATGCGAAAGGGGATTTTAAGATCCTCCTGCATCTGCTTCGCCCCGGCGATGTGATCGACGTGGCCGTGGGTGTTGACGATCGCCTCCGCCGTCAGCCCGTTTTGCTTCAAGTAACCGTAAATGCGTTCGTTCTCGCCTCCGGGGTCGATGACGAAGGCGCGCCGGGTCGTTTCGTCCGAAAGGACGTAGGTATTTTCCTGAAACAGCCCGACGACGAAAACTTCGAGTTTCATCGAGACTCCTTTTGCCGTGCGACGCCGGAGCGCCGCCATCCCCCGGACAAGATGTGTATTTTAGGAAAATCATTCCCCGCTGTCCATGAAAAGGAGCTAGATCAAAACGGTTTCGCCCTGAAGTCAACGGTTTCCGATTTTCCTGCGCCTGTTGCCTAGAAACGCCAATCCTGCTAATCTTCTCTCCGATTTAGTGTAATCCACAATCGTTTGCCGAACGAATCGCTGAAACAGGGAGGAAAATCGCATGTCGATCCGCATGGTAGCTGCGCTCGCCGTCTTTGCGTTGTTGTTCGCCGCGCCGGTTTTCGCCGAGGAAACCGCCCCCGCCGATTCGCCCGTTATCGCGCCGGAAGCGGCCGCTCCGCCGGCCCCGGCCGACCCGGGCGGCGAGACGGCGATCGGACAGCCGGAAGAGGCGACGGCGCAGGAGGTTCCC
>QZKR01000115.1 GCA_003598065.1 Myxococcales bacterium | reverse complement strand
GCACTGAGTATGACTTTCCGGATCTCATCAGCCGTCCTCCAGACCACCATCGGTCGACGGCTGACCATACCCGGCCGGTCAAATCGCTTCATGCAGGCTCGCCGCAAGGACACCGTGAGCCGACAGGCAAGTGAGGCTTGCCCCGTAAAACGTCTGAACGGGCCGGGACTTCCGCACTCGTTCGAAACGCGCGTACTCCAGATTCCAGGCGGCGAGCGGTCGCCGCTTGAACCTGAACTGAAGGGCATCAACCCGGAGGGTTGCCGGCAGCGTGTCATCGACAGTGGCGACGACGAGGGCATCTGGATCTGCCAGCATGAAGTCGGTCTGTATCCGGCGCAATGCGCAGAGCTGATCGCCGTGGCCAAGCTGGCTCGACAGGCTACCCCCGAGCAGCTTGCCCGGGCCGTCACGGTCTGGCCGGACGAGGCCGAGGTCATCGGGTTCGCACCCGAGCTTGCAGCCGAACGGCGGATCGTCGGTCCGCGCCTCCTGCTGGAGCTGGCGGCGCTGGGGCTCGCACGGCGCGATGGCAGCGGGCAGTATTTGTTGGACGGCCAAGCGGCAACGGCATCGATCGGCATCAGGCTCATCGGCAAGGGCTGGAGCGCCACTGTCAAGCACGTGGAAAACGATGCTCTGCTGTCCGAGAAGCTCCAGAGCCTACTAAAGGAGCATGGCCACCAGCTCGGTCAGGAGGCGGTCTTCGAACGGCTTGTCCAGTTCCGTGACAACTTGCACGCGTTCGTGCCGTACGAGGCAACCGAGGACGCCCGCGAGCTGCTCGGAGAAATCATTGCGGCGACCGGCTCGTTTCTCGGCCGCCGAATCAACGGACATGCCGAACCTGATGTCGCCACACGCTTGAGTGGCGCCAACGGGAATGGTCGCGGATCGTCGCAGCCCGCAACACGTGCCTACCTATAGGTATCACAGAATCACTGCACAATGGAAATGCTCACGATGCGAGGGTCTGAACTGTCGCAGTTGTTCGCTACTGTCGCTGTTGATCCGTCACAGGTTCCCGGCTGGGTCGGTGGTGTCATTGTGCTCATCCTGTTGCCATTCTTCTCCGGCGTGGTCGCGGCAGTCTTCCTGCGAGTAATCGTGCGGTGGGCTGCGATGGTAGTCAAGATTGGCTCGGTGCTCTGCGTTCTTTTGGCCGTGCTCGGCTACCTAGACTTGCGCGCTGCGAGCAGCTACAGCACCCAGTTGTGGATGGCGATCGTCGGCCTGCATAGCGTGTTCAGCCAGCGAATCGTCGAATCACTCATGATCTACCCGGTCAGCGCCGCCAGCCTCGCCACCGGGCTGTGCATAGGTCTTCTCCTTACTCGAGGGAGCCCGTGGAGGAACACATCAGCGGCCTCGCTCCCGTGATCGGCGTGCGGAGAAGATGGACCGTGCGACTTTCAATGGCCCCGGCTTCGAGGCTGGAAAGCCGGCGATTGACTACACGATAGGTACACGCAAAAAGCAGTTTTCGACGTCCTTGAACGGTCAGAACGGGTCACGAGTAGTCAGGTCGGTTTTTCTCGTAAGCTCCTGCAAAACCGCTATTTCGGTATCAAGAACGCGGTTTCTTGCGTTTTTCGGCAACGATTTCGATTCCCCCCGCCTCCAGTTTCCGTAAGTATTTAATCGGTAAATACTTACGGATTGATGACTTTGCATTGGGGGGAAACACTCCCCCCGCCCATTCGCGTCGCCGAGCCATGCCGTGGATCCAGGCCCCCCGCGATGGGCCGCGGCGCGGGCTCCGAACATCGCTCCATGTCGAATCACGGCAACTGGCAGGTGTCGGGAGACCAACAGAAATCAAACGGGTCGCGTCCGGCACTCACCCCGCAACTACTTTGACAAGTCAACCCGCAGTAGCAATCGGAATCGCTTTTGCATGTCGCGCCGTAGTTGGCCCCCAAAATCTCGTCGGGATTGACAGGGTCTGCACATAGCGCTTCATCCCGAGTGCAATCGATCTGGCAGCCGCCATACGGAGGCGTCTCACACGCATTGGTAAAAACTGTGCCCGAATACGTATGCTGCCAAAACCCCACACAGACAGTACCAATCTCTTCGCTACACTGCGAACAAGAAGCCACGCAACGTCCGTTGTTAATACCGCCCGCCCAACATTGGGCATCCCCCAACAAGCTTGAAGGATCGCATTCTGCGTATGGTCGCATGGAATCCGGGCTGCATCGTGCATCCACGATGTGGCAGCTACCCGCTGTGCCGCCGCAGTCGTTATCAGACAAACACCCTATGTTGTGCAGGGCAGGGTTGGGGGTCAAAGAAGGGGCGCAGTAGTTGCAGGAAGGGTCGGGCACCTGGTAACTGCCGTCCATAATGCATAAATCATAGATGCTAAATGGATCGTTCGCGTCGTAACAGGCGCTCTGCATATCACATTCGCCCCCTCTGGCTCCTTCCACACATCCCAGAACCGTGGGAGTACAAGCGGTGAGCAGTTTGTCACAATCGACGCCGCCGTTGTACGCACAACCGCCGCAATGGTGCGGATCGCTCAGAGGGTCGGTGCACTTGCCGTCGCAACATGTGAAATCGCCGCACCCTGTTACGGTGACGTCATTATAATCCGTGGCGCAACATTCCTGGCAGCGTCCTTTCTGTCCCGGGCCGGCCGCGCCACCGAAGCCGTCACCGGCCATTCCGGCGCAACAGACGAGATCGCGTCCGTTTTGGCGGCCGACGCAGTCTCCCCGGATGCCGGGAGTGCAATTGCCATTCGGGTGGGCCGCGTCCTGGCAGTCGACAGGAAAAGTGCAGATGGTACCTATCTTTAGAGCGGGGCTGTTGTAATCGCAGAATTTCTTGCCGACGCATTCATCGCCGAAGCCGTGATCGACCGAAGCCGCGACGCAGTCACCGCTGTTGCAGACGTATCCGTCGGGACAATCGATGTTGTAGCGGCAGTTGCTGATGGTGATGCACTCACCGGAAAAACAAGTTCCGGCAAATGCACCGAAAGCGCAAGAAACGCCGTCCGGCTTCTTCATGTCCGGGCCGCACTCTGGGTAATCCTCGAAATCGGTCCGATTCCTCACGTCACCAACTGGAAACGGAGAGCTGCAGTTTCCGCCGGCGTCGCAAGAGCCGCAGTAGTCACGTTGATCACAGTCGTTTGAAGGTGTTCGACAGCTGGCCGTGCCGGAACGGAGGCCGTTGTAGTTGCAGTTTCCGCCGGCGTCGCAAGTGTACGGAAGTTCGCACGCGGACGCGCCGGGGCACTCCTGCCCTGCAGACCACCGTACGTCCGGACTGCACGTTTCGGGCCCGGCACAGTACTCCGCGGGATCGCAGGCAGCCGTGGATTGGCGACAGACCCGGTTCGCATCGTAACCAATGATTTGGTATGTGCAGGCGGGTGTGGTCCCGCTACATGTTACGTTGTCCCTGCAAAGATACTCACCGTTGGGGCCGGTATTGGACAAACAGATGTAGGACAAAGGCTGGAACGCGTCCGGCGGACAAATACCTGACGCCCCGGTGCAGAACTCCGCGACATCGCAGCTACCGACGCTTGGACGACACTCGTAACTGGACGGTTGAGTCTCGTCCGGCGGGCAAGCACTGGACGACCCTGTGCAAGACTCCGCGATATCGCAATCACCGGCGTTTGGGCGGCACTGGTAACCGGACGGTTGAATCGCGTCCGGCGGACAAATACCTGACGCCCCGGTGCAGAACTCTGCGATATCACAACTACCGGCCGCCGGGCGGCACACGGAACCTGCGGCCGCCAGGGTCCATTCCTTTCGGTTGATTTTCGGCCGGCAGGTTTGACAGGCAAACGGAGGCGCGTCGGATTCCCCGGGTTGGTAAAACACACCGTCGATGCGACAGCCCGGTTCGGGCTGAAATTCCAGAGCTAGGTTGCGAAAGTCCAAGAGGTCAATATCGCCGTCCCCGTCAAAGTCGAAGCACTCGCAACCCGGCGATAGCGAGACCCCGATTCCTTGCGGGCACGCCGCCAACTTGGCATAGTCGTAGAGATCAAGATCTCCGTCCGCTTCCGTGTCGCCGCTGCCCGCGCCAGCGGCGCAGAGATCGCAGATGTCGCCCGCCCCGTCCAAGTCGGTGTCTGTCTGATCCGGATCCTGAACGAAGATGGACAAGGTCCACAGATACAAAGTACCTTCGTATTGATAGCAGGTGTCACGAATGGATAGCGTCCAATCTCCCTGGGCGTCGATCCCGTAGAACGCCGACAGAGACTCCTGGCCGAGATAGGTCCCATCCGGAATGACCGGGCAGTTTGAATTGTAACAATTCAGCGCGGCTTGATCCAGGGTCTCGGCGGCGTAATCGGCGAAGGTGTACGTGCCGCCCAGGTCGGAGGAGATGTAGGGATCAGGATCGCTGCTTGCCAGCGTGACGATCGTACCATTGTGTTCGAGCCGAATGTCCAGGTCGTCATACCAGGTATGGTCGAGTTCCACGGCCATTTCGAGGAAGTCGACACGGCCGCGTTCGGCAATCCTGATCGTCCGCGTCAGTTCGGTCGTGAACGTGCTGCAGGCCCCGTTGCCGTCCGGGATCGGCACAGAGTCCTCGTCTAAGCCCTCCGTCGAAAAGCTGCTGTTCGGACAAACGTCGCACACGTCGCCCACGCCGTCGTAGTCGTAGTCGGATTGGTCGGGGTACGCCACCGACAGATCCATGGACCATTCCCACAGGAAACCGAAAGACTGGCTGCAGGAGTCATTGATCGTCAGGGTCCAATCACCCCGCACATCCATTCCCTCAAAAGCCGCAAGGTCTTGCGAACCGCGATAGGTTCCAGGGAAGAGTACGGTGCAGTCCTGGTCTATGAAGCAAGAGAACGCTGCTTGGTCGAAGTACGTGTTTGCCGCGTCGTCGAAAACATACACGCCGCCGAGTCTGACCCCGATTCGATTGTTCGTCGTTGTGGTTGCGAAGGGCGCAACTGTGACCACCGTTCCGTTATGCGTCAACGTGATGTTCAAGTCCGAATAGGCAAAGTGTTCTATGTCCAGGACCAGCTTCAGGTTTGAAACCACTCCGTTCTCGTCGAGCGTGATCGTTCGAGAGAGGCCGGTGGTAATCGTGCCGCATCCCGAACCGTGATCCGGGATCGACGCTTCCACGTAGTCGGAGGGATTCCGCGCCTGTTCCAAGGTGTTCGGACAGTTGTCGCAAGCATCGCCCACGCCGTCGCCATCCGTGTCCGGGACGGAAGGGCAACCCGCCACGCTCCCGGTCGGGCTTGCCGGCGGTGAGGCCGGCGCCCCAAGCGGCGCCAGGGCTACGAAGCCCAAGGACAAAGCCCATCGTAGACCGGTCAGGAGGTCGGCGCTTCGTTGCGTCGCTCCCGTGCCTTGCACGATTCGCATGCGTCTCAGTTCGTAGAATCCGGATATTCTTGATCGGTTCATGGCATTTCCTCTCTCATCGCCCTGCGCCGTTCCGGCGTCGATACGCCGTTCTGCACCACTCGACGTGAGCGGCCCTCATTCCCATAAACACGACAAACCGCCGGAGCCGGAACCCCCGAGGGCGAGAAAAACGAGCGTCCGGCCAAAATCTCGGTTTTGACCGCTGGGAGCAGATTACCGGTATAATGATCTTGTGACGGACGCCAACCACAAAGACGATCGCACGACGCACCAGGAATCCGGTCTGGCCACGCTGTTGCTGAGCAGGATCCAGGAGGGTGATGAGCAGGCGGTGCAGGAACTGCTCCCGATCGTGTACGAGCAGCTTCGCGCCATTGCCGGTGGGTATTTCCAGGGGCAACCGGCGAGCCACACCTTGCAGCCGACCGCCCTGGTTCACGAGGCGTACCTCAAGCTTGTCGGCTCGGGTTCAGGTTGGAAGGATCGAGCCCACTTCTGTGCGGTGTCCGCAACCGCCATGCGCCAGATCCTCGCGAACCACGCACGCGACAAGCGCGCGGACAAGCGCAGTGGCAACCGCGTGCAACTCACCGTCGACGAGCTGCCAACACCCGCCGGGACGTCGGCCCTTGACCTCCTGGACCTGGACGACGCGCTGTCGGAACTGTCGGCGCTCAACGCGCGGCACGCCCGCATGGTCGAGTTGCGGTTCTTCGGCGGGCTGAGCACCGATGAGATCGCCAACCTCCTCGGCATTTCCTCGGGAATGGTCCGACGAGAGTGGCGAGCGCTGCGGGCCTGGTTGAGTCGCCGGCTGGACACTGGAGAACGTGGGTGACGTCAGCAGAACGCCACAACCGGGCGATTGAACTCTTTCATCAGGCGTGTGACCGTAGCGGCGACGAACGCTCGGCCTTTCTCGCTCGATCCTGCGGCGAGGATGCCGAGCTTCACCACGAGGTCGAATCACTGCTTCGATACGATGCAGAAGTGATCGATGCCGTCAACGCTGCCGAAGCAGGTGAAGGCGTTCGCGCGCTCTCCGTCCTAGCGCAGGGAGAATTCGACTCCGCGCCCACGCGCATCGGAAAGTTCCGGATCATACGCAAGATCGGTCAGGGAGGGATGGGCATCGTTTATGAGGCCGAGCAGGATCATCCCCAGCGAACCGTTGCACTGAAGCTGTTGCATGCCGGAGTCGGCACGGAGGGTGCGATCAAACGGTTTCGACGAGAAGTCGACCTGCTCGGTCGATTGCTGCATCCCGCCATCGCGCAGGTCTTTGAAGCGGGCGTTGGTGCGGTTGAGCTGGAAACGGGTCCGATCGGGACCAAACCCTTCTTTACCATGGAACTTGTGGATGGCCAGCCGATCGACACATACGCCCGAACGCAGAACCTCGGCGATCGCGCCCGACTCGCCCTTTTTGCAGTGGTTTGCGATGGCGTACATCACGCTCACGAGCGTGGCGTGATTCACCGTGACCTGAAACCCGCGAACATCCTCGTCACGGCCGCCGGACAGCCGAAAATTTTGGACTTCGGCGTTTCACGGGCGACCGATGCGGACTTCAACACGGTTACGCTACGCACGGACGCGGGACAGATCGTGGGAACCATTCCGTACATGAGCCCCGAGCAGGTGATGGGCAATTCGGAAGCCCTCGACGGGCGAAGCGATGTGTATGCACTCGGGGTGATCCTGTTTGAAATGCTTGCGCACCGCCTGCCGCACGAATTGAGGAGCTGCCCGATTCCTGAGGCCGTGCGAATCATTCGAGAAGAGGAACCGACGCTTCTTGGTTCAATCGACAGGCGCCTGCGAGGGGATCTGGAGACGATCGTCGCCAAGTCCCTGGAGAAGGACCGCGATCGTCGTTATGCCTCCGCGGCCGAACTCGGCGCGGACATCCGGCGCTTTCTCAGCGATGATCCGATCGTTGCCCGCCCGGCCTCGACCATCTATCAGCTTGGCAAACTCGCGAGGCGTCACCGCGGTGCTGCTATCGGAGTTTGCATCGCGGCGCTGGCGTTGCTTGCGGGCAGCGCCGTGGCCATATGGCAAGCCTTCGAGGCCCGATCAGCCCAACGCGTCGCCGAGCAACGCTTCGCGGACCTCCATAGTTTCGCGCGCAGCGTGATTCTCGATTATCCGAAGCTACAGGACATGAAGGGCGAGACGCAGGCGCGAGAGTTTCTCACCAAGACCACCCTGCAGTACCTCGACGGCCTGGCCCGCGACACGCGCGAGTTGGATCTAAAAATCCTGAGAGACCTCGCCCTGGCGTATAGCGCGACGGGCGACATTCTCGGTCGACCCAATGGACCCAACCTTGGTGACTCCAAGGCGTCCCTCGAGAGCTACCGGAAATCCGCAGCACTGCTGGACGGTCTGGTGGTTCGCGCTCCGGACAACATCGACTTCAAGCGCGATCTTGCCATCACCTGTGAGCGGATCAGCAACCTCCACCTTCAGGATCAGCAGTACGACCAGGCCCTGGATATCATTCGCAAAGCCCATAACCTGAAACTGGCCGTGGCGGACAAACACGATCTGGGGTCCCGGGATCTGTCGTTCAGCTACAGCAAACTCGGGGATGTCTATATCAAGATGAGCCGCTTCGAAGAGGCGTATGATATGTACACCCGGAGTCTGAACATTCGTAAACAACTGGCCGAGAGCAAGCCCGAGGACGGCGAAATTCAGCGCGCCTACACCGTGGGCCTGAACCGCGTCGCGGATGTTCTCTTGGAGCTACACAGGGAGGCCGAAGCCCTCGATCTCGTTCAGGCCTCCCTGCGACGACGCGTCGATCGGGCCAACTCTCAGCCGGACAGCGCGCACGCCGCATTCGACCTCGGAAACGGGCATCTCAAGCTCGCGCAGGTGCTCGCCCGTGCGGGTCGAGTTGACGCGGCGCTCCCCGTCTTTGAGTCCGCTCGGACCGTCTTGCGCCGTTTGGCGGAAGCAGATCCGAGTAACACGACAGCGCGGACCGGCGCTGCGGAAGTGTCGGGCGAGATGGGCCGAGTGCTCCTCGAAGCGGGTCGAGTTGACGCGGCGCTTCCGGAGCTGACCGCGTGCACGCAGGAGATGGAACGGGCCGTGCCCGAGGGCAAGATGACGGCGGCCATGCGCGAGCAACTGGCAGCCGGTCATCATCGTCGCGGAAAGGCGCACTTGGCGCTGGGGCGCGCCGAACATGCAAAGGCCAAAGAGACTCAACAGCACAATGCGGAAGGATGTACCGCACTGCGCCGCGCGGCGCAGCTGTTTGAATCGCTTGGCGACGACGGTGGCCGCGTTCCGCCGGAATTGCGTGGTGAACTCAAGGAGTGCGAAGGGCCAGACAATGCCGGATAGCGTGATCACCGCTTCCTGCGTCGCCGAATTCTTGTTACGAGTCCAATCGGCCGTCTGTAGCGCCCTTGGTGGTTGCGACGACATGGACATCAATCGCCGCATGGTGGGAAGCCGAGTACTCGATGAGTACACGCAAAAAGCGGTTTTCGATGGCCTCAAACGGTCCCAACGGGTCACGAGTAGTCAGGTCGGTGTTTCTCGTAAGCGTCTACAAAACCGCTATTTCGGTATCAAGAACGCGGTTTTCGCCGGTTTTCGGCAACGATTTCGATTCCCCCCGCCTCCATTGCGTAACTCATTGCTGAACAATGGGTTACGTCACCGAAAAAACGTGTCCCCAGTCAGTCCCCAGTAACTCTCACTTCAATGGGCCTTTCTGGGGCAGCAACGCGTCGTCGATCCCGCTTTCGAACTTCTCGTACTCGTCGTGGAACGCAAACCGGTCCAGACCCCGATAATGGTCGTGGATCGGGTCCGCGGCATGACCCATCGCGATCTTGGAAACCTCGCGACGAATCTTGCTGACGTGCGCCCGCGCCCGATGGAAGTGCCGCAACCAATGCCATCGAAGCAGTGACCACGGTTTACCCGTTCGCGGATGCTTGTCCACCAGGACGCTTGCCTTGAGGGCATATGCCTTGAGCCGTTCGAGCGTCTTGTTCCCGGCGATTTGGCTACCGACTGAGTTAACGAACAGCCAGTCGGACGCTTCGCCGAGCCCCATGTTACCGATGACGCGGGCCAGGCGGTCCGTAATGTGCACGGGCCTGCGGGCGGCTCGGCTCTTGGGAATCCAAAGCCCCTCGGCCGTCAAGCAGCGTTTTCGCAACTCAAGGCGAACGCGTTGCGGATCGGGACGCTTGATATCCAGGACAATCTCCCGTTCGTGCAAGTTGATGTCGCCGACCTGCAAGAACTGAAGTTCCTGGAAACGGAAGCCACCTTCGCAGACGAACGTGATGAGATTCACGATCTGCGTGTCGAACTCCTTCATGGCGGCTTCGATGACGGCATTGACCTGATCCGGGTAGATGGTCGGTGGCGGAACGGTTGGATGCCGCAAGCGGTCAAGCTCGGCCTGCCTGCCGGTCGCGGCCGGGTTCGGACCGGGCATGAGCTTGCGTTTGAAGATGACGTACCCGAAGAAGTTATGCACGGCGTCCATGTAGTGATTGGCCGTCGCCGCACTGGCCCCGCGTTCGGTCCGCAGGTGCGCCTGAAACTTCCGCAGCAACTCCGGGTTTACATCTTGCACAAAGACCAACCGTCGTTTCTCCATCCACTCGCGCAGGCATCCAAGCCTGCCCCTGAGCTTCCCAACGTACTCCTGGCTTCGCCCCAAAGTTTGGACGTATTCGAGGAAGCCATCGATCACTGGGCCGAAGCGCGCCTTCTCGCGTTCCACTTCCTGCTCGGGATAGTGCCGGCGCTTGAAGAGTTCCTCACTCTTCCGACCAGCAATGAGCCGGGCGAACGCAAGATCCGTCTCGCGGGTGCTCCTGACGATGCCCGGCCCCGGCGCCTCTCCACGACCCGTCCCGGCTTCCCAATACATTTGCCAGTACGGACTTCGAGGGCTGAGGAAAACCGTGACCTCGCCGACGCGTTCCGATTTTGTCCATCTGTTGGACGGTCTCTCCTTTCTCGCCATACATCATCTCCTCTCTCCGGAGATGCGCGGCTTACGGCGAAACTCGACCTGACCACTCTTGATCCCGTTGAGCCACCGAATCAGCTCAGGCACCCGATGATACCACCGGTTGCCGAGCCGAAAGCACGGGATACGAGTGTACGCGCGCTCCTGGCACCAGTCCACGATGCCTTTGGGGATTTGTCCAGCACGCGGGCGAGTTCGGTCGAGGTGCAGGGATCCGCAAGCCGCGACAGGTCAGTGCGGGGGCTGGGCAGCGACGGCAAAACCGGAGGATCGTGCGGGACAGCGAGTGGTTCGGTGTTCATCGGCCACGCTCCTTTCTCCCTTTTGCATCCCGTGGGCGACACCCGGCCGCCGGTTTTCGAGGAACTCACGTCGGCTTGGCGCATCGCGTTTGGGCATCGGGGCTGTTCTGCCCGATGCGAAGACCTACGAAGCGTCGCAGGCGGTCGCGGAGTCGATCCGGGTCGCCGAAATCGCAGGCGAGGGTAGAAAGCCGATACTCGATGCACTCCGCAAGCGCCGCGACGTCTTCATCCGCAACGCCCATCTCACGTTCTTCAAGGTCGGAATAGGCCGCATCGCGAACGAGAAGCAAGGAGACGGTGAGGATAAACATTTCCGCCTCGGTCGGTAGCTCTTCGCGCGACGCGGATTCGAAGAGTGCCGTTTGAGTAAGGTCGTATTGGAGCATGGACATTTCTCCGCAGTGGCAGTCTCAAGAAGCGGGCACGCTGCTGACTGCTTCGGTCTCACGCAAGGTCAGAAATTCAAAGGCCCGTGACACGACCAGGGCAAGCTTGGGCAGTTCGTCGGGGCGGAAGTAGCTGGTCGTTTTCCACTGGCCCGACTTGTCGTCGCGGTAGCGCTTCTGGATGCGGATGCTGTAACTGGGCACGGGGCGCCCGTTGGTCGCGGCCGTCTCGGTCCAGATGGCGGCGACGACGGTGCCGGCGCGGAATTCCTTGGTCGGGGGATTGGTTTCGCTCATGATCGTCTCCTTATATCGTTCGCTAACATGCGTACATTCGCCACAAAAAAACACACGCGATTCACGATTTCGCAACGGCGCCGCCCGCACTCGAAAACAAGTCGCGACGCACGGGCACGCCGTTCTCCACCCAAACGGAATCGAACTTGTTCGGGTCTCCGGCTGGTCTCAAGAGGGCCTCCGCGAGCGCTACCGGCATCAACGGCATGCTGTCGGCCACCCTGGGCTGAATGTCGCTGAACCGGTACACGACGGCGGACAGGGACACGTCGAAACGCTTGGTCATCCGGTGAAGGAGGCGCTTGCGCCAGAGCCATTCGGATTCGAGGGTGGGTTTCATCAGAGTGATGACGACGTCGGCGCGCTTCAGGCCGTTCTCGTCCGCGATTTGCAACAACTCGCGTTCGAGCAGGGGAATCGGCATCAGGAACGCGGCGGCGAAGCGGTCGGCTTGGCGCTCGTAGCGGTCGACGGATTCGAACGCCGTGAGATCCGCGGATTCCTGAAACACGCTTCGGACATTGCGATGGAGGATCATGTGGCCGAGTTCGTGGGCGCAGGTGAACCGGAACCGGCCTTCGTGGGTCAGCACCTTCGGGTCAATGGCGATTTCGCGATCCTCGACGTAGGCGGCACCGAGCACGTCGGGGCCAAGGTGCGACAGGTCGGTGACGCCGAAACCAAAGCCGAGCGGGTGCTCGATCCACTGATCGACCGGGATGGGCAAGGGCAGATCGCCAAGGCCCAGCTTCTCGCGGCATCGTTGTAGGCACGTCCAGGCGCGCTGATCAACCTGGCGGTAACCCCGCCTCGGCTCCAGGAACTTGGAAGGAAGGGTCGCGACCACCGATCACTTCTCCGGCCTCTTGGTCATGTTTTCCGCCTGCCGAATAATCTGATCCCATTGGCTGGGGGTCAATTTGCGGGCCGAGCGAAGGAACTCAGGCACCTTCTCGGCGGTGACAGGGTCCTGGTTGGCGACCTGAGCGACGATATGGTCGGCCCGTGCCCAGCCCGCCCGTAGCTCAGCCTCGGCGATGCGATACGCCTTGGCGATTCGCAAGAGCAAATCCTCGGATGGTGTACGTCGGCCTTTCTCCAAGTCCGTCAGGTGGGCGGGGGCGATGTGCAGTTCGCCGGCCATTTCGCGGAGACCCTTCTTGATCACTTCAAGTCGGCGGGCGCGAAGAACTACCCCGATGGGCTGCTTGGCGCTGGTTCGCTCGGCACAAGACATAGGAAACTCCTGTTCGTTCGCCTATAAGCTAACACACAGATTTTGGGTTGTCAAGCCGCATTCTAGGAAAAATGTTGCTCGAAAACCGGCGGATGTTCCGTAGCGGGGCGGCGGTAACGGTATCGGCGAAGCCGCAAGACTTGCCAGAGCATGGTGTAATGCTTCAGTCGGAAATGGAGTTTTCCGCCGTGCGGGTTGTATGGCTTTCAACTACTGATTGGTACATTGTTCTATTAATAAGTTCTAGAGTCAGGTATATTTAACATCCCCAACACAAGCATAG
>QZKR01000013.1 GCA_003598065.1 Myxococcales bacterium | reverse complement strand
TGGTGACCCTGAGAGCGTTGTACGCTTCGGTCGGTCCCAAACGATTCCCGGAAACGCTGAGAGCGGCATGACAACCGCAATATCCTGTGATGCACCCAGTGAGCCCCCCGCCGCACGCTTTGGCTTGCACTTTCGGCGAAACTGGGGTAAATCAACAGCAAGACGGTATTGAATGTAAACCCAAGTCGGAACCGGTTTTCCCCATGATGCAACGATTGGCGGCGGCGCTGTGTCTGACGATGCTGCTGGCGTCCACGGCGGCGGCGGAAGAGAAAAACAACCACCTCATCGAGCGCTGGAGCCCGATGCGCGAGGAAATCGACATGGCCCGGCCGCAGGCGATGGGCCGCGTCTGCGTCGGCATCGCCGAAGGGCACACCGCCGGCCTCTGCAATCCCGCCGGCCTGCCGCAAGCCAAGCTGTATTCGATCGCCACCGACATCGAAGTGGACGCGCACTTTCAGTACAACGCCGTCTCCGCCTCCGTCGTGGATTCGATCACCAGCGGCGTCGCCGCGCAGCTCGGCTACACCTACAACGGCTACGACTCCAAGCAGTTCTGGTCGGGCCCCGACGGCGCTTACGATTTTCAATGGCTTAACAGCGGGATACAATCCTACAGTTCACCATATTATTATCGCGAAAACCTTCAGCCGGAAACGAACTACCGCTACGACCAGAACGGCGTTCCCTACGCCCTCAACGGCGTCAACCCGGACACGCCCGTGACCGACTTCCGGCGGATGTTCGGCCGCTACAAGGACGGCTTCGTCCACCGCCACATCCCCCGCCTCTCCCTGGCCGGCGCGATCGGCGAATTCTTCATGCTCGGAACGACGGTGAAATACGTTTACGCCCAGCGGCCGGGACGGTGGAACGTCAACGCCGCGACGGCGGACATCGGGCTGCTCGTGAAAACGGGCGTGGGGCTCAACATCGGCCTGACCGGCTACAATCTCATCCCCGTCCCCTACGATCTCTGGCCGGTGAAACTGGGCGCGGGCGTCTCCTACTCGATCCCGAAAACTTTCTACGTGGGCTACGATCAGATCGTGCGCTTCGATACGATCTCCGAGAAGGAGCCGAGCAGCGGCAGCACCACTTACCCGCACGGCACGCACCTGGCTTATCGCGGCGGGATCGAATACTGGGCGGGCGGCGTCGCGCCGCTGCGGCTCGGCTACGAATACGACTCCTACATCAAAAACCACATCGTCTCGGGCGGACTCGGCTACTCCGACGACAAATTCTCGATCGGCTTCGCCTACAGCCAGGGGCTCGTCGATCAGGCGGAAAAGCTTCTCGGGCTGTCGGTGGATTTCAAGATTTAAGCGTTCCGAATCTCTGTTGTTTCAACTCACGTAGCCGTCTTATTAAGCGAGCGAGGGAGTTGCTTCGCCTCGCGGCGCTTTCCATCCTCCATGTCGTCGCCGCAAATCCGGCCAGGGCGGATGCATAACCTGGTCCTTGCCTGGCGCTTGATCCGAGATTCGGCACCAGACCGCAGCGAATGTTCCGATTCGGCGATTTTCGGGCAAGGCGGATCAATTCGGCTTTTGGATCGATGAGCGATTCGGGATTTGCCGGTATTCGGGCGATTGGAAGACCGAGGAAAGCCGCCATGCTATCCCGGTCGGCCATGAGCCAGGCCTCGATTTCATGCACGGCTATCCGGAACAGCATATAGGGAGCAGGATCGCTCAGTTTTGATTTGACGAGGTCGGCCGCGCATTCAGCGTCCGTGTCCAGGTCCCGGAGGACAAGCCAAGGCGCATATCGCGCGGCGGCGTTGAAATTTTGAAGCCTTTTATCGAGGTCGCCTTTCCCTCTCTTCCCATAAACTGTCACCACCCCGATTTTTAGGTGTTGCAAAATGACACGAAGCACGTCCTCGTCAAGGTCGCCTTCTACGGCCAATGTGAGGTCGTTCATTGCAAACGCTCACGAATCGGCGAAAGGAAGCGATAGTTGGTTGACATTCTTGGGGGCCGTGCGCGGCATGACCACATCGCCGATCAAAGCGCCTCGCTCCAATAAACTTTTGATTTGTTTGTCGTTTGACGCCGGCTCGACTTGCGTCCCTTTTTTATCTGTAGGGGAAAACAAAAAAACCTCTTCCGCTCCTATGCCTTTGTCGGCGAGAAGTTCACTGGAATGCGTGCTGACAATGATCTGGCGTTGCGTCTCACGCGTCAGTATGTACAGCAATTGGGGAATGCGGCGAATGACTTCAGAATGCAGCGACAATTCCGGCTCTTCCAGCAGCAAGGGTCCATCGCCGTTGAGGACGGCCCACATCAAACCGATCATTCGTAGCGTGCCGTCGGAAAACTGCTTTTCATTCTGCCAATTCCCTTGTGGACGCCAGTGTTCGTAAAGAGCTTTAATATGCGGTCGCCCTTTGACCGTATCACGCTCGAAAGCGAGCTTCTTGAAATGAGGAACGGCCTTTTTGAGGACATTGTTAATCAGCTTGAGTCTTAGCTTGCGCTCCTTTTCGCTCATTCTGGCGACTTGTTCAAGAAAATCTCCACCGTAAGGATCTGTTTCACTGCGGACATAGCGATCCGTTTCCCGAACGAGTTGCGGCACCAAATGCAAATAGCGAACGGAGTTGAAAAAATCGGCGACGGCGCGAAATTCCCGATTGGCGTTCACCTGCTCCAAGTGCGTTTGCGTCAACCGCTGCTTATCTTCCTCATCTTCTTTTTTGGGCCGATCAAGCAAGGGGGGTTGATTGTCCCTAGATACACGCTCTTTGGTAATCAAAGGCTGTTTTGTCTGTTTGTCTTTTGTGAACTCAAGAAAATAAGACCATTCTGCACCTTTTTTCCTCCCCTCGGATGCACAAACCAAACAGACCTCGATTTGGATGCGGTTGTTGCTTGTTGCGTAAAGACTGCGGATTTTATCGACGCCCTCGCGTTCCCCAACGGCATATTGCAGTCCGCCGCCAACCCTGACCAAATCTCCTAGAAAACGCACAGCATCCAGGAAGTTCGATTTGCCGGCGGCGTTGGGGCCGACAAGAAACGCCCTCTGGCCCATCTCGACTTTCACATCTTTGAAATTTCGCCAGTTTTTCAGACGAATGGATTTAAACCGCAATGCCATTGGCTTTCTCTTTCCGTTTACGGTTCTGTCGCCGCTTGCTTTGCCGCTTCCGGATACAACGCCTTCAGCGTCTCCAGAAGCGCCGGGCCCGTCGGCCGGCCGACGCTCACCGTCCGCTCGTACTCGTAAAGATATTCGTCCCACTCCTCGTCCGTCATGATGTAGCCGAGTTCGTCGTTGGCGAGGCCCATAACCATCTTGTAGCGCGCCGGCATCGCCGCCTTGAAGGCGAAGCCCAGGGAGGGAAAAAGCTCGCCCGGCGCCGTGACGAGGCCGAACGCGCCGATATCGACGCGCCACATCTCGGTGAACAGGCGGCCGTCGCGGACGGCGCGCGTGAGATAACCTTTCTCGCCGAGGTACTGGAACAATTCGTTTTCCATCGGCAGGGCCAACACTTTGCGCTGGATGCGGATCGCGCTGGCGTCGAGCCGCTCGGCGTTCGCCAGCGACCGGCTGGCCAGCGCGGCGAGGAAACGCCCGGCGCGCTCGGCCCCGGCCTTGCGCAGCCGAACGTAATTCTCGGTGCGGCGCGGCAGGGCCGGAACGATCAGCCCGCCCAACGCGCCGTTGGCGAACAGCGCCACGCCGCCCTCGCGCTTCTCCAGCTCGGCGTAGACGAAGGCCGGAAAGTCGGCGGAAAGCTCGTCGTTGTTCTGGCCCAAAAACTCCCCATGGCAGGCGTAATTGACCAGCGTGCCGATGGGCACGCCGGACGCCGCGTCGCGCGCCTGCAGCACGGTCAGTTCATTGTCTTTCCAGCCGACGCGGTGGGCGTTCTCCGATACGCCCTCGGGAACCGTCGCCGCCGCCGCGTAGAGCGCGGCCGGGCGGGCCCCGGCCGCCGCGCGCCAGATCGCCTCGGCAAGACGGCGGCGGACCAGCGCCATGTAATTTTCATCGATGCCCGATTGAACGGGAATGGCGTAGAAGGCCCAGGAACCCCACAGCCCCAGCGTGTCCGGGCCGGCGTGCGTGTGCGTGCTGGCGACGAGGATCGCCTCCGGGTGTTCGCGGCTCGCGGCGTAGCGGACGTCCCAGACGCGGTCGTTCATGAAGCCCACGAAATCGAGCGTCACGACGACGAGCGTCTCGCGTCCGTCGTCGAGCAGCAGCACGCGGCCGGTGATCGGCGTATGCACGCCCTTCGCTTTCTTGTTCGGCATGTAGCCGGCGATGTAGGTTCCTTGCGGATCGGGAGGCGTGAGGTCGGCGATCGCCGCGCCGGCGACGAGCGTCGGATGCGGTTCGGCACGGCGGGCCTTGATCCAATGATCCAGCGGCGTCGGACCCGTCGCATCCACGGTCGGCAGATCGGGAATCCGTTCGGGCCAGGCGAAATGGGGCGGATCGCAGGCGAGCGCTCCCAGGGCGATGATTGCAACAAGCACGATCCTCAACGCGCGAGAGGAATATGGCATTGGCGGCTCCATATGGCGAACATGATGTAATCTCGGGCGGATGCTAGCATTTACCGCCGGCCAGGGTCAAGGCGGCGGATTTTCTGATTGCAGCCGGGAATTGGAATAGGGCAGCCAAGCTTAGCCAAGCGAGTGAGCGTCGCGTTCGGGCGATCTGCTTCACGGTCGCGCCAGATTCCAGGCCAGTTCCGCCGCCGAGGGCGCGCCGGGTGGAGCGGCGAGGGCGCGACGCACTTCGCGCCATGTCTCACGCTGGCGTTTCACAAGGCCGGGAAAATCCGCCAGCCGCAGCGTTTCGCGCGCGAGCGCCTCGGGCGTGAACGCGCCCTGGACAAGCTCGGGCGCGACGGTCCGCCCCGCCATAAGATTCGGCATCGCCAGATGCCTTACGGAAACAAGCCGCCGCGCTAAAGCGAACGACAAAGGATGCACGGCGTGCGTGAGGATGAACGGCGCGCCCCGGCAGGCCAGTTCCGTCGCCGCCGTGCCGGCGGCCGTCCAGGCCATGTCATCGACCGTCGTTTCGTCGGCGAGCGGCCATGAGGTCTCGGCGCGATTCTGCAGGGCCGCAATCGGCGCTTCGCATCCCGGCGCAACATGGATGGCGAACGAGAAACGCCCCGGCGAACGGGTGTTCAGCAAGCGCGTCGCGGCGAGCTGGCGCGGCAGAATCGTCTCCACCTCGTGCCTCCGACTGCCGGGCCAGAGGCCGATGCGCCAGGGCGGACCGTTCGCCGCCTTTTCCCGCCACGGCAGCGCGGCGGCGGGATGGCCGACGAAAACGGTATCGATTCCGCGCGTCGAGAACCATTCCGCTTCGAAGGGAAAAAGCGCCGCCAGCCGATCGATGCGCCGCCGCAGGGCTTCCACCCGTCCGGGTCTCCAGGCCCAGAGCTGCGGAGCGCCGTAATAAAGAATCGGCGTTCCCCGCCGTTTTAAAATCGGCGCAAGCCGCAGGTTGAAGTCGGGAAAATCGATCAGGACGGCGACCTCGTAGCGACGCTCGCCGGCGAGCGCGGCGAGGCGGCGATAGGCGCGGAGCACGGAAGCGGCGCGCGGCAGAAGCTCGGCCAGGCCCGCCGCCGCCGCCTGCTCGGTGGGAAAAAGCGTCGCGGCATAAGCGCGCATCGCCGGCCCGCCCATGCCGCGCCATTCGATCCGCTCGTCTTCGGCATGCGCCAGCTTTTGGAGATCGGCGATCAGCGTCGAACCGAGCCGATCGCCGGAGGTTTCGCCGGCGGAAATGAAAACGTTCAGGGTGCGCCCCATGACGCGGCGCGCTCCCTCACCGCCCGTGCGGCAGATTGCCGATTTCCCACACCCGCACCGTGCCGTCGTTGCAGGCCGCGGCGATCATGCCGGCGTAAGGTCCGGACGTCGCGACGTCCATCTGGTTGACGACGCAGGACGTGGCGATCGTCTGCGCCAGCGTCCCCGTCTCCGAGTCCCAGAGCTTGATCGAAGGTTCGACGGAACCGCTCGCCAGCGTCCGCCCGTCGGGCGAGAAACCGATGCCGCGGATGACGCCGCCATGAGCGTCGGAAATTAATTTTACAAGCGCCCCCGTGGTGGGATTCCAGACCCGCAGATCCTTGTCGTCGCCGCCGGAGGCAAGCCTTGCGCCGTCATCGGAGTAGGCGAGGGCCCTGACGGCGGGCGTATGGCCGGACATCTTCCGCACGAAGCGTTGGGTGCTGTTGTCGGTTTTCCAGATGAAGATCGCGGCGTCGTCGCCGGAGGTGGCCAGGAAACTGTTACCGGAGTACGCCACCGCCCGCGCGTAGCCAAGCGGGTAATTCCCGGCCAACGCATCGTAAATCGTCGGCATGGTGACGCCGCTGGCATAGTTCGTCGTGTTGACCTGCCAAACGTAAGTCGGCGAGAAAGGGCTGTTGCCGGCGCAGGCGATGTACTGACCGCCAGGGGAGAACGCGGCGGCATAAAGCTGGGTCATGGACTCTTCCATGTCGGTCAAGTAGCCGCCCGAGACCGATGTCCGGGTATAGTTCCAGACGCGCAACTCGTACTCATTGCCATAAATATAGTTGGTGGCGATCTGCGCTTTGGTGGGATGAGCGTCTATCGCCAAGACGCCGCCGGAGACGCCTGCCTGAATGAAGGTGTCGAAATTGTTGAAAAACGTCAGCCGAATCTTGCCGTCCGAACCCCCCGAGGCCACGCCGTCCTTCATGAACGCCACCGAACGGGCGCTCACGTTCGTCCCGGTGTGGCCGAGCAGAGCGAGCGCGCAGATCCCGTCTGCACAGAGGCCTTCGTCGTTCCAGCAGAGCGCGCCGTTCGGGCGGAGATCCAGGAGGCATTCGCCCGTTCCCGCGTCGCAATGGGACGAGCGGCAGCTCGTGGCGTAAACGGAACAGTCCTTCTCGACGGACTGGCATGCGCCGCTGTGGCAGGTGTCGTTTATCGTGCAGGGATCGCCGTCGTCGCAGGCCCAGCCCTCTTTCGTTTCGGTGTCGGCCAGGCAGGTGTCGTTTTCCTCGTTGCAGACGGCGACATTGCACTGGTCGTTCAGATAGTTGCACCTCGTCGCCGGACCGTTGCACACGCCGTTCGTGCAGATTTCCCCCATGGTGCAGAACAGCCGGTCGTCGCACGGTCCCTCGAACGGCGTGTAGACGCAGGAAAGCTCGTTGGGATCGCAGCTGTCGTGCGTGCAGGGATCCAGATCGTTGCAGGTGAAGCCGTCGCCGATGCACTGGCCGTCCTCGCAACGGTCGCCCTCCGTGCAGGCGTTGTGGTCGTTGCAGAGGTTCGTAGCGTCGATCACGTTGACGCAACCCGTCGCGGAGAAACAGCGGTCGTCGGTGCAGTCGTTGCCGTCGTCGCAATTCGTCGCCTGGGAACCGGTGACGCAGTTGCGGCCCACGCAATGGTCGTCCGCCGTGCAGAGATTGCCGTCTTCGCAGGGAGCGCCGCTCAGGTCGGCGTGACGGCAGCCCTGCGCCGGGTCGCAGGAGTCGGAGGTGCAGGGGTTCCGGTCGTCGCAGTCGAGGGGGGTCGCTCCCGCCCGGCAGACGCCGTCGGCGCACACGTCGCCCGTCGTGCAGGCGTTCCCGTCGTTGCAGGCGCCTTCCGCCGCCTGATGGGCGCAGCCGAGGTAAGGCAGGCAGAAATCGATCGTGCAGCCGCTCTGGTCGTTGCAGTCGGGATGATTCGGCCCGGCCTGGCAGGAGCCGTTGGAGCAGGCGTCGTTCTGCGTGCAGGGGTCGCCGTCGTCGCAGCTTCCGTTGCGGTCGGTGTAAACGCAGCCTGCGGCGGGATTGCAGGACCAGTTCTTGCAGGGGTCGCCGTCGTCGCAGTTGGTCTGCCGATTGCCGGGACTGCAGCCGCCCGAGGCGTTGCAGGCGTCGCCCTCGGTGCAGGGATTCTCGTCGTCGCAAGGCAGGCCGGCCTGCGGGGAATGCAGACAGCCGCCGTCGGGATTGCAGGAATCGAGCGTGCAGGGATCGCCGTCGTTGCAATCGACCGTCAATGCGCCGGGCATGCATTGGCCGTCCTGGCATTTGTCGCTCGACGTGCAGGGATTGCCGTCGTCGCAGTCGGCGCCGTTCGGGCCGGAAAGATAACGGCACCCCTCGCCGGCGACGCACTGATCGTAGGTGCAGCTGTTGTCGTCGTCGCAGGTCAGGGGCGCCGCGCCGGCGGCGCAATGCCCCTGGCTGCAGTAATCGTTCTGCGTGCAGGGATCGCCGTCGTCGCAGGCGCCGGTGCGGCGCAAGAACTGGCAGCCCGCGTCCGGATCGCAGGAATCCGACGTGCAGGGCTCCCCGTCGTCGCACGCCAAGGGCGGGCCCGCCACGCAGCGGCCGTCCAGGCAGTAATCGGTCGTCGTGCAGTGATTGTCGTCGCTGCAAAGGGCGTAATCGAGGTTGACGTATTCGCATTCGCCCTCGGCGTTGCAGGCTTCCGTCGTGCAGGGATTGTGATCGTCGCAGTTCAGGCGCTGGCCGGCGCGGCACAAGGGCGTGGAGCCGATCAGTCCGCACGTGTCGCCTTCGGTGCAGGGGTCGCCGTCATCGCAGGGTCCGAGGCTGAACGTATGTTTGCATCCGCCCGTGGCGTTGCAGGTGTCGATCGTGCAGGGATTGCCGTCGTTGCAATCGATGGGCAAGTCGCCGGGGCAGCACCCCCCTTCGCAGCAACGATCGCCGGTCAGGCAGACGTTGCCGTCGTCGCAGGGATCGTCGTTGAAAACGTGGGTGCATGGCGGGTCGCTGTCGGGATCGCAAAAATCGTCCGTGCAGGGATTGTCGTCGTCGCAGTCGAACAGGGTCTCGCCGGCCTCGCAGCTGCCCGCCCGGCAGGAGTCGCCGGTCGTGCAGGGATCGCCGTCGTCGCAGAAATTGAAATCGTCCGGCGCATGCACGCAGCCCGTGGTCCGGCCGCAGGAGTCGTCCGTGCAGGCGTTGCCGTCGTCGCAGGGATTGGTCGCGCCGCGGCAGGCGAGCGAGGCGTTGCAGGCGTCGTCGATCGTGCACGGATTGCCGTCGTCGCAGTCGTCCCCCGGCTCCAGGGGCACTTCCTCGCAGGCGTCCGTGAGACACAATTTCGGCCGGCAGGGGTCGAGCACGGCGCAAGCGGCGGGAGCAAGCCAGCCCATGCCGTCGGCCTGACACATTTCCTGATGCAGAACGCCGGCGCAACGCGTTTCGCTGGGGATGCAGACGGTCTCGCCGCAGGCGCCGTCGCGACAGACGCCGCCGCCGGGACAGGGCTCCGGGTCGGACAGGGTCTGGCCGTCTTCGTTGCAGAGGCGATAGGTGGGCGAGTTGTTCGCCGTGCAGACGACCGTCTCGGGCGTGCAGAAGCAATAGGCGGCCAGATCCGCCTCGCCCGGCGAGAATCCGGGCGGGCACGCCGCGATGCCCTCGCCGTCGATGGCCACATCGACGCGCGGCGTTTCCAGGCTGTTGGTGTGGATTTCCAGCCCGCCGTGGTCGGAGCCGACCCGGCCGGGGTTGTAGAACACCTCCAGCACTTTGCTTTCGCCGGGCTCGAGCGCGCCGCCGATGAGACCTTCCGGATCGCCATAAGTGAAGGAGTCGGAAGCGCCCGGCTTCCAGCGCACCTGCGTCACGTTGAGCGTGCCCTGGCCGACGTTGGCCACGGCGATCGTCCGCCCTATGGCCGCCGCCGGAATCAGGACGCGGCCGAAGTCGATGGCGGTGGGCACGACCTCGAAGTCGAGTTCCAGCCCCTCGCCGTACAGCGCCGTCTCGGCGGTTTGCGAAGATCCGCCTTGCGACCGCGCCTCCACGCGCAGCGCGCCCGAAAACTCGCCGGAGGCCGGCGGCGCGAAGACCAGCGCGCACCGGCGTTCCTCGCCGGGCGCGACATAGAAAGGCGCGGCGCAGGCCGACTCGCCCTCTTCGATCAGAGCGAAGGCGGGGCTGACGCCGCCTTCGACGACGAGATTCGTCACTTCCAGGGGCCGCGTCGCCTGCGGGTCGTCGATCTGCGCGGCGATGGCGACGATCCGCGGTTCGGAAAGCTTGCCGATAGTGACGCCGCCGAAATCGAGCGCTTCGGGGGTCACGGCCAGTTCCGGACGCCCGGAATAGCGCATCGCCAGCCGCACGCTGACCAGCGGCCGCAGATCGTCGTCGGAACTTATTTTCAACGTTCCTTCGGCGTCGTCGCCATTGAGGGGGGCGACGCGCAGCTTGACGATCAGCCGCGACCCCGGCGCAATGTCCTGCGGCGGCGCGTCGGGGATGTAAGAGCCGATCGAAAACGCCGGGCTGCCGGCCGGATCGAGCGTGACGCCGAAGATGCTCAGCGGCTGCAGGCCGACCGATTCCAGCCGCAATTCGCGCTCGCCGCTGACGCCGGGTAGAACCGCTTCGAAATCGAGCGAGGAGACGACGTCCAGACAGTGTTCGAGGCACTCGGTAAGAGGCTCCTCTTCGCTTTCCGCTTCCAGTTCCGGCTGTTCCGCTTCGCCTTCGTCGCCATCGGTCGGCAGAGGCTGGTCGCCTTCCCCCATATCGGCGTCGGTCGGCGGCTGGTCCTCGTCCGTCGTCTCGCCTGTTCCGAGGCCGGCGCAGGCGGCAAAAAGCAGAGCAACCAGAAGCGATAGGCTGCACAAACACGCTTTCCGTCGAAACGTTCCGCTCATGGCATCCTCACGCCCGAATAACCCGCGAGAAGAAAAC
Organism: Myxococcales bacterium; assembly: GCA_003598065.1. GTDB lineage: Bacteria > Myxococcota_A > SURF-8 > SURF-8 > SURF-8 > SURF-8. The sequence goes on along the minus strand of QZKR01000013.1, from coordinate 2,229 downwards.
CGGGTCGGATCGTCGTAAGCTGGTTACGACTGCCGTAGATTGTCGTGTAAGGGACGCACTCGCCGCCGCGCTTCGCTTGGCTACGCGAGTTTTCCTTATATAGTTATAGTAGGGCAACCTTATGCGGAAGTCCAGAGACTGTTTTCCGGCAACCGAAGCAAAAACGGCCCTTTCCACGGCGTCCAGGCGGGGAGAAAACCCCGATTTCGCTTGGGTGCGGCTGGGGGGTCGGGGCCGGCGCGGACGGCGGGCGTGGTCAGAACAACGACGCGACGGCGCGTTCGGCCGCTTTCAGCATCGTCGAGGGCAGGATGCCCAGATAGAGTACGGCGGCGGCGGAAAAGAATACCGCCAGGGCCAATGGCAACGAGGCCAAGGGCGCGGTCTGCGCCCCTTCTCCTTCCGGCGCCATGTACATGTACACCGTCACGCGCAGATAATAGTATACTGAAATCAATGAGTTAATAATTCCAATGACGGCGATGAGGATCAATCCCTGATCGATGGCCGACTTGAAGACATAGAATTTGCCCATGAATCCGGCCGTCGGCGGCACGCCGGCCAGGGCGAGCATGAAGATCGTCATCGCCACGCCCAAAGCGGGCGAGCGGCGGGCCAGGCCGGCCCAGCCTTTTCCAACCTCAAGATTTTCATTGTCGCGCCGCCCGAAGGCCATGACCACGGCGAACGCCCCGAGGTTCATCGCCGCGTAGGCGGCGAGGTAAAACAGCACGCTCGCCGCGCCGTTCTGCGTTTTTTCCTGGGTGATCGTCAGGAACCCGACCAGCAGATAGCCGGCGTGGGCGATCGAGGAGTAGGCGAGCATGCGTTTGATGTTGTCCTGGACCAGCGCCGCGAGATTGCCCAGGGTCATCGTCAGCACGGCCAGCACCCAGATCACGTTGTACCAGCCGAAATCGGATAGCTTCACCGGGAAAAAAGCGGTGGCGAAAACGCGCACGAAAGCGGCGAAGGCGGCGGCCTTGACGGCGGCGGCCATAAAGCCCGTCACCACCGTCGGCGCGCCCTCGTAAACGTCGGGCGTCCACATGTGGAACGGCACGGCCGCCACCTTGAAAGCGAAACCGACCAGCACGAGGATCATGCCGGCGGCGGCCAGAAGCGGCGCGCCGGCGGCGCCGTCTTTCAGGAAGGCCATCAACTGGGCGAGGTTGGTCGTGCCGGACGCCCCGTAGAGCAGGGCGATGCCGAAGAGCAGAAACGCGGTCGAGAACGCGCCCATGAGGAAATACTTGAGCGCCGCCTCGATCGAGCGGTTCAGGTGCCGCTGGTAGGCGGCCAGAACGTAGACGGCGATCGACATCACTTCCAGGGCGACGAAGAACATCAGCAAATCCGCGCTGGCCGCCATCAGCATCATCCCGGCGAGGGCGAGCAGAACGAGCGCGTAAAACTCGCCGCGATGCAGGCCGTGCTCCTCGAAGTAGGCGATGGCGGAAAGCACGGAGAGGGCGGCGGCGGCGATCAGCACAAGATTGAAAAAGCGGCTGAAGGCGTCAACGACGATCATGCCGCCAAACAGCGGCTGCGCGTTCGCGTCGCCGGCGAGGAGGTTCAAAACGAACGCCACGCCCAGACCGGCGAGCGTCAGGTAGCCGGCGTAGACGCGGCTCGTCTCGGGTCGGGCGAAGACGTCGGCGACGAGGATCGCCATGGCGAACAGGGCCACGACGATCGTCGGGGCGAGCGGGAGAAGATCGGCGGCGTTGAACGAAATGGTCATGCCCTAGCTCCTCTTTGCACGGGTCGAGGGTCCGCCGCTAATCGCGGTCGATGAACGCCAGCAGCCAGTCCGGCCGTTCGCCGTTCAGCTCGGCTTGCGCCACCTTGGCGCGGTACGTCACGAGCAGCTGCTCCACCGAGGCGTCCATCTTGCGCAGAAAATAGTTCGGGTAGAGTCCCATGATGAACATCAACAGCACCATCGGGACGAGCACGAAATACTCGCGCAGGTTGAGATCGGCCAGATGTTTGTTTTTCTCGTTGGTCACGGGGCCGAACATCACGCGCTGGAACATCCACAGCATGTACACCGCCCCCAAAAGAACGCCGGTCGAGGCGAGGATCGTGAACAGCTTCGCGTGGGGCAGCATGTCGGAACGGAAGGAGCCCACGAGGATGAGGAATTCGCCCACGAAACCGTTGAGGCCCGGCAGGCCGATCGAGGAAAGGGTGGTGATCATGAACACGGCGGCGAAGGCCGGAATC
>QZKR01000179.1 GCA_003598065.1 Myxococcales bacterium | reverse complement strand
TACAAAAGCCGGCGCGCCATCGCGTAAACCATCGCCGCCAGATAGGCAAAGGCGAGAACGTACGCCAGCGCCTGGAGCGCCGAGCCCAGCCGGCCCGCCGCCGCGCTCAATGGGTCGCCGGCGGCGAGCGCCGCGCGGCGGCGGCTGAACCACCGGCTCAGCCGTCCGCGGCCCCCTTTTTCTTTGTCCTGGACCGCCCCGAACATCCGGCCCTTTTCATTTCCGGCTGCCGTCTCCCTTATAGCGGCACGTTGCGGTGCCGGCGGGGATAGGTCGGCTCCATCTTGTGACGAACCATCTCCAGGGCGCGCGCCAGCACCTGCCGTGTGGCGTCGGGAGCGATGACGTCGTCGATGTAGCCGTGCTCGGCAGCCATATAAGGGGTTAAATAAGTTTCTTCGTAGCCGGCGGTCTGATCGGCGAGGAATTGCTTCAACTCCTCCTCGCGTCCCTCGTCCTTCAGCTGCTTGATCGTGCGATGATGGAGGATCTCGACGGCTCCCGCCGCGCCCATGACGGCGATCTGCGCCTGCGGCCAGGCGAAGTTGAAGTCGCCGCCGATGTGCTTGCTGCTCATCACGTCGTAGGCCCCGCCGAAGGCTTTGCGCAGGATCACCGTCAGCTTCGGCACCGTCGCCTCGGAGAAGGCGAAGAGGATCTTCGCGCCGTGCAGAATGATGCCGTTGTGCTCCTGGTTGACGCCCGGCAGAAAGCCCGGCACGTCCACGAAGGTGACGAGCGGCACGTTGAAGGCGTCGCAGGTGCGGATGAAGCGCGCCCCCTTGCGCGAGGCTTCGCAATCGAGCGTCCCGGCGAGGCTGCGAGGCTGGTTGGCGACGACGCCCACCGCGTGGCCGTTGAGCCTGGCGAAACCGACCACGAGGTTCGGCGCAAAGGCTTCATGGATTTCAAGAAAGTAGCCATCGTCCATCACGGTGCGGATCACGTCGCGCACGTCGTAGCCCTGCTTGGGGTCGTCGGGCGCGATGCTCAACAGCTCGGGGCAGGCGCGCTCCGGGGCGTCGCTCGGCGTCACGTCGCGCGGCTTCTCGTTGCTGTTCTGCGGCAGAAAGGACAAAAGCTCGCGCACCTTCTGCGCCGCCTGGTAATCGTCGGGGCAGACGAGATGGCAGACGCCCGACTTGGCGGCGTGGGCGTGCGCGCCGCCGAGGTCTTCCTTGGAGACGTTTTCACCCGTGACGGCTTTCACCACCTTGGGTCCGGTGATGAACATATAGGCCTGACCCTCGACCATGAGAATGAAATCGGTCATCGCCGGCGAGTAGACCGCGCCGCCGGCGCAGTGGCCGTTGATGACCGAAATCTGCGGGATCACCCCCGAGCAGCGGACGTTGCGGAAGAAGATGTCGCCGTAAGCGCCCAGCGAAATCACGCCTTCCTGCAGGCGCGCCCCGCCGGAATCGTTGAAACCGACCAGCGGCGACATTTCCTTGGCCGCCAGATCCATGACTTTGCAAACCTTCTTCGCGTGCGCCTCGCCGAGCGAACCGCCCATGAAGCTGGCGTCCTGGGAAAAGGCGAACATGGGCCGGCCGTCCACATGGCCGTAACCCGTGACCACGGAATCGCCCGCCACTTTCTTGTCTTCCATGCCGTAGCCGTTGATGTGGTGGACGACGTAACGGTCGATTTCGTTGAACGTGCCTTCATCGAAAAAGGCTTCCAGCCGCCCGCGCGCGCTCAACACGGTTCGCTTGCTTTCCTCCGACATCCGTCCCTCCCCGAAAAAACGTCAGCGCCGCCATTCGTCAACAGTCCGCCGCCTCGAATATCCGCGCCGGCGGCGCAAGCGAGGCCAAGGCGCAACTACACTACACAAGGCGATTCGAGATGGCAAGCGCCAGGCTTCACCGCTAGAAAAACCAGCGCCGTTAAGGGCCGTTTCAAGCGGCGGAATTCCGTTGACATCGTTTGAAGGCGAGCATAGGCTTTGCCTTCGGCAAGGGCGGACGCCGCCTTTTTCGGCTGGCTTCCGACCCGCAAAGACGGTTGTTCTCAATCGCCCAAAAGGAGTCGAACATGCCGGAACGCATCTACAATTTCTCGGCCGGTCCCAGCATGCTGCCGCTGCCCGTCCTGAAAAAGGCCCAGGCGGAATTCGTCAATTACGCCGACAGCGGCATGTCGCTGTTCGAGATGAGCCATCGCGGCAAGATCTACGACGCCGTCCACAACGACGCCGTGCGCCTCACGCACGAGGTTTACGGCATCCCGACCGACACGCATCAAATCCTGTTCATCCAGGGCGGCGCGACCCTCCAGTTCGCGATGATCCCCATGAGCTTCCTCGGCCAGGGCAAGTTCGCCGAATACGTCACAACCGGCACCTGGTCGCAGAAGGCGCTGAAGGACGCGCAGCTGATTGGCGACGCGCGGGAGATCGCCACCGGCAAGGCCGAGAACTTCATGGCGATTCCGAAAAAATTCACCGTCAACCCGAGCGCCGAGTACCTGCACATCACCACCAACAACACGATCAAGGGCACCGAGTGGCACAAGCTGCCCGACGCCGGCAAGGTTCCCATCTTCGCCGACATGAGTTCCGATTTCCTCTCGCGCCGCGTCGATTGGGCGAAGATCGGCCTCGCCTACGGCGGCGTGCAGAAAAACCTCGCCCCGGCGGGCATGGCGCTGGTTATCATCCGCAAGGACGTCCTCGCCAAAGCCAGCCAGACCGTGCCGGCCTACCTGCGCTACGATCTGCACGCCGGAGAGAACAGCCTCTACAACACCCCTCCGGTGTTCCCGATCTATATGATGAAGCTGGTTCTGGAATGGGTGAAGGAGGTGGGCGGTCTGGAGCAGATGGACAAATGGGCCCAGCAGCGCTCCGACCTGCTGTACAACGCCATCGACGCCTCGGGCGGCTACTACAAGGGCCCCTGCGCCAAGGAAGACCGCTCGCGGATGAACATCTGCTGGCGGCTGCCGACCGAGGAGCTGGAGGCGAAGTTCATCGCCGAAGCGTCGAAGAAGCAGCTCTCCGGCCTGAAGGGCCACCGCTCCGTCGGCGGCTGCCGCGCCTCGGTCTACAACGCCATGCCGATCGAAGGCGTGCAGGCGCTGGTCAAGTTCATGGAGGAGTTCAAGAAGGCCAACCCGGCCTGATAAACGCCGCCACATACACAGCGACGGCCGGCTCGCGGGAGCCGGCCGTTGTTTTTGTGGGGGGGTCTTGCTTGCAATCATCTTGAGGGTATGGATTTATTTTCAGGAGCTTAGCGGCGGGCCGCGCCGGTCTCCGACCGGCTTGGCATCGCCGCTACACCCTCGCGCCCGCTCTCGCCTCCATTTCGTCATCCTCGCTATCGGAATAAATCTACCAGCTTCTTCCCCGGTCTCACCCGAAACAAGCGCGCCGAAATACAAACCTCCTCCGGATAGCAAACTTTCCCTTGCCGCACCGCGTCAAATGAGGTAAAACAAGCTTAGCCCGCCTGCGGGCGGCCGTTCTTCGACAATTCCCGACACGTCCCTTGCAATTCCCGTTCGCGCGAATTCGATTTGTACGGAGGCGGATCATGCTCACGGCAATGGACAAAACGCGGCTTCTCGCCAACATCGTTCGCTGGCGGCTCACCTGGTCCAGGCGCGACACGCGCTACCGGCCGGCGGACCTCGATTCCCACAAGTTCATCAGCGCCCGCGAGGCGGCGCAGAAGATCAAGGATGCTTCCGTCGTTTTCTCCTGCGGCATGGCCGGCCACGCCCGCTGCTCGATCTTCTACTGGGCCATCCGCGAATGCTTCGAGGAGACGGGCCACCCGAAAGGGCTCACCTGGATCAACGTCGGCGCGCAGGGCGGGCGCGGGCGCGTGCCGGGAACGATCGAGGAACTCGGCTTCCCCGGCCTCATCACCCGCTACATCGTCGGCCACGCCGAGACGGCCAAGGCGCAACTCAAGCTGGCCGAAGAAGGCCAACTCGAACTGCACACGATGGGCCAGGCGGAAATGGCCTTTCTCGTCGAGGGCCAGGCCGAAGGCAAAACCGATCTGGAGACGACCGTCGGCGTCGGGACCTTCCTCGACCCGCGCGTCGGGTCCGGTTCGGCGGTGTCGCCGAACGCCAGGGAAAACTTCATCGAGCCGGCCGGCGACAAGCTGCGCTACCGTCTGCCGAAGATCGACGTGGGAATTTTCTCCGCGCCCTACGCCGACCGCGAGGGCAACATCTATTTCAAGCACGCCGCGACGCTCACCGAGAACGAGCTTGCCGCCAAGGCGGCCAAAGCCAACGGCGGCCTGTCCCTGGCGGCCGTCGGCGGCATCGTCGAAAAGAACGAAGCCGAGATCGGCATTCCGGCGAAGTACATCGACTACGTCGTCTTTAACTCGCGCAACGAGCAAACCGGCAGTGTGCCGCAGCGCCGTTACTGGCCGATGTTCACCGTCGGCGCGAATGTTGACGTGGCCAAGGCGGTGGCCGAACTCAAGTACATCAACAGCACGCTGAAGATCACGCCGTTGCGCGGGCCGGTGGAGAACGCGCTGGCGCGGCTCGCCGCGTCGCTGTTCGCGTCGGAAGCCCGGCCCGGCGCGACCGTCAACATCGGCGTCGGCCTGCCGGAGGAGGTCTGCCGGCTCGTCTACGAAAGCGGCCTCTACAAAGACCTGATCTTCACCTCCGAAACCGGCGTGTACGGCGGCTTGCCGGCGCCCGGTATTTTCTTCGGCGGCGCAATCAATCCCGTGCGGATGGAGAACTCGGCCTGGATGTTCCGCCTCTATCTGGAGAAACTCGACGTCGCCGTCCTGGGCCTTCTGGAAGCCGACAGCGAAGGCAACGTCAACGTCTCCAAGCGCGGCCCGAAACTCACCGACTACGTCGGCCCCGGCGGTTTCCCGGCGATCGTCGCCGGCGCGAAGACGATCATCTTCGTCGGCAGTTGGATGGCGCATGCGAAGATGAACCTCAAGGACGGCCGGCTCGCGATCGACGAGCCCGGAACCCCGAAGTTCGTGGACAAGGCCAGCCAGATCACCTTCAGCGGCAAAGAAGGACTCAGGCAGGGCAAGCGCGTCTACTACGTCACCAACGTCGGCGTCTTCAAACTCACGCCGCGCGGCTTGGAGCTCTGGAAGGCGATGCCGGGCGTCGATATCCAGCGCGACATCCTCCAAACCGCCACGGCGAAAATCGTTCTGCCGGCGAACGGCAGGGTGGAGACCGTGGAGGATTCCATCGCGACCGGCGAGAACTTCCGCCTTTCCTGGCCGGAATGATTCGCTGGCGTCAGGTTATATCGGCCGGTCGGTTTCGGCGGGTTTGTCTTCGGCTGTCGCCCGTTCGCCGAGCTTCTTGAACTTGCGGCTCAGATAGTCGCTCGGGAGAACCGACCGTTCGCCGTAGATCGATGCGGCGCGGGCGCTGCCGAACACCATGGCGACAAGGTAATAGCGAAAGTTGGTGTAGAAACCGGGCTGTTTGGCGAACAGCGCCGCGACCAGGGCGAGGATCATCAGCGGCGCGACGAGATAGGTGGGGACCAAGAGCAGGACGGGGACGAACACCACCCAGCGGAACGGCAGCCGCGCGATCCTAAGCATGTAGAGCCACCACAACGCGATCGTCACGGTCGTGCAGAGCAGGACGAAAATCGACCAGAAGGTCGTCTCGCCGAGCATTTCCCGCAAACTCTCCACCTTGCCTCCGCCGCTGCGGCCGCTTCGCCGCCCCTGCCGGGCTTCGATGTCGGCCCATCGCTTCAATCATACAGGGATTTCTCGAAAGTTCCTATTGGATCGGCGAGCGCGCCGATAAAAAAAAACCCCGGGTTCACCGGGGGCGGAAAGGCGGGACGACGCGTTTCAATTCAACTGGCTGCCGCAGATCAGGCCGAGCGAGTGCTGCAATACGCCTTCGATATCCTTCACGAAGATGAATTCCATCGCGTCGCGCGACGATTCGGAGATGTCGTCGAGGTCCTTTTCGTTCTTCTCCGGCAAAAGGACGGTCTTCATCCCGGCGCGCTTGGCGGCGAGCACTTTCTCCTTGATGCCGCCCACCGGCAGCACGATGCCGCGCAGCGTGATTTCGCCGGTCATCGCCACGTCCTTGTTCACCGGCCGCTTCGTCAACAGCGAGGCCAGGGCCGAGATCATCGTCACGCCGGCGGAAGGGCCGTCCTTCGGAATCGCGCCCGACGGCACGTGCAGATGCACGTCGTGGGTGGCGAAGATGTCCTCGTCGATCTTCAGTTCCGCCGCCTTGGAGCGGATGTAGGAAAGAGCCGCCTGCGCCGATTCCTTCATCACGTCGCCGAGCTGGCCGGTCAGGGTGAGGTTGCCCTTCCCTTTCATCATCGTCGCCTCGACGAAGAGGATGTCGCCGCCGTGCGGCGTCCAGGCCAGGCCCGTCGCCACGCCCGTGCGGCTGACGCGCTCGGCCACCTCGGAATAGAATTTCTGCTTGCCCAGGATCGCCTCGACGCGCGCCGCGTCAACGACCGATTTCTCCGATTTGCCGTAGGCCACGTCCTTGGCCACGGCGCGGCAGATGCCGGCGAGTTCGCGCTTCAGATTCCGCACGCCGGCTTCCTTCGTGTAGTTGTTGATGATGGTGGAAAGCGACTCGTCGGTGAATTCGATCAGGTCGCCGGTGAGACCATGCTCTTCCAGATTTTCCGGAATCAGGTACTCGCGGGCGATGCGCAGCTTCTCTTCTTCCGTGTAGCCCGGGATGTTGATGACTTCGAGCCGGTCGCGCAGGGCCGGCGGGATCGTCTCCAGGACGTTGGCCGTGGTGATGAACAGCACGTTGGAAAGATCGAACGAGACTTCGATGTAGTGATCGGAGAAGCTGTGGTTCTGCTCCGGGTCGAGCACCTCCAGGAGCGCCGAGGAGGGGTCGCCGCGAAAATCGTGGCCCAGCTTCTCGATCTCGTCGAGCATGAACACCGGGTTGTTGGAGCCGGCTTTTTTCAAGCCCTTGAGGATCCGGCCCGGCATCGCGCCGATGTAAGTCCGGCGGTGGCCGCGGATCTCGGCCTCGTCGTGGACGCCGCCCAGCGAGATGCGATGAAAGTTGCGGCCCAGGGCGCGGGCGATCGACTTGCCCAGGGAGGTCTTGCCGACGCCCGGCGGGCCCTGCAGGCAGAGGATGGGGCCGCGCAGGTCGCTCTTCAATTTGCGCACGGCGAGGAACTCGATAATGCGCCGTTTGACCTTCTCCAGGTCGTAATGGTCTTCGTTGAGAATTCTCTCAGCCACGCTGAGGTCGAGGTTGTCCACCGTCGCTTTCGCCCACGGGAGTTCGATCATCCAGTCGAGGTAGGTGCGAACGACCTGGTATTCCGGGGAGGAGGGGTGCATGCGGCCGAGCCGCTTCAATTCCTTTGTTGAGGCCAGATTCGCCTCCTCCGGCATTTTCGCGTCCTCGATCGTCTTGCGCAGCTTGTCGATTTCCTCCTGGTTGCCGTCGCTCTCCCCCAGTTCCTTCTGAATGACCTTCATCTGCTCGCGCAGATACGCCTCGCGCTGGTGGCCTTCCAGCTTCTCGCGCACCTCGGACTGGATCTTGTTGCCCAGTTCCAGCACGTCGAGTTCGCGCGTGAGAATCTTGGTGACGAATTTCAACCGTTCGATCAGGTCCACCGTCTCCAGGATGGCCTCCTTGTCTTTCACCTCGATGTCGAGGTAATGGGCGACCATGTCGGCGAGGTAGGACGGCGAAGGCACTTTGTCCACCAGGAAGGACGCTTCGTCGGGAATGTTCGGCGAAAGCCGGATGACGCGATGGACCATTTTCTTGAGATTTTTGTATAGCGCCTCGACTTCGAGGTCCGCCGCCGTGGCTTCCGATTCGCGAAAATATTCCACCCGCGCGACGTGGAACGGAAATTCGGACACCATTTCCACGATGCGGAAACGGGACAGTCCTTGAATGAGAATGCTGGCCGTGTCCTGCCCGGGGTCGGACGATTTGAGAATCTTGCCGATGGTGCCGAAGCGGAAAAGATCCTGATCGACCGGATCATCGATGTCGCCGTCGAGCTGGGCCACGACGCCCATGTTCTCGCCCTGCTTGACGACATGCTGCAACAGGGCGAGGGATTTGGGACGGCCGATGGAAAGCGGCAGCGTCATGAATGGCAAAAGAACGGTATTGCGGACGGGAAGTATCGCCAGCGTCTCGGGAAATGCCACTTCGTTTTTCATGCCACGACCTTTCAGGGCCCTTACGGCGATCCCAAACAGAGTCGTCGGAACCCTTCTGCCAAGATTAATCACGATCCGGCGCTTGTCAAATAACCCTCGCGTTTCTTTTTCGATAATCGCTAAGATATCTTCGCAAAAGGTTGATTCCGGCGGCGTATCGGGGTAGAATGGGGCCGCGCTGGGATGCTGTAAGGAAGTAAAAGAGAGGGAAAGGAATCTCTGGGCGGGGAAGCGGAGATGACCGAAAGCCGCAAAAGCCACCGGGATCGCGCGCTATCCGACGCGTTCGGACAGGCGCAGCAAGTCCAGGAACAAAATCTGGCCGCCGCCATCGATCCGGCGACCACCGATCTTCTGAAGGCCAACGAATGGGGGACTTCCCAGATCTGCAACCACGGTTATTTCCCCAAGGAGATCGCCCGCTACCTCATCGCCCGGCTGCGCGAGGCCGGCGTCCCGTGCGAGATGGGCTTCGACCAGGATCTGGCCAAGGAGAAAAGCTCGACCACCGATGAGTTGCGGTCCAGATTCCGCGACAGCAACCCGTTTTATTTCATCGGCTTTCCCTTGCAGCACCGGATGAAGACCGCCGAAATTATGAAACTGACAAGCTACCCGCTTCCCGAAGACCCGACACTCGATCAGCAGTCCTTGGAACTGCTCGACAAGGCCAAGGCGCAGGAAGCCATAAGAAAAAAGGGCTCCATAACCTCCATCGCTTTTGCCGTCGGCGCGATCCTTGTTGTGCTTTTCGGTTTCGCCTACCTCATGAAATTCATTTTTCAATAAATCTCGACATTCCATCCCCTCCATCCCAACCGGAGTTGCACGCAGGAGAAGGATATGCTTTGATGGGAGCGGCGCGACTTGCGGAACGCATTTGACGATGGAGCGATTATGGTCCCTGGCGACGAACTGAATGCAAACCCCGACGCCGCCTCCGAAGATTCGGATAAGGCGGACCTGGAGACGCTTCAGGACTCCGAGGTCGAGGACCTGGCCCAGGATGACGCCGTCTCCGATTCCGCCGTTTCCTCTGCGTTGCCCGTTTCCTCTGCGTTGCCCGTTCCCGCCGCGTCGGACAGCTCCATCGTCCGCTACGATCCGCTTCAGCGCTACTTCATGGAAATCCGTCGCTATCCGTTGCTGACGCCGGAAGAAGAGCACGAACTCGCCGTGCGTTACTTCGAAACAAAAGACATGGAGACGGCGCACCGGCTCGTCACCGCCAATCTGCGGTTGGTGGTAAAGATCGCCATGGACTATCAGAAATACTGGATGAACCTGCTTGATCTGGTCCAGGAGGGCAACGTCGGGCTGATGCAGGCGGTCAAGCGTTTCGATCCCTACCGCGGCGTGAAGCTCTCGTCCTACTCTTCCTTCTGGATCAAGGCCTACATCCTCAAATTCATCATCGACAACTGGTCGCTCGTGAAAATCGGCACGACGCAGGGGGAGCGCAAGCTGTTTTTCAACCTGAAGCGCGAGAAGGAGAAATACGCGCTTTTGGGCTATGCGCCGGACGTGGAGAAAATGGCCGCCGACCTCGACGTGAAGCCGCAGCTGATCGTCGAAATGGACCAGCGCATGAGCGGCGGCGACCTTTCCCTGGACCAGACCGTATCGGCGGACTCGGACGACCGGCACATCGATTTTCTCTCGTCCGGCGAGCCCAGCGTCGAAGACCGGCTCGCCGACGGCGAACTGATGCTGCTTTTCCGCCGCAAGCTTGCCGAGTTCCGCAAATTGCTGGAGGGCAAAGAACTCTACATTTTCGATTCCCGGCTGATGGCGGAAAACCCGAAAACGCTCAACGAGATCGGCGAGGAATTCGGCGTGTCGCGCGAACGCATCCGCCAGCTGCAGGAACGGCTGATCGACCGCCTGCGGGACTTTCTGCGCGCCGAGGTGCCGGAGCTGTCGGGCGTGCAGTTCGAGACGCCGCAGGATTGAGCGGCACGCCGGCTTGCCGAATGGCCGCCGATGCCGGATAATCGGACCGTATTGAATAACGCCGGAGGGGATGCGGGGCGGGGCCCCGCGCGAAGGAAGGAATACAGACGATGAAGATCCGCGCCTACTCGGTCAACCCGTCGCTTCCCAAGCGGCTCAATTCGCTTTTGGCGATCTCGCGCAACATCTACTGGACCTGGTCGCACAACGCCGTGCAGCTCTTCCAGCGCATGGACATGGACAAGTGGGAAAGCGCCTACCACAACCCGATCCGCATGCTCGGCGAACTCTCTCAGGAGCGCCTCAACGAATTGCTGAACGATGAAAGCTTTCTCAACCACATGGACGACGTGGCTCTCGAACTGGAGGACTATCTGCACACGACCACCTGGTACGGCAAGCACGGTCCGAAGGACGAGCCGCTGCGCGTCGCCTACTTCTCGATGGAATACGGCCTGCACGAATCCGTTCCCATTTACTCGGGCGGCCTGGGGCTCCTTTCCGGCGACCATCTGAAATCGGCTTCCGACCTGGGCATCCCGCTGGTCGCCCTGGGTCTGCTCTACCGCCAGGGCTACTTCCGCCAGTATCTGAATCCCGAAGGCTGGCAGCAGGAGACCTACCCGGAAAACGACTTCGCCGCCCTGCCGATCGAGCCGGTGAAGGACGCCGACGGCCGGCCGGTGATCGTGCACGTCGATCTGCCGGGGCGGCAGGTGGCGATTCAGACGTGGAAGCTGGCCGTGGGGCGCGTCACCCTGCTGATGCTCGACGCCAATCTGCCCGCCAACTCCGCCGAGGATCGCGAAATCACCGGCCAGCTCTACGGCGGCGACCTGGAGATGCGCATCAAGCAGGAAATCGTGCTCGGCATCGGCGGCATGCGCCTCCTGCGCCTGCTGGATACGAAGCCCACCGTCTGCCACATGAACGAAGGCCACTCGGCGTTTCTGGCCGTCGAGCGCACGCGCCATTTCATGGAAACCTACGGGCTCAATTTCTCCGAGGCCTCGGAGATCGTGCGCGCCAGCAACGTCTTCACCACGCACACGCCCGTCCCGGCCGGCAACGACATTTTCCCGCCCGATCTCGTGGATCGTTACTTTCACGACTACTACACGAAACTCGGGCTCAATCGCGAGCAGTTCCTCGGCCTGGGCCGGCAGAATCCCTTCGACCGCAACGAACCGTTCTGCATGACGGTCCTCGCCATCCGTCTCGCCGCACACCGCAACGGCGTCTCCCGGCTGCACGGCCAGGTGTCGCGGGCGATGTGGAAGAACATCTGGCCGGGGCTGTCGGCCGACGAGCTGCCCATCGATCACATCACCAACGGCGTGCATGCGGCGGGCTGGGTGTCAACCGACATGGCGCAGTTGTACGGCCGCTACCTGGGGCCGCGCTGGCGCATGAATCCCGAGGACGGGCGCACCTGGGAGGGCATCGGCCGCGTCCCCGACGCCGAACTGTGGCGCACCCACGAACGGCGGCGCGAACGGCTGGTGGCCTTTGCGCGCAAAAAGCTCTCGGAGCAGCTCACCAACCGCGGCGCGCTGCGTTCCGATCTGGCCTGGGCCAGCGAGGTGCTCGACCCCGAAGCGCTGACCTTAGGCTTCGCGCGGCGTTTCGCCACCTACAAACGCGGCGCGCTGATCCTCTCCGACCCCGAGCGGCTGGCGCGGATTCTGAACAACCGCGAACGGCCGATGCAGATCATCTTCGCCGGCAAAGCCCACCCGCAGGACAACGCCGGCAAGGAAGTCATCAAACGCATCGCCCAGCTGGCGCGCGATCCCCGCTTCCGCAGCCGCATCGTGTTCATCGAGAACTACGATATCAACGTCGCCCGCTACCTCGTGCAAGGCGTGGACGTGTGGGTCAACAACCCGCGCCGGCCGTTGGAGGCCTCGGGGACGAGCGGCATGAAGGTGTCGATGAACGGCGGCATCAACCTGAGCGTCCTGGACGGCTGGTGGGACGAGGCGTATCGCGGCGACAACGGCTGGGCGATCGGCAGGGGTGAGGAATACAAGGACACGCAGTACCAGGACGAGATCGAAAGCCGGGCGCTTTTCGATCTTTTGGAAGACGAGATCGTGCCGCTTTTCTACACTCGCGCCTCCGACGGCGTCCCGCGCGGCTGGACGGCCTTGATGAAACACTCGATCCAGTCGATCTGCCCCGTGTTCAACACCAGCCGGATGGTGATCGAATACCTGACCAAGTTCTACCTTCCCGGCTCGCGGCTGCGGGCCGCCCTGCGCGACAAGGATTTCGCGGCGGCCAAGGAACTCGCGGCCTGGATGGATTCGATCCGTCGCCGCTGGATGCACATCGAGATCCTGGACATTCAGGCCGAGACGGACGAGGCGCTGCGGGTCGGCGCGACCTTGCCCGTGCGCATCAAGATCCGCCTGCCCGGCATTTCGCCCCGTGAGGTCCGCATCGAAGCCTTCCACGGTCTTTTGGACTCCAAGGGCGAGGTCAAGGAAGGCCGGGCGTTTCCGCTCTCGCCGGCGGGCGAAGCGCCCCACGGCGACGTCCACGTTTTCGAGGGGGCGCTGCCTCTGGCGCAGGCCGGGCGCTGCGGTTTCGGCGTGCGCGTCGTGCCGAACCATCCGCTGATGATCCAACGCTTCGAGCCGGGGCTGATCCTCTGGGCGTAAGCGGCAGAAAGGCGAAAAATACGACTCCGGAATGGCGCTAAAGCGCTTTGGGGGCTGAGTCGTCCCCAGTTTGCAATAATTCGAGTTTGACATTCGCAGGGATTCTTGGTGTGCCATAGTCTCACGGCCCGTAGGGCCGGGAGGCTGTGTCC
>QZKR01000167.1 GCA_003598065.1 Myxococcales bacterium | reverse complement strand
GACGAGCGCCCGGGCCAAAGCCTCGCCCGTCGCCGGTTCGGCGACGACATCCGCCGGCCAGCCTCGCGCGGCGAGCGCTTTCGCCGTCGCCGGCCCCACCGCGCCGATCAGCGCCGGACGTCCCGCATCGCGCTCCGGATGCGCGGCGAGCCAGGCGAAAAAGCCTTCCACGCCGCGCCGGCTGGCGAAAGCCGCGGCGGCGAGCGCGCCAAGCGGCGGCAGGCGGCGCGTTTCCGCTTCCGGCGGTTCGATCGTCGCCGCCGCCACGCAGGGCGCTTCGATCACGCCGAGGCCGCGCGCTTCCAGCAGGGCGCGCAAGGGCGCGTTGTCCTCCGGCTGGCGCGTCAGGACGACGGTCGGCGTTCGCGGCACAGCGCCCTCTCCCAGTCGTCTTCCTCATGGCCCGTCTTCACGACGCGCATGAGCTTGTCCCAGGCGGCCTCCTGCGCCGCCTCGTCGCCGTCCGCTTCGACGCGCACGGCGAGCCAGCGCCCGGCCTCGTCCTCGACGCCGACGGCCAGCGTCATGCCTTGCGCCTTCGGCTCGGCGAAGGCGGCGAAGGCTACATGGCAGCCGCCCTCGAAGCGATTCAGCAGCTCGCGCTCCACCCGCACGGCGCGCCAGGCGGTTTCGTCGTGAAACGCCGCCAGCGCGGCGCGGATGCGCGCGTCGTTTTCGCGCGTCTCGATGCCGAGCGCGGCCTGGCCCGGCGCGGGCAGCCAGAGACGCGGATTCAGTTCGAACGCGGCCAGGCCGCTTAAGTCGAGCGTCAGCCGCTCCACGCCGGCGGCGGCGAGAATGATCGCGTCGTAATCGCCGCGCTTGAGCTTATCCACGCGCGTCGGGACGTTGCCGCGCAGCATCGCCGCGCCGACGTGGGGCGCGAAGCGGCGCAGCATCGCCTGCCGGCGCAGCGAGGTCGCGCCGACGACCGCGCCGTCCGCGACCGGGAAGGGCCGCGCGGCGTCCACGCGTTCGGGGCGGACGAGCAGGAGATCGGCGACGGCGGCGCGCCGCGAGACGACGGCCAGCGTCAGCCCCGGCGGCAATTGCGTCGGCAGATCCTTCAGGCTGTGGACGGCGAGGTCGATGCGGCCGTCCAAAAGCTCCTCCTCGATCTCCTTGGTGAAGAAACCTTTCGTATCCTGCCCCTGCAGGGGCCGGTCGAGGAAGAGATCGCCCGACGTCTTGATGATCCTGATCTCGACGTCCGGCCCCAGAAACGACGCTACGTGCTCGGCCTGCCAACGGGCGAGCCGGCTGCCCCGCGAGCCGATGACGAAGGCGGCGCGCTCAGTTTCGGTCATGTTCCCGCTCCGCGATGGTTTCATGGATGGAATTGAAAATGGAGTTCGTGTATTCGCGCAGCAGCCCGCGCAGCCTATAGGCAAGCCGCCGGCGCGCCGCCTCTTCGAGCCCGGGCAGCTCCTCCTCGATCAGCGACGGGATCAGCCGCCGCGAGAAGCGCTCGTGCTGCTCCTGCGCCGTCTGCAGCACCCTGACCATGTCGCGCTCCTTGCAGAAGCGCGCGAAGTCGTCGATCAGCTGTTCGATCTCGGCGCGAATGTGATCGACGTTTTTCTCGTCGGCCTTGGCGTGGACCGATTCCTGCAGGCCGTCCAGGTCGATCAGCTCGACGCCCGGCACGAGCGCGCAGGCGGGATCGACCTGCGTCGGGATGCCGAGATCCACGACGGTCAGCTTCTTTCCCCGCGGCAGAGCTTTCAGCTCTTCGGGAGTCAGCACCTTGCGGAAGGCGGCGGTGCAGACGACCGCCATGTCGGAGGCGGCCAGAAGCTCCGGCAGTTTTTCCAGCGGCTGCACGTCGGCGGGCCCGCCCGCGCGGACGGTGCGGTTGCAGGGAATCACCTTCCAGCGCGTCTGGTGGCGCAGCCCATCGACGACGCGGCGGCCGATCTCGCCCGTGCCGGCGACGACGACGTTGAGCGGCGCCTTGGGATCGAAGCGGGCCGCGAGACAGCGCACGGCGGCGTCGTGCACGCCGCGGATCGAGCAGTCGCCCACGCCGGACAGCAGCGACTCGCGCGAGGCGCGGCCGGTGAAGGGCGTGAAGCCGTTCAGGATCACCGACGAACGGCCCCGTTCGCGCGCCTCGTCGAAGGCGCGATGCACCTGGCTGGCGATCTGGTGCTCGCCGACGATGAACGACTCCAGGCCGGCGGAGACGGCGAGAATGTGGCGCGCGGCGTCGCGGCCGATATAAACGTAGGGTTCGACCGCCTCTTCGCCGAGCGCGCCCTGAAGCCGCTTCATCAGCCGGGCGCGAAGGATTTCCCCCGTCCAGGCGGGCGTCGAGGTCGAGGCGATCCATTCGTTGCGGTTGCAGGTGTTGAGCGCGACCAGACCCGTGGCCATGCCGGCGTCGATCAGCTTGCGGGCCAGTTCGTCGGCCTCCTCGGCCGAGAGCACCAGCCGCGAGCGGCGCGCGGCCGACGCGCGGCGGAAATCGTAGCCCACCGCGACCAGCGGCAACGGATCGGCGACCGGGGACGTCATGGCTCCGTCTGCTCCTCTTTGGGCCGCCGCGCGGCCAGGATGCGTTCGGCCGCGTCCAGCCCGCTCTGCGCCGCGTCGTTCATGCCGACGCCGGTGAGGTAGTTGCCGGCGAAATCGAGCGCGCCCAGGCCGCGCGCCTGCTCCAGCAGCGCGGCGATGCGATCGACGTGTCCGACGGTGAGCTGCGGAATCGCCTGCGGATGGCGCAGGACCTTCACGTAGGCCGGCGCCAGGCGCGGGCCGACCGCCTGCGCGAACTCGTCGAGCGCGAGCGCGACGAGCGCCGCGTCGTCGAGGCGCGCGGCTTCCGGGTCGAGCGCGCCGCCGAGGTAGAATGTCAACAGCTCTCCCCCTTCGGGAGCGCGGCCGGCGAACAGCTTGGAGACGAAGACGCAGCCCAGGGTCCGCAGGCCCAAGCCGCGCGGCACCAGATAGCCGAAGCCGTCGGGGACGGCGGCGGCCGCCTCGCCCGTCACGCCGACGTGGACGACGGCCACGGGGGCCATCTCGACCTGGGAAAGGGCGAGCGCCAGGGAAGCCGAAACGGGCGCGAGAAGCCGCGCCGCCGGCAGGGGTGGGACGGCGACGACGAGCCGCTTCGCCTCGTAGGTCGCCGCTTCGGTCTGGACGAGCCAGCGGCCGATTTTGCGTTCGACCGCCGTCACGCCTTCGCCGCTCTGGCAGGCGGGGCCGAGTTCGCCGGCCAGCCGGCCGGTGAGTTCGCCGAGGCCGCCCTGAAAACTGAACAGCCCTTTTCGCTTCGCGCGCGCTCCGCGCTCGATGCGCTTCCGTTTCAGATAGCGCCGCGCGCCGCGGATCATGCTTCCCGCGTCGCGCTCCCAGCGCCACATCTTGGGGAAGGCGTCGCGCGCGCCCAGCCGCGCCGGGTCGCCGGCGTAGATGCCGGAAACGAACGGCCCGATGATCCACTCCGTGGCCTCGTCGCCCAGGCGGCGGCGGAAAAACTCGCGCGCCGTGTCGCGCTCCGAGGCGCCGCCCTTGACGAACGGCTCGGCCAGGAGGCGGAATTTGCCGCCGGCGCTCAAGAGCGGCGTGGCGATGAAGGCCCACGGGCTCGTCGGCAGGGGCATCAGCCGGCCGTTTTTGAAGATGAAGCGCGCCTGGCTCGCCGAGGCCGCCGCCGCCACCCGCTCCTCGATCTGCAATTTCTCGATCAGCGTCCAGATGGCGTCGGAGGAGGGCAGGAAGGAGTGCGGCCCCAGTTCGTAGCGCCACGCGCCGTCCTGCACCGTCCGCAGGTTGCCGCCGGGCGTTTCCTCCGCTTCCAAGAGCTTGACGGCCAGGCCCGCCGTTTTCAAGGCCCAGGCGCAAGCGAGCCCGGAGACGCCGCCGCCGACGACAAGCACGTCGATCATGACGCGCCTCCCGCCTGCGCCGTCTCGATCGCGCGGGACGCAAGCTCGGCCAGCCCGGCGATGAACGCCGGGTGCGTCTGCACCGTCGGCACGCGGACGAAGCGCCGCACGCCCGCCTCCTCGGCGATGGCGCGGACCTCGACGTCAAGCTCGTGCAAGGTCTCGATGTGCTCGCTGACGAAACTGATCGGCACCACCATCACGTCCTGCTGGCCGCCGGTGGCGACGCGGCGGACGACCTCGTCGAGATACGGTCCCAGCCATTTCACGGGTCCCAGCCGGCTCTGGAAAGCGAGCTTGTGGGGCACGCCGGCGGGAAGCCGGGCCGCGAGGGCGCGGACGGTGGCGTGAATTTCGCCGGGGTAGGGATCGCCCTTTTTCGCCATCCGTTCCGGCAGGCCGTGGGCGGAAAAAATCACCACCGGGTTCATCAGGTGCGGCAGTATGGCGTGGATGTTCTCGGAAATCGCCTCGATGAAGCCCTCCAGGGCCGGATAGCTGCGGACCTCCCGCACGGCAAGGCCGCGCGCCGCCGCCGCGCGCTTGAAATCGAGCTGCGAGGTCTCGCTCGTGGCGCGGCAATACTGCGGGTAGAGCGGCAGCGCGACGACGTGCGTCGCGCCCGCCGCGGCCAGCTTCTGCGCCGCCTCGTCGGCGGAGGGCGCGCTGTAGCGCATCGCCGCCGCGACGGGCAGGCCTTCCAGGGCCAGCGAGAGCGCCTGCGCCTGCGCCTCCGTCTGGGGCCGGATCGGCGAGCCGCCGCCGATCGCCTGATAGCGGGGGATCGTCAGCGGCGCGCGCTTTTTGGCGACGCGCCGCGCGACCCAGCGCCGCAGGCCGCCGACCGGAATGCCCGTCACGTAAGGGTCCGACAGGAGCCGCTCCAGAAACCCCTGCACGTCGGCCGTCGTCGCCGGGCCGCCCATGTTCAACAGCGCCACGCCCCAGCGGGGCCCGTCGTCCATCCATCCGTCCGTCGCTTCAGCCATGCCTACACCGTCTGCGAATATCGTCGTTTATCGGCGTCCGCTTCCAGATATTGATCGAACGTCATGCACACGTTGCGGATGAAGGCGCGCCCGAACGGCGTGACGCGGATGGTCGCGCCGTCCAGCTCCACGATGCCGTCGCCGACCAGCGGCGCAAGCCGGCCCAGTTCGTCGGCGAAGTGCGCCGCGAAATCGACGCCCCATTTCGCGCCGAAGGCCGCGCCGTCGAGGTGGAAGTTGCAGAACAGATCGATGATAAGCTCGCGGCGCAACCGGTCCTCGTCGCTGAGCAGATAGCCGCGTTCGATCGGCAGCCGGTCCGCCGCGATCGCTTCGGCGTAGGCGCGCAGCTCCTTGAGGTTCTGCGCGTAGGTGGCGGAGACGGCCGAGATGCCCGAGGCGCCGAAGGCGATCAGGTCCAGACCGCGCCGCGTCGTGTAGCCCATGAAGTTGCGATGCAGGCTGCGCGCCGCCAGCGCCTTCACCAACTCGTCGTCGGGCCGGGCGAAGTGGTCCATGCCGACGGGCACGAAACCCGCCTCGACGAAGACGTCGTAGGCCGCGCCGAACAGCGCCAGCTTGGCCGGCGGATCGGGCAGGCCATAGCGCTCCAGCGCTTTCTGGTGCATCTGCATCCAGGGCACATGGGCGTAACCGAACAGCGCGATGCGCGTGGGCGCAAGCGTAATGGCGCGCCGCGCCGTCTCGGCGATGGAGTCCGGCGTCTGTCCCGGCAGGCCGTAGATCAGGTCGAAGTTGATCGCCGTCCGTCCGGCCTTGTGCAGCGCCTCGACGACCTCGGCCACGCGCTCGTAGGGCTGGACGCGGTTGATGATCCGCTGCACCTCGGGATTGAAGTCCTGCACGCCCAATGAGAAGCGGTTGAAACCGTAACGCGCCAGAAGCGCGATGTGCTCCTCCGAGACGCTGCGCGGGTCCAGTTCGATGGAGCGCTCCGCGCCGTCTTCGAAGCGCCAGACGGCCCAGAGCCGTTCGAGCACGTGCGCCAGCCGATCGGGCGGCAGGAAGGTCGGCGTGCCGCCGCCGAAAGCAAGCTGCGCCACGGGCCGCGCCGGATCGACGACCTGCGCCGCGAGTTCGAATTCGCGCACCAAGGACTCCACGTAGCCGTCCGCCGCCGCCGGATTGGAAGCGACGTGCGTGTAGCAGCCGCAGTAGGTGCAGCGGCGCTGGCAGAACGGCACGTGGACGTACAGCGACAGCCCGGCCGGCGGCGCGGCCGCGTCGCCCTCGCGCCAGCGGGCGAACAGCGCCTCGCGGTCGATGTCGGCCTTAAACTGCGGCGCGGTGGGATAGCTCGTGTAGCGCGGGCCGCGCGTCGTGTAGCGGGCCAGCAGGTCGAGCGGCACGCGGGCCGGATTGGGCGGGATCACGTAGCGCGGCTCGCTCATGGCTGTCCTCCCAGGCGCGTCGCCTCGTCCGCGAAGGCCGCCATGCCCTCGATCGGCGTGTCGGGCAGGATGCCGTGGCCGAGGTTGAGGATGAAGCCGGGCGCGCCGGCCGTTTCGGCGTAAAGCTCGCGCACGCGCCGCCGGATGCGGTCGGCGGGGCCATACAACTCCAGGGGATCGAGGTTGCCCTGCAAGGCGACTTTCCCTTGCGTGCGCCGCCGCACGTCGGCCAGCGAGACGCGCCAATCGACGCCGAGCGCCGCGGCGCCGGACTCGACGGCGCGCTCCACCAGGCCGCCCAGACCGTTGACGAAATAGATCACCGGCAGATCGAGGTCGGCCAGACCGCGCACGATCCGCTGGACGTAGGGCAGGGCGAAAACCGAAAAGTCGGCGGGCGCCAGCTCGCCGGCCCAGGTGTCGAAAAGCTGCACCGCGTCCGCGCCGTGCGCCGCCTGCAGGCGCAGATAGCGCGTCACGACGTCGGCGAGTCTGGCGAGCAGCGCGTGCAACAACGCCGGCTCGCGGTAGGCGAGCGTCTTGATCGCCGAAAACGGTTTCGAGGCCCGGCCCTCCACCATATACGTCGCCAACGTGTAGGGCGCGCCGGAGAAACCGAGCAGAGCCTTTTCAGGGCCCATTCCCTCCCGGATCGCGTCGAGCGCCAGGCCGACGTAGCCGAGCGCCCGCTCGACGTCGGGATCGATAAGGGCGGCGAGCGCCTGCGGTGAATCGAGCCGCGGCGTCAGAACCGGTCCTTCGTCGGCGAATTCCACGTTGACGCCCATTGCTTCGGGAACGACGAGGATGTCCGAAAAAAGAATCGCTGCATCGAGCGGGAAGCGGCGCAACGGCTGCAACGTCACCTCGCGCGCCAGTTCCGGCGTGCGGCAGACGTCCAGAAAACTGTGTTTCTCCCGCAAGGCGCGGTATTCGGGCAGATAACGGCCCGCCTGACGCATCACCCAGACCGGCGGCCGATCGACGGGTTTGAGCCGGCAGGCGGACAAAAATCGTTCTCGCGAATTCATCGGCAAACTCTCCTGCGGCGATAGGCTTTTCACCTCGCGAACCATGATACATGGAGCGGCGGCGCTTGTGTCACGGTTTTGTCACGCGCCGCTCTCCCGCCCATGCCTTTTGTCGCGTTTGAAGCTTGGGCTAGCCGCCGGTCTTCGGCGGCGTTTCCTCAAAGAGAATGGGCGGTTGCTTGGGGTCGAGTCCGACGCGCAAGCCGAGTTCGCCGCGCGCCACGCGCCAGAGACGGTCGCCCACCAACCGGCCGCGCCAGCCGGTGAGCGAGGGCAGATCCGGCGGCGACGCCTGCTGGCTCGCCGCGCGGCAAATCGCCTCGATCTCGTCGGCGCGGGCGATGAGTCCCGGCGCGATGCCGGCCTGTTCGGCGATCAGTTCCAGAGCCAGCTTGACCAGCGGCGCCCGCGCCTGGACGCGCCGGCCGTTGCGCGGCGCGCCCTCGCCGTGCTCCTTAGCCTCCGGCGCGGCCCGCAAGGCGCAACTCAGCGCCACCAGTTCGTCGCCGTAGCGCTTCGCCGCCTTCTCGGAGACGACGCGCAGCGACTGCAGTTCTTCCACGCTCTGGGGAAGCTGCAAGGCGACGGCGAGAACCGTTTCGTCGGGCAGGACGTGCCGCCGCGGGATGTTGCGCGTCTGGGCCGTCTTCTCGCGCCAGCGCAGCAGCTCCTCCATCGCCTGCCGCCGTCCGCCGGAGAGCTTGGCCGACTCCAAAAGCTTGCGGAAACGCGAGGCGACGTCGAGCGGCAGCAGCCAGTGTTCGCGCCGCTGGCCCATTTCCTCCTGGAAAAGCTCCAGCCGTCCGAGCGCCGTCAACCGTTCGGAGAGAAAGCGGTGAATCTGGCCGAGATACAGCACGTCCTCGGCGGCGTAGCGGCGCTGCTTTTCGTTGAGCGGCCGTTTCAGCCAGTCCGTCACCTGCTGACCTTTGGCCAGTCTTTTCCCGGTGACGCGCTTCACCAGCGTCGCCAGACCGGCGGCTTCGGAAAGGCCGACGAAAGCGGCGGCGAGCTGCGTGTCGAACAGGTTGGCGATCCGAGCGCCCGTGGCGCGGTTCAGAATCTGCAAGTCGATTTCGGCGTCGTGCATCAGGACCGTCGTGCGCGGCGAGTCGAGCACGGCGCGAAGCGGCGTCAGATCGCCGGCGGCGAGCGGATCGACCAGCCATGCGTCGCGGTCCACGCCGATCTGCACGAGCGCGAGATGAGGATAATAGGAGTGCTCGCCGACGAACTCGGTGTCCACGGCGACGAGCGGCTCGCTTGCCAGTCGCTGGCAAAGTTCCCGCAGGGCGTCGGCGCTGTCGATCGCGGTGATCATCGTCCGTCCAAAGCGGCTCGTGGGGAAATCGGCATGGCGGTCACGACCAAAAGAAAAAAGCCAGGCGCCACGGCCTGGCAGGGTAACGGTATCGGGAAGCGTTGTCCAGAGCGAAAGCGGCCGATCAGTCGTCGAAGACTTTGTCCTTGTCGCGGACCGTGAGCCCGAGCGCTTCGAGAATGCGGCGCTTGGTGGCGACGCGGCATTTGTAGCCTTTCTCGATGCGGTCGAGGGTGACGGTCGAAATGCCGGCCTTGCGGGCCAGTTCCGACTTGGAGATCAACCGTTCTTCGCGAAGTTTTCTAAGTTTGCTCATGGATTTTCCATCTGGCGTCCAAACTTTACTTAACTAAATGAAATTTAAGTTTATTGGCGACGAGTGTCAAGCAAAAAAGTTGAATTTTCGCACATGGAGAGGCATTACCGGCCCTGGCGGTCCGGAGGATAACGCTATATAATGGGTCCGTCCGCCGGATGAACCACAAAATGTCGGGGGCAGGAAGCTCGGCCAAATGATGCAATCCACTCGACGAATGAAAAATTGGTTTATTCGGCGGATGTTGTTCGCCGGCTGGTCCGTGTATCGCGCCGGTGTATGGCGTTGCGATACAGCGCTCGCCGAAAGCGCCGCCGCTCTGGCCTGGAGGGTCGCGCGACGCGAAAAAAGATGCGCCCTCGCCCAGATCCGCGCCTGTATGCCCGATTACGACAGCCCGCCACGCGCCGAAAATCTGGCCCGCGCCATGACGCGTCACCTGGCGCTTGCGGCGGTGGAACTGCTCGCCCTTGACCGCGACCGGGAGACGATGCTGAATCGCGTCCGCTTCGCTCCCGGCGCGCTCGAACGGCTCGAAGCCGTCTGGTCGGCCCGGCGCGGCGGCCTGTTCGCCACCGGGCATATCGGCAACTGGGAGCTCATGGCCGCCGCCATCGCCGCGAGCGGGCCCACGGCGACGATCGTCAAGGGAAGCTACGACCCCGTGCTCGACGAGACGTTGGCCGGCATTCGTCGCCGCTACCGCATCGAGCCTATTTCCCGCGGCGCGCCGGAGCTTGGCGAACGCCTCAAGGCGCTGTTCGCCGCAGGCGTACTGCTCGGCGTGCTGATCGATCAGGACACCCGGACGCCGGGAGTCTTCGTTCCGTTCTTCGGCCGGCCGGCCTGGACGACCAGCGGCGCGGCGGCCCTGGCGGTTCGCCATCGGATCCCGCTGTTGGTCGGCTGGATACACCGCGACGGACTGGACCACACGATCCACGTCGAAGGGCCGCTGACGCCGGACCCCGCGCTGGCCGAGTCCGAACAAATTACGGCGCTGACCTTGCAGGCGACGGCCCGCCTGGAAGCCGCGATCCGCGCCCGGCCGGAGCAGTGGGTCTGGTTTCACGAACGCTGGAAGACGCGGCCGGCCGAAGAGTCGGCGTGATTGATATTAAAGATATCCCGCCATCCTTTGGGTTGGAGCAGGATTGTATCCTGCTCCAACGTCAGGTGTTTCAGATAGCAGAGGCTCGCTCATTTACGGCATATCGTCCGGCGGCGGCTGGAAGCCGCCCTTGAGCCAGGCGTCCGCCAGGGCGGGGCTGGCGAGGTAATCGAGAAACGCCTTGGCCCGTTCGCGCTCTTTCGAAGCGGCCAGCGGCAGGCCGAAATACAAAAGCGGCAGATAACTGCGCGCGGGCAGGGCGAGCATTTTTTTCGCGCCGGGCACGACGGCGACGTCCGTTCCGTAGGCGATCGCCGCATCGGCCTGGTCGGCGGCGAGCGCCGCCACGGCTTCCCGTCCCGAGGCGAAATATGTCGCGCGCAGGCTCACCCGATCGTAGATGCCGATCTTCTTCAGCGCCGCCTCGGCGTGAACGCCGGCCGGCGCGCGCTTCGGGTCGGGCAGCGCCACGCGGCCCGGCCCCGCCTGCAGCAGAGCCTTGATCGGATCGACGTTGGCCGTCTCGCGCACGGCCACGACCAGCCGGTCGCTGGCCAGCGTCACCAGATCGCTTTCCGCCGCCGCGCCGAGCCGCACGGCGAGCGTCACGGCGACCTTGTCCTCGACCACGATCGCGTCGGCGGCGTCGGATTGGCGGGCCAGCGCCTGCACGATGTTTTCGGTGGAATCGGCGACGAGCCGCGCGGCGACGAGGCCGCGCGCGCGCAAGTCCTCGGCGGCCCGTTCGGCCACGGGCAAGAGCCGCGCATCGCAGAGAACGACGAGCGTCGGAAGCGGGCCGCGCGCCGGCGCGGGCGGATCGTAAGCCAGAGCCGCCGCCGCCCACGCCAGCAAAACCAGTCCCGGCGCCCATCCGCTCTTCAAGAAACGTCCTCTATCCACGCCGCCGCTCCCCGAGTCGTATCGACTCCCGATTGTACCACGTCCGGGCGGATCAGCGCCCGGCGGCTTTCACCCGGCCGCGCGCCAGATCGACGGCGAAACCTTCGAGCCGCAGAAGTTTGGCTTTCACGTCCACGCCGCAGGAAAAACCGCCGAGCTTGCCGTCGGCGGCGACGACGCGATGGCAGGGAATGAGGATCGGCAGCGGATTCGCGCCGACGGCCTGGCCGACCGCGCGGGCGCCGCCCGCGTCCACCCGGCCGGCGATCTCGCCGTAGGTGGCGAGCGCGCCGAAGGGGATGCGGGCGAGGGCCTTCCAGACGGCGCTCTGAAACGCGGTGCCGGCCGGAGCGAGCGGCACGGAAGCCAGGCCGGGCCGCTTGCCGGCGAAATAGGCGTCGAGCCAGCGGACGAGGGCGGCGCCCGGCTTCGTCGTCGCCGCCTCCGCCCAGGCCAGATCGGCGTCCGGATAAGCCTTGGCCACCGCCGTCATGAAGTCCCGCCTGCTTTCCCGCAAGGCGAGGGCATGGACGCCTTTTTCCGACGCCGCGAGCCGCAGCAGGCCGAACGGCGAATCGTACTCGGAAAGAACAACCTTTCTCATCGGGGAACCTCCTAAATAGTAAGGCCCGGCCAAGCGGCCGGGCCCTGGGTGGGGATCCGCTTACTCTTGGCTTCAGATGCTGTGCAGATTGTCGTTGCGACGCTCCTGGCGGTCAAGGCGAATCACCTTCTGCGCCAACAGGCCCTTGGGGCCCTGGGAGCATTCGAACTCGACTTCCTGGCCCTCGTACAAGGACCGAAATCCTGTGCCCTCGATCACGGAATAGTGCACGAAGACGTCTTCCCCCGTGTTGCGTTTAATGAACCCGAACCCCTTGGTGTCATTAAACCACTTCACCTTTCCTGCTTCCATGGACATTACAGACCCCCTTTGTACAAACATGTCGCTTCTCGGATCCCCCATGGATCACCCACCCGGTTTACGCATCGGCCGTTCTCCCGTCCCCTCCAAGAGTCCGACGTGCGTGGCAGTCTTTTTTTATCTACGTATCCCTGGGTAGGATTGTGGCATGCTTCCTTTTGGGATGCAACGAAAAAATCACCTCCGGCGTCGTAAAATGAAGAACGGCTCGTATATTTGCCAGCCGCCGTCAAGCGATGTATAGTAGTGGTTCCAAAGGGTTCCGGGCGCTGCGGCAAGGGGGCATCGATGGCAGGAATCAAAAAACGAGGCACGCGCGACCGCTTGGTGCTGATCCAGGAGGAACTCGACCGGCTGTTCAGCGAGTTCATGGAGCCCCAGGCGCGCGATCGCTACGCCGCTCACGATCGGCGGCCCGAGGTGCGCGTCGATGTGTATGAAACGGAGTCCATGCTCTGCGTGCGCGCCGAATTGCCGGGGATGGCCCGGGAAGACGTGCAGCTTTACATCTCCCGCGATCTCTTGACGATCGAGGGCGCCAAGAAACCGCCCTTCAAGTCGCAGAAGCTCCGCTTCCTGAACATGGAGCGCGAATTCGGATCGATCAAGCGGGAGATCGTTCTGCCCAAACCCGTTGACGCCAACACCGTCAAGGCGACTTTGCAGCAGGGCGTGCTCGTTGTCTGTCTGCCGAAAATCTCCGAGCGGCGCGGCAGCCGCCGCCGTCTGGAAATCGACTGACGCCCGAACCGATAATCCGGAGCGGCGCGGGGAAGCCTCCCGCCGATTCTTGTCGAACGAAGCGAGGACGAAGATGGACGCCACGAACCAGGAAATGCAGTCGGTGGAAATTCCCGAGGAGCTTCCGGTCCTGCCGATCAAGGATCTGGTCGTTTTCCCCTACATGATCGTGCCGTTGTTCGTCAATCGCGAGATCACCGTCGCGGCGGTGGATCACGCGCTGGCCTCCAACCGGCTCGTTTTTCTCGTCGCCCAGCGCGACGAAACCACGGAGAACCCGGAGTCGAGCGACCTCTACGAAGTCGGCACGGTGGGGATGATCATGCGCATGCGCAAGCTCACCGACGGCCGCATCAAGATCAT
>QZKR01000026.1 GCA_003598065.1 Myxococcales bacterium | reverse complement strand
AAGCTCGACGCCGCGGGTTTGCGTGCGCTGGAAAAAGAAGGCATCGACCGCGTGCTCGATCTGTCGGCCGACCTGGATGGCCGGATGCTGAAGCTCCACGCGCGCAGCGTCTGGCTCGTCGGCGGAAGCTGGCATCCGCTCGTCGCCGAACCGCCCGCTTATCCCGAGCGGCTGGCGCGGGCCGCCGTCGCCGAGTCGGGCGAATGGGCCGTGCTTCTCCGCCCGAGCGAAGCGGTGGGGGCGCAAACCGTGGCCCTGCGGCCGCAGAATCTTTTCCAAACGGGCGGGAAAGCGCTCGATCTTGCCTGCGGCGACATCGACGGCGACGGCCAGGGCGACCTCGTGCTGCTCTTTGCCGATCGAATCGAGTTCTGGCAGGGACAGGACGACCGCTTCGCTTTTCGGCAGACGCGCCGTTTGCCGGAGAGCGCGGCCTCGTTTCCGCAACCGCGCGACCTGGCCGGCGAAGCGGCCATCTGCGCCGCTCCCGGCAAAACGGGACGGCTGGCCATCGCCACCAACGCCTTGGTGGGGGGCGCAAGTTTTTCCTGGGACGGCGAAATGTTGCGCGAGCTTGGCCCCGTCGCCGGAGCGCCCGTAGCCTGCATCGACGGCGCATTCGCGTTTGGCCGATACCGCCCGGGGAGCGTCCTTTTCGAGCCGGCTTTGTATCCCGAGACGTCGGCCCCGCCCTTGGTGAAATTTGCGGAGCCGTTTGTTTCCGCCGCCTATCTCGGCGAGAACAAGCAATGGATCGAAGTGACGGCGAACGGGCGGACTCGCTTTGCCGGCGAGAGCGCGCCATCGAGCCAGACCTGCGGCGCGCAACCGGCGGCGCTGCCAGGGCCGGGCGGGCAGAAACTGGTTTGCAGCCGCGCCAGCACCCGACCGACGAGGGATGCTTTCCGTTTTCTCACGCCGACCGACGCGGACGGAAATCCGGAAAATGCCGCCGACGCGACTCCCGGCGAGATCGTCGCCCTGTCGAGCGGTCCCACCTGCGGCTGGGGCGTCGTCTATGCCGCGCGTTATCTGTCGGGAGAAAACCGCACCCAGGTTGAGCGATTGGGACGCTGACTGTCCGACACGGTTCAGTGGATCAACCGTTCCATCCAGCGACGCCACTGATTCGAGTCGAGGGCGGCGGCCAGTTCCTTTTGGTAAGCCACTATCCCATAGGAGATCAGCGCCAGGCTGAAGCCGCCAAGCACGTCGGCGATGAAGTGCTGTTTGGTGAACAGCGTCGAAAAGCCGATTTCGACCGCGCCGATAAACAGCAGCAGACCGGTGAAGCGGTTGCGCCGCAGCCCGACCACTCCCGCCAGCATCACCATCGCGCAATGCATCGAGGGGAAGCAGTTGTTGGGCTTGTCCGCCGCATAGACGATGCTCAGGCCCCAGGAGGCGAGGGAGTCGATCGCGATTTCGGGGCGCGGATACGCCACGGGATAGAAAATGAAGACCGTCATGCAGACAACCAGAAGATACATTCCCGCCTTGAACGTCACCCGCGACTCGTCCGGCTGCTTCGCGCCCAAGAGGGCGACCAGAAACATCCAGTAGACCGTGAGATAGACGTACACGAATTCCGGCCGGAAGGGAACGAGATGGTCATAGGGCCAGAACAAGGTATTCATCGGACGGTCGGCGGTGAATTGCATCACGAGAAAGTACAGCCCGGACCAGAGGCCGAATAAGGCGAGCGTGCCCAGCAGCCAATGGTAGTGCATCCAGACGAAATCCCATCCGCGCTCCGGCCCGGCCGGAGGTATCCGGTCGTTCGGAAGGGAACGGATATTCCACCATGTCGCGATCAACGCCGACGGCAGCGGTATGAACAGCGCCATCGTCAAAATGGAAAGCGCCGGATAATATGGCGCGCCGAAGAACCACTCGATGAGGAAGAAGACGTGTTGGGCCACCGTCACCGCCACGAGGTAGGCGATGAGGAAAATTTGCAGGCGAACGGCGAAAACGACCCAGAAACGCCTTGAATCGGCCGTCTGATTCGGCTTCTGATCCATTGCCGCCTCCTCGGCAGACGCCCTGGCCAAGCGTCCTCACAACTCTTATGATACTGCGTAAACGATTCCTTAACAATATTCTCTATTCCTACCAAACTCCAAGCCGATGTCAATATGTGGTAAACTGAAAAGATAGCTCACGATGAGCGACCGCCGTCGGGCGTCTTGCTCCAGGCGGTTTTTTCTGTTATCTCCCAGGGACCGATACGGCGGGAAAGGCGGACACGCTCTCATGATTCCTTTGCGCGACACCATTCCTTCTCGGCATGTGCCGTTCGTCAACTACGCGCTGATCGTGCTCAATCTCGTTGCGTTTGCGATGCAGCTTTTGTCGCCGGACGGCGGCGAGGCGATCGTCAACCATTACGGTATGATTCCCGCGCGGTCGTTGGCGTTCTTCGGCGGTTACGCCGGCTTGGAAGAGGCGTTTCTGCCGTTTCTGACTTACAACTTTCTGCACGGCGGCTTTCTGCACATCGGCGGCAACATGCTTTATTTGTGGATCTTCGGCGACAATGTCGAGGATTACTTCGGTCACACGGGCTACCTCCTGTTCTACCTCCTCGCCGGCATCGGAGCCGGGCTCGCGCATGCCGTGCTGAATCTGGGCAGCGAGATGCCGCTGGTCGGCGCGTCGGGCGCGATCGCCGGCGTCATGGGCGCCTATTTCATTCTTTATCCGCGCGCGCGCATCCTCACGCTCGTGCCGATTTTCATTTTCATTCAATTCATGGAGATCCCGGCCGTGCTGTTCTTAGGCTTCTGGATTCTGCTGCAATTCCTCTCCGGGGCAGGCGGCGGCGAGAGCGGGGGAGTCGCCTGGTGGGCGCACATCGGCGGTTTCTTCATCGGCATCGTGCTGCTGATCGCGTTTCGCAAAACGCGCAAAGGCCCGGGAAAAGGTTCCGGCGGCGAACCGCCGAGGGTGGTCTATATCCGGTACAATTAACACCTGGCTTGAATTTTGCGGTCCCAGTGCGCCGTCAGGACCGCAAGTCCCACCGCCCCGGCGCGATTCCTTTGAACACGAATTCATCCGGCGTCGTCTGCCGACGGGTGCAGAATTCGGCCGCCGCCGCGCCGTGTGAGACGAGCTCGTCCACCGTTTCCCATTCCCGCCCGCGACGAATCGAGAGGCGCACGGAAAGATCGGCAAGGCAGGAGTTGTGGCACCAGTACGCCTGATTGTGGGGTGAGGTGTAGGGCTGGACGACGAAACGCTCCGCCGGCGCGGTAAACATCGCCTCGACGCGATGCTCGACGTCCGAAGCGGCGAAACGCCACACGCCGCGCTCATATTCCGCTCGGGACGACAACAATTGGAGGGGCGAGTCAACGCCGAACCGCAAGGACTCGGTTTTCAATTGCAAAAGCGTCACCGGCAGGCTTTGGCCGCGCCACTCGAACTGTTTGACCGACAGCGCTTCCAGCCACGCGTCCGGCCGCCCGGCGAAGGCGTTGCAATGCCCCCAGATCCACTCCACCGGATAATGCCTGCCCCAGTGGTGCGCCTGTCCCGCCGGATCGCCGTCGAAGACGTATTTTTCGCCATCGACGACGATCTTGCCGTAAAGCGCGATATGGACATTGGGCGCGCAGACCTCGGCCTTGTTGATCCGCGCCTTGCGCACCAGCTCGGGAATCAGCCCCACCGTTTCCGCGTTGGGCGTCCATTGCAGATCCCAGCTTGCCGTGTGGCCGTTCTGGGAGAGATCGCCTGTATACGCTCCTTCGCGCAATGACGATGGCCCGACGCGCACCGAGAAACGCCCCGGCTCGAAGGCGATATCTTCAGCGGAAAAATGGCGGACGGCAGCGAAAGTGCGCGCGGGGTTGTGCGGATCGAAGCGGGCGAACCATAAGCCCCCGGCCTGTTCCGGCTCTGGAGACTTCGGTTTCAACAGCGTGCTTCGCAGCCAGAAGGCCGTCCCCGTGGCGCGATGAACGACGGTGAGATACCAGACTTCGTAGAATGTGGCGAGACGCGTATTCCACTGGACCGCATTGTTCATCGAAAGGCCTCGTTCGTCGTGAATCGACATGAATACGTGTTTCCACCCTATCGCGACCCATTTTGCGGCGCAAGAAAATCAAAGACCGCTGGCAAATCGCCGCGATTTCTGCTATCAGTCGGCGTCATTTCACGGGCGGCGAAACGGCGCGAGGCGCGGGCGTGGACATCGGGCGTTACCGCTGGGCGGGCGAATTGAATCTGTCGGCGGAGGAGCGCAAGACCTTCCGCTTCATCCTGGCGGCGGCAAGCTTCACCGGCCTGGTCGAAGGGCTGATTCTGCTGATGCCCGAAGTGGCGCGCAACACGCTCGCCGCCGACAAGACCTACATCTCCATCCTCACGCTCATGGGCGCGACGACGCAACTGCTCGCCACCTACTGGTCCGATTATCTCGACGGCCTGCCCGACAAATCGCGGACCGTGCTTTTGGCCGGTTTCTTCGGCCGCTATGGACTCGTTTTCGGCGCGCTGTTTTCCCGCATCGAGTACATTCTGCCTTTCTACCTGCTGTTCGTGATGACGACGCCGGCGGTGCTGGCGGCGCAGCATTCGGTCGTCCAGGCCAATTTCCGGGCGGCGATCCGCGGCAAACTCTACAGCTACGTGGTGCGCATCCAGATGTTTTTCAGCCTTTCGGCGGCGGTCGTCGCCGGTTTCTGGCTCGACGCCAATCCGCAGAACTACCGCTGGATACTGATGCTGGCCGCTCTGGGCGGTTTCTTTGAAGCGTTCATCCTGTCGCGGGCGACGATCGCCCATCCGCTTCCGGAAGTCTACGCCCGCGCGCAGGCGATGGGCGATCGGGGCGCGGTTCGCCGCTTGATCCGCCCCTGGAGATTGCTGGGGCGGCTGTTCAGGGAGGATCGGCAGTTTTTCCTCTTCGAGGTGAATTTCTTCATCTACGGCCTTGGGTTCATGGTGATGCTGCCGTTTCTGACGCTGTTTTTCGTAAACGATCTGAAACTGGCCTATTCGCAGATCAGTCTGGCGAAAGGCGCGATCCTGCAAGGAGCGGTGATTCTGCTGGCCCCCTGGATGGGGCGTCTCTTCGACCGCCAGAACCCGATTCTTTACACCTCCTACGTCTGCCTGATGATCGCCGTATTCCCGGCGATGCTGGTGGCCACCGCTCTGGCCCAGCCGGCCCATCCGGAATGGATGATCTATATCGCCTATGGTCTGTTCAGCGTGGGCTGGACGGGCCTCATCATCGCCTGGAATCTGGGAGCGATGTTCTTCGCCAAGTCGCGCGACGTCTCGCGTTACACGGGCGCGCATGTGACCATGGTCGGTCTGCGCGGCCTGCTCGTGCTGTTCGTCTCCGCGTGGCTGATCAACGTCATTACGCCGGTGACGGCCTTCGCGGTCTGCCTGGCCTGCTGGCTTTTGGCGTCGCTCATGCTTTTCCTGCAATGGCATCGCTTCTACACGAAGCCGCTCGGCGAACCGGGACGCTGAGTCGTCCCCAGTTTGCAATAATTCGAGTTTGACATTCGCAGGGATTCTTGGTGCGCCATAGTCTCACGGCCCGTAGGGCCGGGAGGCTGTGTCCCAAAGGCCGTTGGGCGCAGCTTTCCGCCCTCTCCGAGCGCGTAAAACTATGGCGCCCGCCATCCACGAAGAAAAAATCAAAACTGGGGACAAGTCAGACCGGGACGATGATTTTTGCGCTTTTTCCTGGACGACGCCGATAGACCCTGGAATCAGAGCATTTTTCTCCAGACTTGGGCGGAGGGCTTCGCCGGCAACGGCGGCGAAGCGTCGGGGATGATCGCGGATGCGAAGCCGTTGACTTCGTAAAATCGCACGGTTTGCGTGGGGATGTCGTCGGGATCGATACTGACGAGAAGTTGCCTGGCCCCGAGAGCGGAAACCTCGCCGGCGATCCGTTCCAACAGCCGCGTGCCGATTCCCTGACCTTGAAAATAGGGGTCCACGTAAAGGAAACCGACCCAATGATAACCAGGCTCGGCGAAACCGATGAATCCGCCGACGGCGACGAGGTCGTCTTCCGTTTCCACCACGTAATGGCGGCCCTGTCGCGGCTCTTGAGCGCTGGAATCAAAATAGATTCTGAAAAAATCCCGCGCCGTGTCTTCCATTTCCTCTTTGTGGCGAGTGATGATCCCGAGCACGCGCTCCAGATCCTTAGGCTCGATCGCCCGTATCAGATACTCCATTCCGGACTCCCAGATCCATCTTTCATGACTCAGCCGATTGTACAGAACTTCACGGAGGCTGTAAAGAAGCCCGAGCAAATGTTTCAGTTTGACTCGCAATAGTCTCTTCTATTAGGATAGAAGCAGCCAGACCAAGCGAACAGTTTATTTGCAGCCGTTTCGTCCAACGGGCGAGCGGGCCGCCGTACTTCTTTTCCAATTCATCAGAGGAGAAAGCCGGATGAGTTTCCACCAGCAGATCACGGCTCGGAATTTTCTCCTGATCGCCGAAATCGACCCTCCCAAGGGCGTCAATATCAAGCCGTTTCTCGATCAGGCGCTCGCCTTGAAGGGTCGGGTGGACGCCGTGGCCGTGACGGACAGCGAGCACGCCATCATGAGCATGTCGCCTTTGGCCCCCTGCCACGAACTGCTGGCGAACAACATGGACCCGCTGCTGGTCATCAACGGCCGCGACCGCAACCGCATCTCGTTGCAGGCCGATCTCTTGTCCGCCTGGGCGCTCGGCGTGCGCAACGTCATTCTCAAGGAAGGCATCGATCCGGCCTGGGGCGATCAGCCGCTGGTGCGCACCAGCGGCGATCTGAACCTCGACGTCATGGCGCAGGCCGTCTCCGCGCTGAACCAGGGAAAGGATCTCGGCGGCGAGAGCCTGAACGGCGGGACCGCCTTCGCCGCGGGCGTGGGCATCGATCCTTCCGACGACATCAACGTCAACCGCCGCCGCGCCGACGCGCTGGCCCGCTACAAAGAAATCGGCGTGCAGTTCGCCGTCTTGGGGCCGACCTACGACCTGAACATCATCGAATTGTTCGTGAACAAGGCGCAGGACGCCGGCATCAGGCTTTTCGCCACGCTGATGCTCCTCAAATCCGTGGCCATGATCCGCTACCTGGACGGCCTCGCGGGCGTTCCGTCGGTGCCCAACGAGTTTTTAAAACGCCTGATGGATGCGCCCGTCAAAGCGCAGGCGGGCCTGGAGATCGCCGCCGAATTCATGAAGGACATAGAAAAGCTTTGCAGCGGCGCGGTGCTGCACGCCCTCGGATGGGGCCCCCGACTCACCGAATTGTTAACCCTGATCGGACGCTGAACGGATGGTCAGTTACACCTTGACGGAGAAGCGCCAGACGAATCTCCTTTCCGGGCTTGTCGCCGACATGGGCTCGAACCTCATGCTCTATACGATCGTCGAGGAAACGCCCAACGGCGTGCTGGTCGTCGATCGCAAACACACCGTGCTTTACGGCAATCCGTCCGCCAGCCGCTTGCTGGGGCTGGCCTACGGCGAACTGGCCGGCCGGAGCCTGCCCGATCTGCTCGACCTCTCCGACGACCCTCTCTTCGGCGGCAAAGACGGCTTCCTGTTGTCGGATCGTCTGTTCAGCGACCGCGTCCGCCGCGAGATGACGCTGAAAACGGGACCCGGCGGCTCGCGGCACGTCGTCGAGGCGGTCTTCATCCGTCCCGAACGCGACCGCGATTATTACAGCGTCATTCTGATCGACATCGACGAGCGCATCCGGCTCGAAACCGAGCTGCGGCGGCGCAACTCCTTTTTTCACAACCTGATCGACTCGTCGGTGGACGGCATCATCGCCGCCGACATGAAAGGCCGAATCATCCTCTTCAATCAGGGCGCGCAGTCCCTGCTGGGTTACACGGAGCAGGAGGCGCTCGCCGACCTGCACGTCGCCAGGCTCTACCCCGAGGGCGAGGCCCACGAAATCCTGAAACGCATGCGCAGCGACGATTTCGGAGGGAAAGGCAAGCTTCTGCGACACGAACTGCTCGCCGTCACCAAGGACGGCCACCAGATTCCCATGAGCCTCTCCGGCGGCATCATCTACGACGGCGACCAGGAGATCGCGACGTTCGGCATTTTCACCGACCTGCGGCAGATCCAGAAATTCGCCGAGGACCTGGAGCAGTCGCACCAGATGCTGCAGCATTCCGAGAAGATGGCCGGCCTCGGCCGGCTGGCGGCGGGCGTGGCGCACGAGATCAACAACCCGATGAGCGGCATCATGCTCTACGCCAATCTGGTGCGCGAGGAACTGGGCGACGAGCATCCGCTGGCCCGCGACATGGAGACCATCATTCACGAGGCCGAGCGCTGCAAAGTGATCGTCGCCGACCTGCTCGAATTCTCGCACCAGACCTCCTACGACATGGGCTCGGTCAATTTGAACGAGGTCGTTCTGAAAACGCTCGCCCTTCTGGAGATGCAGCCGCTTTTCCACAACATCAAAATCCAGTTGAGCCTCGACGAAAATCTCACTTCCGTCCTGGGCAACGCCACGCGGCTCAACCAGGTGTTCATGAACATCATCGTGAACGCCGCCCAGGCCATGGAGGGCAAGGGAGCGCTCTCCATCGCCAGCCGCCTCCGCTCGAACCGGGAAATCGTCGAGGTCGTCGTGCAGGACAGCGGGCCCGGCATCGCGCCGGACATCCTGCAAAGGATCTTCGATCCCTTCTTCACCACCAAGGCGCACGGCGAAGGCACGGGATTGGGCCTGTCGATTTCCTACGCCATCATCAAGGAGCACAAAGGCACGGTCCGCGTGGCTTCCACCCTCGGCCAGGGGGCCGCCTTTACGCTGAGATTTCCCATCTGGGAGCCCGGCCAAACGGGAGAACCGTCATGAGCGACGCCGCGATCGCGCCGGAAGGCGCAAGCAAGAAGCTGCATCGGGACCTCCGCCGCGCCGGAACGGACGTATGGGCCTGCTACCAATGCGGGCGCTGCTCGGCGGGATGTCCGCTTTCCGGCTTCTTCGACCTGCTGCCGATGGAGGTGATCCGCCTGGCCGCCTACGGGGCCGAGGAAACGCTGCTGAACAGCCGCTCCATCTGGCTGTGCGCCTCCTGCGAGACCTGCACCACGCGCTGCCCGAACGACATCGACATCGCGCGGACGATGGACGTCCTGCGCGAGCGGGCGCTCGACAGGGGCTACTCTCCCGCCGAGCCGCGCGTGGCGGCGTTCCACAAAGCTTTCCTCAATTCGGTGCGGCAATACGGCCGGACGTTCGAACTTGGCATGATCGGCGCTTACAAGCTGTCGAGCGGCGACATGCTCGGCGATTTCAAGCTGGGCCTCAAGCTCTTGGCGCGGGGCAAGCTGCGCCTTCTTCCGTCGTCCATCAGGGGCAAGGCGGAGGTGCGAAGAATCTTCCGGCGCTCCCGGAAGGAGGGATAGACGTGCGCCTGAGCTACTATCCGGGCTGTTCGCTCACCGGCGCCTCGCGCGAGTACGACGAGTCCGTGCGCGAAACGATGGCCCTGCTTGGCGTCGAGCTTCAGGAACTCGACGACTGGAACTGCTGCGGCGCGAGTTCGGCCCACATGACCAGCCACGAGCTGGCCATCGATCTCGGCGCGCGAAACCTGAAGCTCGCGGCGGAAGCCGGAGACGATCTGCTCGTTCCCTGTTCCGCCTGCTTCCAGCGCCTGAAGGCGGCCGACAAGGCCCTGCGCGAGGACCCGCGCGAATACGATCTCGATTCCTACGCTCCCGGCTTCGAGATCGTGCATATCACCAGCCTGCTCGCCGGGCAGGAGATGCTGGCCAAAATCGCCGCGGCGGTGAAGCGTCCGCTCGACGGCCTCCCCGTCGCCTGCTACTACGGCTGCCTTTCCCTGCGGCCCCCCAAGATCACCGGCGAAACGGCCTGCGAAATCCCGACCCGCCTGGATCGGATCGTCGCCGCGCTGGGCGGACGCGCCGTCGCCTGGAGCCACAAAACCGAATGCTGCAGCGGCAGCCTGACGATGGCTCGTCCCGACATCTCGCGCCGCCTGATCGGCGACATCGTGGACGCGGCCCGCCGGGCCGGGGCGAAGGCGCTGGCGACCGATTGTCCCATGTGCCAGGCCAATCTGGAGTCGCGCCAGCTCGATCTGACCGGCGGCGATGCGGAGCAGGCCTTGCCCGTCTTCTTCGCCACCGAACTGATCGCGCAAGCCTTGTCGGACGAGGCGGGCGGCAAAAGGTGGAAGGGGCACCTGATCGATCCGCGCAAGCTGTTTGCCGCGGCGCAACCGGAAACCGCATTGTAGAGGCGAAGGATGGACTCGACGCGCACCACGCAATCCCCACCCGCCGCGCCGCCCGTCGGCGCGGTGCTCGTGGTCGGCGGCGGCATCAGCGGCATGCAGAGCGCGCTGGATCTGGCCAATGCGGATTTCAAGGTCTACTTGGTGGAAAGCTCGCCGGCGGTGGGCGGACGCATGGCGCAGCTCGACAAGACCTTCCCGACCAACGACTGCTCGATGTGCATCATCTCGCCCAAGCTGGTCGAACTCGGCCGCAACAAGAATATCGAGCTTCTGACCCACAGCGAAGTGGAGAGCGTCGAAGGCGAGATGGGGCGTTTCACCGTGCGCGTGCGCCAGCGCCCTCGCTACGTCAAGCTCGACGCCTGCACCGGCTGCGGCCAGTGCGAGATCGTCTGCCCCGTAACCCATCGGCCGTATTTTCCCGAGCCGGAGGCCGGGGGCGAAGGGAAGGCCGCCGCCAAAAAACCAAGCAACAAAATCACGCTGCCCTATCGAGCGCCGATGGAAAACCTGGAGGCGGCGCCTTTCGGCTGGACGTTCCGCGTGGACGAGGCCGCCTGCAAGATGTGCGGCATCTGCTCGCGGCGCTGCCCGGTGGGCGCCATCGCCTGGGAGAAAAAGCAGCCGGCGCGCATCCAGGAATCCCTGTGCATCCGCTGCGGCGCATGCGCCGTGGCCTGCCCGCCCAAATTCGCCGCCATCGCCGTCTCCGACGCCCCCGGCCTGGAGCGCAGCATGGGCGCGGCGATCCTGGAGCGCTCGGCCAAGCTCAAACAAGCCGTCGCCGGCAAGGACCATCCCGACTGCCTGCGCTGCGGCCTCTGCCAGCTCATGTGCGACAAGGTCATGGGCGCGGGCGCGCTCGCGGTTACAAAAGACGGCATCGAGGTGGACAAGGAGGCATGCCGCGCCTGCGGCGCCTGCATTTCCGTCTGCCCCGTGGGCTTCCTCGACATCCGCGAGCTGTCGGACAAGACGCCCCGCCCCCTGCGGAGCGAGTTCAACGCCGGGCTTGCGGGCCGCAAGCCGATCAACATCAAGTATCCGCAGGCCGTGCCGCGCGTGCCGGTCATCGATCCGTCAAGCTGCGTGCGGCTGAACACGGGCGCCTGCGGCGTCTGCCAGTCGCTCTGCGACGCCAAGGCCATCGACTACGGGCATGTCGAGACGATCCGCGAATTCGAAGTCGGCTCGGTCATCCTGTCGCCCGGCTACGATCTGTTCGACGCCCGCCGGCGCGCCGAGTACGGTTACGGCGTCTATGCCAACGTGATGACCAGCATCGAATTCGAGCGGCTCCTGAGCGCCTCCGGCCCCACCAGCGGCGCGGTCCTGCGCCCCGGCGACGGCCGGCATCCGAAGAAAATCGCCTGGATTCAGTGCGTCGGCAGCCGCGATACGACCTGCGGACGCGACTACTGCTCCTCGGTCTGCTGCATGTACGCCACCAAGGAGGCGGTGATCGCCCGCGACCACGACCCGAACATCGAGCCGACGATCTTCTTCATTGATCTGCGCGCTTTCGGCAAAAACTTCGACGACTACGCCGTGCGCGCCCGCGACCATAACGGGGTGCGCTACGTGCGGGCCATGATCAGCCGGGCCTACGAAGACCCCGTCACCCGCGACGTCGAGCTGCGCTATATCGATCCCTCGGGGGAGCAGGTGCGGGAGAGCTTCGACCTGGTGGTGCTGTCGGTGGGACTGGAGATTTCCGAAAAGACGCGCGGCCTGGCCGGGCGGCTGGGCATAGCGCTCGACCGCTTCGGCTTCGCGCAAACCTCCGCTTTCGCCCCCTTGGCCGCCAACCGCCCGGGTTTCTTCGTTTCAGGTGTGTTCAGCGGGCCCAAGGACATCCCCGAAACCGTCTGCGAGGCCAGCGGCGCGGCGGGCGCGGCGGCGGCCAACCTGTCGTCGGCGCGCGGCAGCCTGGCGGCGCGCGAAAGCTTCCCCCCCGAGCGGTCGGCCCCGGACGGCGAACGGCGCATCGGCGTGTTCGTCTGCCACTGCGGCATCAACATCGCCGCCGTGGTCGATGTGGCCGCCGTCGCCGATTACGCCAGGACTCTGCCCGGCGTGGCCTACGCCGAGCACCCGCTCTACACCTGCTCGCAGGACACGCAGGAACGGATGCGCAGCCTGATTATGGAGCACGACCTGACGCACGTCGTGGTGGCCGCCTGCTCGCCGCGGACGCACGAGCCGGTGTTCCAGGAGACGCTGCGCCAGGCGGGGCGCAACCGCGCCATGTTCGACATGGCCAACATCCGCGACCATTGCAGCTGGGTGCATCAGAACGACCATGCCGCGGCGACCGACAAAGCCAGGCGATTGCTGCGCATGGCCGTGGCGAACGTTTCCCAGGCCGAGCCCCTCGTCGATCACGAGTTCCAGGTCAATCCGAACCTGCTTGTCGTGGGCGGCGGCCTGGCGGGCCTGACGGCCGCTCTGGAGGCGGCGCGGCAGGGATTCGGCGTCTACCTGATCGAGCAGGACAAGGAACTGGGCGGCCATTTGCGCTATTTGCGCCGGACAAGTTCCGGCGACGACGTGGCGGCTTTTCTCGCCGGTCTGATCCAGGCGGTGAAGGCCGAGCCCAAAATCCAGACGCTGGCGGGAACGGCCATCGTCGAGCATCGCGGTTTCATCGGCAACTTCGAGACGACCGTCATGACCCCGGCCGGCGTATCGCGCACGCTCAAACACGGCGCCGTCGTCGTGGCT
>QZKR01000116.1 GCA_003598065.1 Myxococcales bacterium | reverse complement strand
TTCCACCGGCACCACGCCGTAGCCGGCCTCGCCGAACGAGTTTGTCAGTTCGCGCGCGCCGGCCGGCATCGCCGCGCCGCTCGCGCCCTTGGCGAGCGCCATCGTCTCCGCCGGAACGTCAACGACGAGCCAATGGACCCAGTACCTGGCGACCGGGTCGGGATCGTCCATCAGCAGAACGAAACTCTTTGTCCCTTGGGGCGCTTTCGCCCAGGTCAACGGAACGGACGGCTTGCGCCAGTTGCGCTCCTTGCCGCAGCCGTATGCGGCGGGGATATGGCCCTTGTCGGCGAAGGCGGAAGACGTCAGCGTAAAATCGTCACCGGGCTTCATCTCGGACCCTCGCCCTTCCTCGCAGCCGCTGAGCCCCAGCAGAAGCGCAAGGCCCGCGCTCAGCCACGCCACGGCTTGCAGATGCGTCATGGCCTGCCTCCTTGGAAAGCGAATCGCCGTCGCCGCCGGGCGAATCCGCGCCGGCGGTTCGGCGTCCCGGCCCTCCGGCGTTCAGTCCCTGGCCGCCTCGGCCGCCGGCCTGGCTTGACGGGCCTGGGCGACCGGCGGCTCGGTCATATGGCACGAGCCTTCGAAAATCACCCCTTCGGCGATCGTCAGCGAGCGCGTGGCGATCGAACCGAGCAGCCGGGCCGGGGCGTGCAGGTTGACCGAGGCGGGGGCGATGACGTTGCCCTTGACGTTGCCGTAGATCACCACCCGATTGACCTTGATCTCGGCTTCCACTTCTGCGCCCTCGCCGACGATCAGCGTATCTTCGGAAACGATTTCGCCCACGAAGCGGCCGTCGATGCGGACGGTGCCTTCGAAGGTCAATTTGCCCTCAAACTCGCTTCCTTTGCCCAACAGGGCGTTGATTTCGTTCGCGCTTGGCGCCATGATGCTCCCTTTCGTTTTCTCTCCGGCCTCGATCGGGTCCGAATTATTATAAAGACCAACCTGTTCCGGCGGCGGCGCTCGCCGCCCGGCTACTCTTCGTCGTTGATGCCCAGGAGCGCCAGGACGCCGTCCAACTCGGCGAGCGATTTGTACTCCAGGATCAGGCGGCCCTTGCCGTTCTTGTCCTGCAGCACCACGCGTACGCCGAGCTTCTGCTCCAGGCGCCGCTGAACGTAGCGCACCTGCGGGCTCTCGGGGCGCGACGGTTTCGCTCCCTGCCCCGCCTGGGCGGCGCGCTCCCGCATCCGCGCGACCAGCCGCTCCAGTTCGCGCACCGAGACGCGGCCGGCGATCAGCGGATGCAGATCGAGCCCCGCCAGCTCCGAGGGCGTGAGCGCCGCCAGCGCGCGGGCGTGGCCGAAGCTCAAGACGCCGTCCTCGACGCGGGCGAGAATCAGCGGCGGCAGCTTCAGAAGACGCAGGTAATTGGCCACCGTGGCGCGATCCTTGCCCACCCGCGTGGAGACTTCTTCCTGCGTCAGCCGGAAATCCTCCACCAGCCTTTTGAACGCCCGCGCCACGTCGGCGGGGTTCAGGTCTTCCCGTTGCAGATTCTCGATCAGGGCGAGCTCGAAGGCCGTCGTTTCATCGACGTTTTTGACGATCACCGGGACGGTCGCCAGACCGGCCAGCTGCGCCGCCCGCCAGCGGCGTTCGCCGGCGATAAGCTGATAATCCGGGCCGGCGGCGCGCACGAGAATCGGCTGCAGCACGCCCTGCTCGCGGATGGAGGCGGCCAGCTCCTCCAATTCGCGCTTGTTGACGGTGGTTCGCGGCTGGCCCGGCATGGGCCGGATCCGCTCGATCGGAATACGCCGCACGGCGTCGCCGCCGGGGTCGGCGGGCCCGCCGCCGGCCGTCTGCGGAATCAGCGCCGCCAGTCCCTTGCCCAGCGCGCTGGGACGGGCGGATGGTTTCGGGTTGCTCATGCGTCGGCCTTCGCTCTCCGGGCCATGAATTCGTTGGCCAGTTGGAGGTAATTCTCGCAGCCCCGCGAGGCGATGTCGTAGAGCAGCACCGGCTTGCCGTGGCTGGGGGCCTCGGAAAGCCGGACGTTGCGGTAGATCATCGTCGAATAAACCTTGTCGGCGAAATGGCGGCGCAGCTCTTCGGCCACCTCCCGCGCCAGATTGGTGCGGAAATCGACCATCGTCAGCAGCACCCCCTCCACCTCCAGCGCCGGGTTGAGATGCTGGCGCACCAGGGTCAGGGTATGCATCAAATGCCCCACGCCCTCCAACGCGTAATATTCCGTCTGCACCGGAATCAGCACGGCCTGCGCCGCCGTCAGGGCGTTGATCGTCAGCAGACCCAAGGACGGCGGGCAATCGATCAGCACGTAGTCGAAACGCGCCGCCGTCGTCTCCAGGGCGTCTTTCAGCCGCCGCTCGCGGGCCAGTTCGCCGATCAGCTCGATTTCGGCCCCGATGAGATCGCGGCCGGCGGGAAGCAGGCTCAAATTGGGGACGGCGGTGGCAAGCAACGTTTCCTCGGCGGTCCGCTCGCCGGCCAGAACGTGGTAGACGTGCGGCTGGCCATCCTCGATGCGCAGGCCGAAACCGCTGGTGGCGTTCGCCTGGGGATCGAGATCCACCAGCAGGGTGCGCTTTTCGGCGGCGGCGAGCGCCGCGGCGAGGTTGACGGCCGTGGTCGTCTTGCCCACGCCGCCTTTTTGATTGGCCACCGCCACGATGCGCGCCATTAATTAGGTCCTCCGATAAACCACCAATCGCCGCTCGCGCCGCCGACCCG
The DNA here is from genome assembly GCA_003598065.1 of Myxococcales bacterium. Classification (GTDB taxonomy): domain Bacteria; phylum Myxococcota_A; class SURF-8; order SURF-8; family SURF-8; genus SURF-8. The sequence continues at coordinate 10,392 of QZKR01000116.1, read as the reverse complement.
GCAGGCGGTAGGGGCGCGAGGTTGCGACAAATCCCGGGATGTCCAAGGCGCCGTCCTCGCCGCGCCAGAGCCAAAGCGTCCCGTCCGCCTTGAGCGCCCGACCGACATCGCGCCAGGCGGCGCCGTCGGCGAAGGTCGCCCGGGAGACGATGACGTCATACGCGTCGTCCGCCGGCCACGCGGGCCAGCTTCCGGCGACGGCCTCGGCGTTGATCAAGGGAACGCCGCGAATCAGCTGGCGCAAAAATTCCACCTTTTTCGCCGTTTTCTCCAGGAGCGTCACCCGAGCGTCCGGACGCCGGATCGCCAGCACCACGCCGGGAAAGCCGGCTCCGCTGCCGACGTCGAGCACGGCGGCGGCCGGCGGCAGGTCCGGCGCGGCCATCGCGCTGTCGAGGAAATGGCCCACGGCCGCTTCCTCCGGCGCAATCAGCCGCGTCAGGTTGAGACGACGATTCCAACGGCAAAGCTCGGCGTAGGCCCGTCCCATCGCCTCGCCGTCGCCCGGCGGAAGCGACTGGCCGGCGGCGCCGAACGCCGACGCCAACGCCGCGAGAAAAGTCTCCGCTTCCGGGGGACTGTTCCACGTGGAACATGAGGTCTGCCGTCCTTGCCGCGCCGCCATCGACTCCATCCGCCGCTTCTCGACCGGCGTAGTGTAGACGATCGTCTGGTCCGCGTCCAGGAATTCTTGGCGCTTTCGCAACGGCTCGCCGACGGCCGCGCCCCGCGCGGCGACTCCAGCCGCCGGCCCCCGAAAGACAAGGCGCAAAATTGAGTTCGTCCGCGACGACCGCCAAGCCGGACGAGGTCTCCATTGAAAATAATTTCCGCCGCCCGGCTCGACCCGGCCTTCCTCCCCTTCGCATCGCCCGCCGGGCGAAAACGAATAAATACCTGTTAAATCATAATGATAACCGGCTTTGTGGTCTCCAGTGGAATCTATTCACGATATTTTCTTTTTCCGATCACCCGCGCGCCGCCTCATGAATCCCGCCACGCGCAAAATCCTCTAGACAGGTTCCCGATCGCCTGCTAGCGTCCAATCCACGGTCCGGCTGCGCGGGCGGCGTGGCCGTTTTCCAACACATACTCGAGGGCGGACAAGGCCCCGAAAGAGACGGGCTAGGGAAGCATGAACGCGGAGTGGCAACGCGTCCTGGATACGCTGCGCGAACGGACGAACGAACACAATTTCAACCTCTGGTTCAGGCCGATCCGCCTCGTGTCGGTCGAAGACGACGTCTGGCGGCTCGCCGTGCCCAATCGCTTTCTGCGCGACTGGATCACCGACAATTATCTCGACATCATCGAGCGCACGCTCTACGAGGTCGTCGCCAAACCGGCGCGCGTGTCGCTGGTCGTGGACCCCGGTCCGACCGACGCGACCGCCGCCAGCGAGCCTCCGGCCGCCAGGCCGCGGCGCCCGGTCCGCGGACCGGCGAAACGGCCCGACATCGGCATGGCCCTCAATTCCCGCTTCGTGTTCGCCAACTTCGTCGTCGGCCCGTCCAACGAATTCGCGCACGCCGCCTGCATGGCCGTCGCCAAGCAGCCCGGCAAGGCCTACAACCCGCTGTTTCTTTACGGCGGCACGGGTCTGGGCAAGACGCATCTCCTGCAGGCCGTCGGCCATGCCGCGGCCAACGGCAAGGGCGCGCTGCGCGTCGCCTACGTCACCAGCGAACGGTTCATGAACGAGCTGATCAATTCCATCGCCACCAACCAGATGGCGGAATTTCGGCGCCGCTACCGCGACCAGTGCGACATCCTGCTGATGGACGACATCCAGTTCATCGCCGGCAAGACCTCCACCCAGGAGGAATTTTTCCACACCTTCAACGTCCTCTTCGAATCCGGCAAGCAGGTCGTCGTCACCAGCGACCAGTACCCGCAGGAGATCAAGACGCTCGACGAGCGGCTGCGCTCGCGGCTCTCCTCGGGGCTCGTCGCCGACATCCGCAAACCCGACCTCGAAACGCGCATGGCCATTCTGACGAAGAAAGCCGAGGCGGACAATTTCAGCCTCGACGATGAGGTGCTGCGTTTCCTGGCCAAGAACATCAAATCCAACATCCGCGAACTCGAGGGCTCGCTGATCCGCCTGGAGGCTTTCGCCTCGCTCACCGGCGCCGCGATCGATCTCGCCGTCGCCAAGGACGTGCTGAAGAATTTCATCCAGAAACTGCCGCGCCAGATCGCCTGCGACGACATCCAGAACCGTGTCTGCAAATACTTTCAGATCAAGCGCGCCGATATGCTGTCGAAGAGCCGCGCCCGCAACGTGGTCGTCCCGCGCCAGATCGCCATGTACCTGGTCAAGAGCTACACCGACTTGAGCTTAAGCGAGATCGGCGGTCAGTTCGGCGGCAAAGACCACAGCACGGTCATCGCCTCCATCCAGCGCATCGAACGGCTGATGGCGGAAGACATGTCGATCCGCGACAGCATCAAAGCGTTGGAAAAGCAACTTGAAGTCTGATCTTCCTATGGTTTCCGTCTTTGCGCCTGTGGAAGACGCCGTGGAACGCCGGTGGACATCTCCCCCCTTTTCCCACCACGGCCCGGACAAGAAAACATTTTTGATTGCTTTTTCCTGTACTATCCCCATAATGGGTAACCGTATTTCAGTCCCTCTTTCGTGTACTTAACGGGGTTTTCCCCCGTTTCCACGGGACTACGGCTACGGCTGAATAAAAAGCTTTCTTGTCGTAATCAGAGACGGGCGGACCGAGACCGCCAGCGGAGCGTGCGATGCAGTTGACCGTCAGCCGGGATACGTTGCTCAAGGCGCTTAGCCGCGCCCAGGGAATCGTCGGCAAGAAATCGACGATGCCGATCCTGTCCAATATCCTGATCGAAACGGTGGCCAACGACCGATTCACCGTCACCGCCACCGATCTGGACATTTTCTCCAAAGGCGAATACGAAGGGCTTTCGGAGAAAACCGGGCGGATCTGCGTCAACGCGCGCGATTTGTATGAGATAGCCCGCAACCTGCCGGCCGGGAACGCCTCGCTGGAAACGGTCGATCAAACCAGCGTACGGCTGGTCTCGGCGCGGACTTCCTACAGAATCCCAACCGCCAACGTGGACGATTACCCGCCCATGCCGGATTTCGGCGCGGTGGAGTACATCGCCATCGATCCGGATGTCCTGGGCGGACTTTTCGACCGGACGCTGTTCTCCGTCGCCAATGACGATCCGCGGGTTTTTCTCAACGGCATCAACCTGGAAATTCCGGAAGCCGGCCGCGTCCGCCTCGTTTCGACCGACGGACACCGCCTGTCGCTGATCGACGGAACCGTGGAGAGAACGCCGGAACTCGATCACCCGGTCATCGTTCCCCGCAAGGGCGTCGTCGAGTTGCGCAAGCTTCTGGAAGAGAGCGCCGATCCGCTGGAAATGGGTTTCGCCGGCTCCAACGCCTTCTTCCGCCGGGCCGATCTGCTGCTGGTGATGCGCCTGATCGAGGGAGAATTCCCCGACTACACGATGGTCATTCCGAAAAGCTCCACCAACGTGGTCAAGGTCGGCCTCGTCGATTTCCAGAACGCCCTGAAGCGCATGTCGATTCTCTCCCTGGAGCGCTCCTCCGGCGTCCGCTTCGCGCTGGCTCCCGGCGAGATGACGATCGAGTCGTCCGACCCGGACCGGGGGGAAGGCAAGGAACAGCTGGAAATCGATTATCAGGGCGCGACGCTGCACATCGGGTTCAACGCCCGCTATTTCCTCGACGCCATCGCCGTGATGAAGGGCAACGAAGTGATCCTGGAGCTGTCCGACGAGCTTTCCCCCTGCGTCATCCGCGATGCGGGCGAGCCCGGTTTTCTCTGCGTCGTCATGCCGGTGCGCATCACCTGATCCCGAAACAGCCCGCGCCGCCGCCGGCCGTTCGAGGCCGCCGGCTGGGAGGCAAGATCCGTGAGGCTGCAGCGCCTCGAATTCGCCCGCTTCCGCAACCTGGAGGCGGGCGCGGTGGAATTCGGCGACCGCTTCACGCTTCTGTCCGGCGCGAACGCCCAGGGCAAGACGAATCTCCTCGAAGCCGTGTTTCTGCTGTCCGAACTGCGCTCCTTCCGCGCGGCCCGGATCTCCGAGATCGTCCGGCACGACGCCCCGGCGGCGCGCCTGGCGGCGGCGGCGACGGCGGGCGGCCTCGATTACGAGGTTCAGGCCGCGCTCGCGCCGGGAACGCTGAGCCTGCGCGTCAACGGCAAGGCGATCGTCCGCCGCAAGGATTTCATCGGCCGCTTGCCGATGGTGCTTTTCGCGCCCGAGGACGTCGGTCTTTCCAAGGGGCAGCCGTCGGCGCGGCGGCGTTTTCTCGACCGCACGCTGTTTTTGCTGGATCCGGGGCACTGGGAGCGGACGGTCGAATTCCGGCAGCTTTTGGAGCGGCGCAATCTCCTGCTCAAGCAGAAGCGCACGGCCGACTCCTTGTTCGCGGTCTACAGCGAGAAGCTCGCCGCCGTCGGCGCGGCGATCTCCGCCGCGCGTCACGCGCTGGCGCGGCGCCTCTCGGCGACGGTCGGTCCGGCGGTTCGCGAGGTGTCGGATGCCGGCGAAGCGGCGGCGCTGGATTATCAGACCCACCTGACCATCGAGGACGGCGAGGCGCGAGCGGACGGCGGAGAACGGCTCAAGGCGCTTCTGGCGGAGCGTCTTCCCATCGACCGGGAGCGAGGGCGCACGACGGCCGGCCCGCAGACGGAAGACCTGCTCGTCTCGCTCGACGGCCGGCCAGCGGCGCAGGTCGCCTCGCAGGGCCAGCACCGGACGATCGCCCTGGTTTTGAAAATCGCCGAGATCCAGGTGATCCATGAGGCGCGGCGCATCTTCCCCTTGCTGCTGGTGGACGATCTCTCCTCCGAACTGGACGGGCGCCGGCGGGAGCGGCTGTTCGACTATCTCAAGCGTTGCGGCGGGCAGGTGGTGCTCACCTCGACGGAGCCGCAGCTCAACGGTCTGGCCGGCGAGGACGTCCGGCGTTACGTCGTGACGCGCGGCGAAGTCCGGCCGGGAGACTGAACGAAGGGAAGACGATGAACGTAGGCGACGCGCTCATACTCGGCATTGTTCAGGGACTGACGGAATTTCTCCCCGTTTCTTCCTCGGGCCACCTCGTGCTCGGCCATCACCTGCTCGGCATGCAGGAGCCGGATGTTTTCTTCGACGTCGTCCTCCACGTCGGCACGCTCGCCGCCGTCTTCCTTTTCTACCGCCGCGAACTGCTCGGCCTGTGCCGCGCGGCGCTGAGTTTCCTCGGACGGCCGCTGCCGGACCCGGCCCACCCGCTGGCCGCCGAGCGTCGCCTGCTGCTCTACATTTTCGTCGCCACCGCGCCCACCGGACTGATCGGCGTGCTGTTCAAGGATACGTTCGAAGCCGCCTTCGGGTCGCTTGTCGCCGTTGGCGCGATGCTCTGGACGACCGCCGCCCTCCTCGTCACCACGCGTTTCACCTTCCGCCGGGCCGGGACCTTGACCTGGCGCCGGGCGCTGGCGCTGGGCGTCGTCCAGGGGTTGGCGATCCTGCCCGGACTGTCGCGCTCCGGCTCGACGATCTCGGCGGCGATGCTCGGCGGGGTGTCGGCCGAGGAGGCGATGCGCTTCAGCTTTCTGATGTCGATCCCGGCGATCCTGGGCGCCGTGACCCTGAAGGCGGCCGACGCGGATTTCGCCGCGCTGTCGCCTGCGCCTTTCGCCGTGGGTCTTTTCGTAAGCGCCGTCGTGGGTTATCTGGCGCTGGTCGTCCTGGCGCGGGCGGTGAAAAGCGGCCGGCTCTACCTGTTTTCGTTCTGGTGCGGCGCGGCCGGGGCGCTGGCGCTTTATCTGGCGCTGGTCGGATAGGGAGGGGCGATGATTCCCTATATTTCCCTCGGCAAATTGAATTTGCTGGGTCTGGAGGTCCAGCCCTTTTTTCTGCTCGTCGCGATCGGCATCGTTTCCGGCGTGCTGCTCTACGACCGGATCTGCCGGCGCGGCGGGCGCATCGACCGGCGCACGGCGCACCATGTGCCGGAAATCTGCGTTTTGGGCGGCTTTATCGGCGCGCACCTCGTCCATGTCCTTTTCTACCATCCCGAGCAGCTCGCCGAGGATCCCTTCGCGCTCTTCAAGTTCTGGGGCGGCATTTCGTCGATCGGCGGCTTTTTGGGGGGCGTGGGGGCCGGCTGGCTCTATCTGGTCTGGAAGCGGGCGCCGATCCTCCCCTACGCCGACCGCGCCTTGACGGGGCTCGCCGCGGGGTGGTTCTTCGGCCGCATGGGCTGCGCGCTGTCCCACGACCATCCGGGCCGGCTCAGCGAATTTCCGCTCGCCGTCGCCTATCCCGACGGTTCGCGCTTCGATCTGGGTCTCTACGAATTCATCCTGACGGCGGTCATTCTCGCGGTTCTCTGGACGCTCGCCGGCAAGCCGCGTCGCAGCGGGACGTTTGCGGCCGCCATCGCGCTTCTCTACGCCCCGCTGCGGTTTTTGCTCGACTTTCTGCGCGCCGAGGACGTTGCCCTGGCCGACGCGCGATACCTCGGGCTGACGCCGGCGCAGTACGGCATGCTGGCCTTGACGGCGCTCGGCCTCGTCGTGCTGTATCGGTCGCGGCGACAGCCGGAAGACGTCGCCTTTCGCGGCCCTATCTCGCCCGGGCCGGCGAACGGAGGCGCTGCCGGCCAACCCTGAAACGGTCCGCCCCCCGCCCGAACGTCCGAACGCCGGACATGCTTTTTTCCTTGCATTTTTCGAACGACTTCACTATATGTTATCCGCCATTTGCCGCGTTGTTTGAGGAAGTGGGCTTCTTGCCCACTTTTTTATTGGCGGACGAAACGAAAGGCGAGGCCGAAGGCTGTGGCGGACGGGCGCGAAACGCTGAAGGACCGACTGGTTGCACTCCTGGAGCCGGCGATCGAGGCCGAGGGCATGGAGCTGGTGCAGCTTGAAATCGGCGGAGCCGGCCGGCGGCAGGCGGTGCGCGTCTTTCTGGACAAGCCCGGCGGGGTCGGACTTGACGACTGCGCCCGGATGAGCCGCACCCTGGGGGCGCTCATTGACGTGGAAGACCCGATTTCCGCAAGCTACGTATTGGAAGTGTCTTCGCCCGGCGTCAATCGCCCCCTGACCAAACCGGCGCATTTCGAGCGCGCCGTGGGCCAGCGGGTGCGGGTGAAGATGAAGACGCCGTTGAGCGACGGCGCGCGCAACCTGCTCGGCGTCCTGACGCGCTGCACGGATGCGCCGCCGGCCATCGTCCTCGACATCGATGGACGCGAAGTGACCGTCGCGCTCGACGCCGTCCGGAAGGCCCATATCGATTATCCTTTTGACGCCCTGGCGGAGCCCAGGCGCTAATGGAGCAGGCATGACGAGCAAGGAGAGCCGGAGTATGGTGCCCAATCTCAACTACCTGATCGAGCAGGTTGGGAAGGACAAAGGCATTCCCAAAAAGGTCATCGTCGAGACCTTGGAGGAGGCGATGCTCAAGGCCGCCCAGCGGACCTTCGGCATCGAGGAGGACATCGAGGCGCAGTTCAACGAGGAACTGGGCGAAGTCGAACTCTTCCACTTCAAGACCGTCGTCTCGACCATCGCCAACCCGCTCACCGAAATCGGCATCGAGGAAGCCCACCAGCTGGACCCGGACGCCCTGGAAGGGGATTCGATCGGCGTCAAGCTGGAGAGCATGGATTTCGGCCGCATCGCCGCCCAGATCGCGAAACAGGTCATCATTCAGCGCGTCCGTTCCGCCGAGCGCGAACAGATTTACGAGGACTACAAAGACCGCAAGGGCGACCTGATCGCCGGCACGGTGCGGCGCATCGAGCGCGGCAACATCGTCGTCGATCTGGGCCGCACGGAGGGCATTCTTCTGGCCAAGGACCAGTCGCCGCGCGAAACCTACCGCCCGCACGACCGCATCCTGGCCTACGTCACCGACGTCACGACGACCACCAAGGGCCCGCAGATCATCCTGTCCCGCGCCGACGTGGGGCTTCTCTTGAAGCTCTTCGAGATGGAAGTGCCGGAAATCGCCGAGGGCATCGTGAAGATCGTCGCCGCCGCCCGCGAACCGGGCAGCCGCTCCAAGATCGCCGTCGTTTCGCGCGATTCCGACGTCGATCCGGTGGGCGCCTGCGTCGGCATGAAGGGCACGCGCGTGCAGAACATCGTTCAGGAGCTGCGCGGCGAGAAAATCGACATCGTTCCCTGGAATCCCGACCCCGTCCGCTACGTCTGCAACGGGCTCGCGCCGGCCGTGGTCAGCCAGGTGCTGATCGACGAAGAGCAGCACCTGATGGAGATCACCGTCCCCGACGACCAGCTGTCGCTCGCCATCGGCAAGCGCGGCCAGAACGTGCGCCTCGCCAGCCAGCTTTCCGGCTGGCGGATCGAGATCCAGTCCGAGTCGAAAGTGGAAAAGATGGCCGAGCAGGCGCGCGAGCTCTACCAGCGGCTGCCGGGCGTCGATGCCGATCTGGCCGACACCTTGACGCGCCTGGGCTTCCTCTCCCTGGAGGACATCGTCCGCGCCGACGTCAACGATCTGAAGATCATCCCCGGCCTCAACGCCGAGAAGGCCAAGGTGCTGGTCGAGGAGGCCGACATCCTCCAGGCGCGCGTCGAGGCCGAGAGATCCGGCCAGGAGATCGACGAGGAAAAGCTCGCCGCCCGCCGCCGGGCGGCGCAGAAGCCGAAGGCGAAGCCGGCGGCGGACGACGAACGCCCCGAGCTTTTGCGCCTGAAGAACATGGACGAGGAACTCCAGGCCCGGCTCAACGAGGCCGGCTACTACACGATCGCCGACATCGTCGAGGCGAATTTCGAGCCGAAGGATTTCTCCGAGAAATTCGGCGTCTCGATGCGCAAGACGCGCGCCATCCTCCATTCGGCCAAGCAGAGACAGGATCCGACCCTGGCGGCGGGCGAGGAGGAAGGCGAGGACGGCGGCGAATCGGGCGCGGTGGAAACGCCGCCGGAGAACGCGCCGGCGAAAGAGGCTCCGGACGGGTCCGCCGAAGCCGGGCCGTCGGACGAAAAGGACGCGGATCGCTGAAGATGGGTCGTCGCACGCCAGAAAGCGCGCCGCAGCGCACCTGCGTGGGCTGCGGCCGGATCGCCGACCAGGGACGGCTGGTGCGGCTGGTGCTCTCGCCGGAGGGGTCGGTGGAACTCGACTACGGCGACCGGCTGGGCGGACGGGGAGCGTGGCTTTGCCCGCGCCGCGACTGCTTCGAACTGGCGAAGAACGGACGCGGGTTCGCCCGTTCCTTTCGCGCCCGTCCGCGCCGGTACGAACCGGACCGGTTATGGGAGATTCTGGCGCGCGTCAACCGCGAACGGCTGCGCGAAGCGGTGCGCCTGGCGCAGAAGGCGGGCGCAATCGTTCACGGGGCGAACAACGTCGAGGCGGCGCTCAACCGGCCCGACCTGCGTTTGATTTTTCTGGCCGAGGACGCCTCGGCCAATACGGTCGATGCGTTCAGACGCGCCGCCGCCGCTCGCGGCCTGGCGGTGGCGCAGGCATTGACCATGGAGGAGCTTGGCGCGGCGCTGGGCAAGGAATCCCGCGCCGTGCTCGGCGTCACCCATCCGGCCTTTTCCGGCCGGCTCGTAAGGGAATGCTGGATTTACGCCTCGGTTGAAAACCGCCCGGAATGGGCCGCGAGGGAGCTCGACGAGGATGAGGGAGTCGTATGGGGAAGCGGCGAGCGTATGAATTAGCCAAGGATCTTGGCTTGGACATGTCCGACCTGACGGTCATCGCCGAAAAGGCGGGCGTGACCATCAAGAACAAGATGTCAACCGTCGAGGACGCCGACGTCGAACGGATCGCCTCGCTCATCCGCCGGATGAAGCAGGAGGGCGTCCAGGAGAAGCGCGTCGGCCAGCGGATCATCCGCCGCCGGGCCATTGCGCCAACGGCGCAGCCGGCCGGGGAAGACGCGCCGGAATCCGACGCCGAGACGTTTTCTCCCGCCGAGGCGGAAGAGAGCGCGGCCGTCCTTGAGACGGAAGCGGCTGTCGAGGCCGAACCCGCGCCTCCGTCCGCTCCGGCGGAAGAACGTCCGGTCGAACCGTCGCCGGCGGCGATCGCCGCGGCCGAGCCGACGGCGGCGGACGCCGCTTTGCCGGCGGAAGCGGCCGCCGCGCCGACGGCCGCCGAGGCGGAAGCCGAGGAAGGCCGGCGCAAGGGACGGCGGGTGCGGCAGATCGCCAAGATCGTCAAGCGCATCGACCTGGAAGATTTGGAGCCGGCGCGGCCGGCGCCTCGGCCGATGGGATCGCCGGGGTCGCGTCCCGGCGCAGGCCCTCGTCCGAGCACGGGATTCCGCCCCGGCGCGGGTCCGCGTCCTGGTCCCGGCATGGGTCCGCGCCCCGGGCCTGGCATGGG
>QZKR01000063.1 GCA_003598065.1 Myxococcales bacterium | reverse complement strand
GGTCACGTCCGCCGCGTCCACCGGCTCGCAATCGGGATTCAGCACGTTCGGAGAGTTGCGGTACAGTTTCACCAGCGTCCCCAAAGCCTGATCTGGCTTAACCGCCTCGCTGAAAATGACGTCTACGGTTGAGAGGTTGACGGCCACGTTCGTCTCGCCGCGAGGTGGAGTCGTCCTTTTCACGAAGAAGCGGCCGATGTCGAAGGCATAGACGCCGTCCCGGTTGGCGGCCACATAGAGCATGCCGTTGCCGCTGTCGATGCCCGTCCCTTGGGAAGGCAGAACGGCCCACAAATCGATGATGGGGGCGGCAAACTGTGGATTGGAGGAATAGCCAGGGATCGTCGTGAAGATCTGCAAATAGCCTTCGGCGGCGGCGGCGTCCTGAGTCAGGGTGTTGGACACGGCGGCGGTCCGGCTGCCGATCACCGCGGCGTCGAGCGTTCCCAGACTGACGCGGTCCGGCCGCCTGGAGGCGGTCCCGAGGTCGTACAGGACTATAGGCGGTTCCTCATAGGCATCGAAAACCCTCACGCCGCCTGCGGCGACATCCGAACGTCCCAGGTTGGAGACGATCAGCAATTGATCCTCGCCGGTCAGGGCATGAGCGGTGGCGGACGTATCGATCGTGGACAAAGCCTCCAAGCCTGGTCCGAGAGTGGAATAGCGCTTGATGTTGGCTTCGGCGGCCAGAATTACATTGTCCCGCCGATCGAGCCATACGTCGCGCGCCGAGCTTTCCAGAACGTGGTCGATCAACTGGGGCGTGGCTTGGTTTATCAGACTGTAAACCCTCAGTCCGCCTTCGCCGGCTCCGACAATGGCCACCTCGCCCACCACCTGCAAGCCATAAGCTTCCATATGGGCCAGTTCCGCGTAGCCGATTGGATCCCCCTGGGGCAACTGGGGCAAGATGTAAAGTTTGCCCGGCGCCTCCAGACCATTCGGCGTCCGGTAACCCATGGTCAGCACCACAGGCTGATCGCCGTGCATGGCGATGGCGACGGGCGTTCCGTCCACCTCGACGCTGCCTTCCGCTTTCGGACAGGGGCTTCCGAAGTAATCATCCGGCCGATAATAGGCCACGCGACCGCCCGGATTCCCGTTGGAGGGGAGCAAGGGATAGGGGTCCTGCGAGCTTATCAGAGGGGCGTCCATCTTGGACGTTTCGCCGACGAACAGAAAGCCGTTGTTATCGTCGCCGCCGCTCCAACTGACGGCGCGCGCGGCTCGCAGCGGACGATGTCCGGACGTCTGGCTGCAGTCTTTGTCGAAAATCTTGTATTCCGGGCGGAGGCCTACCAGGACGCTCACTTCCTCGGACTCGCCAAGGTTGCCCGAGTAATCCACGCCGCTGGCCTTTAGGAAGACTTCCTGGCCGGCCGTTTCCAGACCATCGACTTTGTCCGCAACCGACACCAGGAAAGCGAAAACAGCTTTAGAGCCCGTGCGCTCCACCAGCCCAAGGTTCGTATACGGCAAATCGCTGTCGGCCAGCTTCGCCATCGTCAAATCGGCGTTGACCGCCTGGGCGTCGTCCTCAACCACCACTTCCACGCGCATAAAATCGCCGGCCGTCGCCACGGAACCGGCGATGGGCTGGCGGATTTCGACGCGCGGCGGCACCTCGTCACTGATAGCCGTGACGGTGACCGATTCCGACCAGGCGTATTTGCCCGTGCTGTCGAAGGCCCGGGCGCGCACCTCGTTGACAAACTGCTCCGTGCCGACGGGGAACAAGTAAGACGTGGTGTAGATCTCGTCATCATCCGCACTCGGCTCGGTGACCGTCCGCACCGGCCGATCGTTGACCCAGAACTCCACCCGACTGATGGCGATGTCGTCCTTGGCCCGCGCCGAGAAATCGAGAGGAGAACCCACGGAGACGAGAGCACCCTGCTCGGGTTTGAGCAACGAGATGAGCGGATCGGCGTTGAGAACGACCTTGAAAGCCACGGGCGAGGAATAGGTTGGGTGCAGTCTGGGTACATTGTCGGTGGCGGCGGCGACAAAATAGATGCACTGGTTCAGGAGGGACTCGTCGGCTACGAACTCGTAAGTAAGGGCCGTCGCCTCGCGACGTACCACAAGATCGTCCACTTCGGCTGGCTCCAATTCAGGGCAAACAGCTTGCTCGGGGGTGCCCGTAAAAGGCGCTTTCTGGAAATAGAGAGCTATCGTTTCAAGGCCGTTTTCCTCATCCTTCGCCTGCGCGGCCAGTCTCAAGCGCCGCTCCGTCGCCAGGAGATCCCGCCCCTCGTTGTCTGTATAAAGCTCGATCGTCGGCGGCTGGTTGCTTTGCAGGGTGATGAGCACAGATCCAGAAAGGCCGATGTTTTCGGCTGGGTCCATCGCCGCTGCAATCAGCGTCAACTTACCGTCGCAGTTTGTCGTCGGGATGGTGTAGTCGAGCAGGTAGGGCCCCTCGAACATCGTCTGCCCGATCTGCTTGAATCCGTTTGCGATAAGATCGGGCAAGATCAACTGCCCGATCGGCCCGAAATCACCTTCGAATAAATAGAATGCAACGGTCGAGACACGAACGTTATCATGAACCGACGCGCCCAGATACAGGCGGTCGCCGCAAGGCAGTTCCGTCAGGATATCGTCGCCTCTGCCATCGCTAAGGGAGATGTACGGCGCTTCATCATCTTGCGCGATGTTCACCAGCACCGTGGGGGCGTAGCTGCGGACTCCCAGGTCGTCCTGGGCCCAGGCGCGCAACGTCAAGGCGCAGCCGTCCGAGCGTCCCGGAATAGAGAGAGCGAATACGTAGGGCTCGGTCAGGGTGACGCGGTTACCCGAGTCAGGATGGGCGCACCCGACGCCGCCGATGTCGTATTCCAGGCCGACGATCTTTACTACGTTGTCGTCAACCGCCGAAACGTGGACCGGCAGGCTCTGCCCTTCATAAATGGACGCGCCGTTCCTGGGCGAGGCGATCGATACGAGAGGCGGATCATTGGCCTTCACTTCCAGATACACCGTCTCAGACGCGATGTGAGAGCCGCCGCCGCTTCCTTCTGAGCTTCCCGCGTAGGAATCCAGCACCTCCACGCGCAGGGAGAAGGGGACTGGCTCCACTGGCGGCTCAGGCGAGCAGGATGCCAACTCGCACAAATCCGGGACCTTGAACAGCAGCGAGAACGGATACTCGCGGGAGACGACCACGCCCTCTTCTCCGGAGAACTGGCAAGTAGAATAGATATCGGACCGGCAGGCGCGCGCCTCGACCACGGCCACATCGTCGCTCACGGTAAGATCGATGGGCAGCCAACTGCCGGCCACCACCACCTGGTTATCCGTCGGCGAGTTCACCACCAGGATCGGACCCGCATCGAGATCCACGTCGATGGACACGACCGTCGAGGCAAAATTGCCGTTGTGATCGTAGGCGCTGATTTCCACAAACACCTGATTGTCGTCGGCGCAACCCATCAGATTCAGGTCGTCCAGGGACGGCAAGGCGAAATTGTAGTTCAGCGTCGGCGTGCAGATGCCGACGGTGTCGGTCGGGCAAAAATCCACCGCCGGGAAAGACGAATACGTCTCGGTCACCCACTGGAGTGGATGCACTTCTCCGCCGAGATCATTCAAGCAATATCGTTGCGCCTCGACGCGATCGATGAAGGCATTGTCCTTGGCGTGGAAGCCCAGGCGAACATACTGCAACTCCTTGAGGGCCAGATGAGGAGCGGCGGTCCCGAAGTCCGGATGGGTCAGCACGATCTCCGGATCAGAGAGGTCTTCGATGATTTTTACAACCGTCTCCCGGCGCGAGAAGGTCTCGCTGGTGTCGTAGATGAGGGAAGTGAAAGTCAGTTCGGTGGAACAGGGACCCAGGTCAGAGCAAACGCAGGTCGGGGTGGATTCGAGGTTGCTGTAACCGGCCGGGATATCGACTACCTCGCCGTAATAGCGGCACTCCGCCAGACCATGCTCGAAAAAGTGGGCGAAAGGATCAGCGGAGGCTTCTACGTACCATGGCTCGCGGATTTCCTTGACCGCTTCCTGAAAATCCGAATCGAGGAAGATCTCCCCATCCATGGGGAATTCCAGTTCCTGGGCCTGAGCGGTCAGCCGCGAGCCGTTGAGGAAGAGTTCGGCGCGTGCGGGATAGGTATTGGGATCGCAGGCCAGCACCTTGAAGTGGGCCTTGACGGTCCCTTCCTGGAGTTGCTGACAGCTTCGCGGCAGGACCACCCCGATGCGCGGCGACTCCTGTTCGACGATCCGCAGATAAAGGCTTCGTTCGGTGACGGCGCCGGCCAGATCCGTCGCCCGCGCCACGAAACCGATCGTCTCGAATTCGGGATTCACCAAGAAAGGAACTTCGCCAGTCCAGGATCGGCTTCCGGATAGCTCGATCGAGGTGAGTTCGGAACCGTTGACGGCGACATCGAGGCGCGCCACGCCCACATCGTCCGTGACGTGCAGGATCAGGCGGTAACGTTCTCCGCGAGTGACTTCACCTCTGTCTTCCAATAACTCCTCGGAACCGCAGATCACCTTGCCGATGGCGTCGGAATACAATCCATCGAACGCCACGGCGGGCGCGGCGTTCTCCATCACTTCCAGCACCACAGGTGCGCTAACGGCGCGGAATCCGGCCTGGTCGATGGCTTCCGCAACGAGAGCGACCTGCCGAATGCCGTCGGGAACTATAAACGTGTCGGAGAAGGTCATGCCGTCTCCGAGAACCGCCTTCGGATCGAAAACGTTCTCGTAGAATATTTCCTGGGAGTTCATCAGCAGCCGCACTTCCGCCAGGGCGGCATTGTCGGAAGCCCGGAAGCGGACCTTCACCGTGGCCCCCGTGCCGACGAAATCGCTGGAATTGGGTTCGAGGATTTCCACCCGGGGGAGATCCAGATCGACGCCGACGAAAACGCTATGGCTGTCGAAGGCGGCCAGGGACGCCCGATCGGCGACCAGGACATGGGCATACGCCTCCCGGTCGCTTTCGCCGTCGGGGCAATAATCGTCCGGCGCCGCCATGATGGCGGACAAACTGCCGCGCCTGGCGGCGTCATAGGTTCCCGAAGCGACGCCCTGAATTTCCACCGCGGGACGCAATACGCCTTCCTCCCGCCGCAGCAGGCTGACACGGTAGGGTTCCGAGGCGAGGTCGATCGACATTTCCTCTACCAGGAAAGGATAAGCCTCATCGACCTTCAGGTTGATTCGCGAAATGGAAAGGCCGTTGGCCGTGTAGTCGTAGCTGACCTGCAGCGCTTGGGCGGGCGGCGTCGCCGGACAATCGCCTTCGCCGCCGAGATCCGGCTGCACCGTCAGGGGGCCGAGAGAATCCAGGTCGCCAAGTTTTTCAGAAAGGATGAGGGCCAGCGGCGCATCGGCGGCATCCAGTCGAATCCCCAGGATGGTTTCCGCATCGGAGGAGAGCAGGTCCCACCCGCGCATGCAGTAAGCGCCGCTAGGTTGGACGTCGAAAAGAGCTTCCAGCGCTCCCCCACCATCTTCGACGCTCGCGAATGCCTCCAAGGGCCACTCGCTCAAGGCGAAGGCGCTGAACGTCAGGTCGCCGTTCTCCTGGATGTCGGCCGCGAAGGGGTAGCGCATGGCGTTGAAAAGCAGTTCCTCGCTCTCCGGCGTTCTCAGCGTCACCAGCGGCGCGACGTTGGCGTCCACGCGGAGCGTGCGGACGCTTGTGAAGGTCTCACCGTTGACCGTCGTCGCTTCGGCCACGCAGCGCACCTCGCCGCCGGCGATCTGCCGCGTCGGAATCAAGCAGTCGTTGCGACATTCCAGGGAGGTGGTGGTCTGGCCTTGAGTGGGCGAAGCCTCGCAACGGCAATCGATGGCATCGGCCGTCAAGGTCAGGCGCGACAGCTTGTCATAGGTTTTGACCCGCACGCCGACTGCGACGGTGCTCTCCTCCTCGGCCGAAGCCGGAAGCTTCCAACTGAAAACCGGGGCCGGCTTTTCGAGAATCAGGTCCAGGGTTTCATCTACGATGTTGCCGCCTCCATCCTCCACGGCGACGACCAATTTATATTCGCCTGGGTCCAGGTTGAAGCCCGATTCGGGGAAGGCGCCTTTGAATTCGGCGCTGTAGAGAGTTCGCAGCAGAATCTCTCCAACGGAATTGGGATCGGGCATGGTGATCCGCTGGGTCTTCTCGGTCGAACGGTCCAGCACCAGCTCGCCTGCGACGGAAGTCCCGCTCACGTTGAGCCGCACCTTCCGAACCCACACGTTGTCCCACGTCTTGTAATGAAGGAAGATCCGTCCGTTGACCGCGGCAGTGAGCTTTCCCTGCTGGGGGATCAGGCGTTCGAAAGTCGGGGGCTCCGGATCCTTCGTGATGGACAGCAACCGCGAGGCGCTTCCCGTCTGGCCGCGCGTGTCGATGGCCGTGACGGTCAGCCGATCCTCGACGCCGTCCTGCTGGCGCGGCGCTCGCACGCTCGTCTGAATGGGACCATCCGTGAAGGGCGGAGGAAAGAACGCGTCGAACTCGGACGTATCGGGGTCCGTCCTGGCGGTCACGGACTGAACGGTCCCGTCATCGACGACCAGAGCCTCGACCTTGATGAGGTCGCCCTCCATGTACAACGAGTATTCAGGCGGATAAAGGATCGTCACTTCCGGGCTGGAGTCCGGGTCCACATTGAAGAAAACTTCCCTGTCAGTCGAATTGCCGGCGGCGTCCCGGGCCGTCACCCGCAAAGTGCAGAGTATCGAATTGTCGGTCGTCAGAATCGAGCCGCCATCGATCTGCCCTACGGGAATGTCCAGAGCATAGAGGCCGAAGCCGCCCTGCATCCGGACGACCCCATTGTCGGCGGAAAGCGAGAACGTCGCCTCGCGATCCGGCGGATAGGCGAAATGGAAAATGACGTCGTCGATGCCGATGTCGTCCGAAGCAGCGGCCTTAAAAATGAACCGCTCGCCCAGCCGCATGTTGGCGTTCGAATAAGGGGAGACGATCGCGAGGTTGGGATCCATCCGATCCGCCGGAAGGATGAACGAGACGGGAGGGAAACCGGCTTCATTGCCATCGATGCCCACCGCCGTGACGATGACGCGGCCCGCATAGGACTTGGAAAGGTCAACGCCCGCAGGACTATCGAGATGCAAGGCGAAATCGAAGGGCTCGAAGTAGCGGGAGCCGTCCGCAATCGTTATCCACGATTCCGGAGTGTCGCACAGGCCGGCATCGGGAACGCAATCCCCACTGCATCCGGAAGGGCAGTACTGAACGGCGGCGTCCACATGGCGAATGTTCTCCCATTTCTCCGTGTCCACATGGACCAGCATGTCCCGGTCGAAGGGCGTATCGACCACGCCCTCCACGTTGACGATGGAATACTCAGGATCTCCTTCGATGTCTAGGATGACCGGGTGGCTGGCTCCGGTATTGTTATTGAAGTCGGTGGCGTAGGCCACGAGTTCGGCGCTTTCCAAACCGTCAACGATCGAATAAAACTCCCCGCCCATGATCCAGGACACGTAGAAGCTTCCGTCGTCCGGATCTTTGCGCAACAGCTCGTTTTCCGAGAAGGTCTTAATCGTCTCGTGGTTCAGATGAAGGCTGACGCTCCGCACGCGCAGGTCGTCGAACCCGGCGACGATCACGAGTTTGTTGGAGCCGCGGTGCCACTTCCGTTCCCGCTCGTCCTCCTCGCTGGGAACCAGGATGCTCAGATGCGGATCGGTGGTGTCCTCGGTAACGGCAAGTTCGATCGTGTCTTCGGCCGATTCGTCGGTCTGGGCCACGGCGGTCGCCCGCAACTGGATGCGTGCGCCGGGGGCCAGGGCCGGAATCGTCCAATAAAACTCGTAGGGCGGGCTGTTCAGCACGCGCAGGAGGGTCCAGTCCGTCGGCAGATCGTCCCACATCGTGCGGTAATGAAACTCGATGCGATCCACCCCGACGTCGTCATGAGCCAGGGTCTCGACGTAGACCGCCTTGCTGGCCAGCACCTCGGAGAGATCCAACGGACGCACGATGGAGACCAGCGGCGCCTGGTTCGGTTGGGTGATGAGGGTCACGGGGGGGCTGGTGATAGTCTGTTGGCCGCTGCTGTCCCGCACCTCCACGTAAAAGTCAATATGCTGGTCTTCCTCGGCGGGGAGCGTATAGCTGAAACTCACCTGGGCGTGGCCGCCCATGTCGTAGCCGGCGAAGGTCCCCGACCACGGGTCGCTCCCGGAGGCGCGCCCCACTTCCAGCGCCTGATATGGCATAAAATTCTGGCCGCCATCCACGCTCACCATCAGGGTGGCCAGCACCCCCAATCCCAAAAGATCGTCCGAGACGTCCGCGGAAATCGCGATCGGCGCCTTGGCCGGGTAATACAAAGGACCCGAGGCATTCGCGAACGGATTCAGCAAACGCACGATGGGAGCATCGTCCGCCTCGATTCTGATGCTGACCGTGCTCCCGCGCACCTCGTCGCCATTGTAAAGGTGGGCCACGGCCTGGAAGACGACGATCTTGGTATCCCCGTCGTTCGGGGCATAGCGTTGCGGAACCCTCCAGGAACCCTGCCATACGACCACGGGCACGTCGGTTTGCTGGCCCGTGAGGGGATCGATTTCCTGCTCGATGATAATCGATGGGTAAGACGCCCTCTGGACGACAACGCCATCGATTAAAAAATCCACCTTGTTTACATAGGTGGAAATTTGCTCGTCCAGCGCTTGGTCGCTGACCACCCGCACCTGGAACGGCGCCCAGGCGCCGACCTTCAGACGGTCGGCAGCTTGCGGAACGCGGGTCTCGACGGTAAAGCTTTCTTCCTCCGGCGGCAGGATTTCCACCTCGCGCTCCGAAAGGGCGCTTCTGTTCAGGGCCCCGTCGGACGCTTGCGCGGAGATTTTGACCCGCTGGCCGATGTATCGCGCCGCCAGACGGAACGTGGTGCGAAACGGCGGGCGGTTGGCGCTTCCGATGCTATCATCGTTGAGGAAATAGGCGACCTCCACGACCCCTACGTCATCCCTGGCCGTCGCGGTCAAAACCAGATCCTCGTCGATCCGCACCGAACGCGGCGCATTAAGCGAAACCTGCGGCGGCATATCGACGACTTGAACCGAAACGGAATCGGCCAAAGCCGGGTTGCCTTCATAAACGGCGGAAACCGTCCCGCTGCCCGCGGAAAGCCCCGCCACGCGCCCCAGGCCATCCACGCTCGCCAACGCAGTTGGTGCTGCGGTCCAGTGCGCCTGGTCGGAAAGGTCAAGGGCGAAGACGTCTCCTTCGCCGATAGAAAATTTTCCGATGAGGTACAATTTCCCGGAAGAGCCGACGCCGTTCAACAACCAAAGAGCCTCCTCCGACAGGCACGCGGATGTCTCTACCTCGGTTGCGATGCATACCTCGTCGATGTTGACATTCGTTTCGGTGACCAGAACGGGGATTTCCTGGGAATCGGCAATCCCTTCACAATGCACGCTGATGGTCGTCTCGTTGGGGTTGCCCTCGGACAGAGGGCGGGAGGAAACCACCCCTCGTTCGGTGACGTAGGCCACGTTCGTACTAGCGGAAGTATACGTCGTCCCCTGGTCGAAAGTGGTTTCGTACTCCACCCGGGCGCCTGCAACCACATAGGTCGTGTAGACGTGCAACTGGCGGCGATCCGGGAAGCCCAGCGCCAGCGACCCCGGCTCCACGCGGCAGGATTCGGGGGTTGAGCCATAAAGCTGTCCGTGGTCGTAGGCGTAGGCGGCGTTGCCGCTCCAGTCCCAGACATTAATTTCGGCGAGACGCAGAGACCGGCTCCATCGTTCGTCGTCCGCTCCGGAAACGACAAAAACGGCTTCGAAGCGTTCGCCGGTCGCCTTGTCGGGATAAACGACGGTCTCGCCAAGGAAAAGCTTGTCGCGCACGGCATCGATGGCGCCGCTGGCCCGGTTCAAATCGCCCTGATCCACAACCGTCAAACGGATTCGCGCGCCGCCCAGGGGGGAATCGTCCCTGGCGCGAACCTCGACCCCCACCCGACGACCGTTGGCGTCGGAACCCCGGTCGGTGATGCGAATGTCGGCGATCTGCGGCGGGCGGTTGTCTCTGGGGAAATACTCCGTGAGGCTTTCCACTTCCGAGCCGGCTTCGTCATATATCGCCGCCAGGACCGCCAGGCCGTCGATGCGGCCCGCGCCAGGGAGCGCCGCTCTGGCGCGCCAGGAACCGTCGTCCTGCAGGCGCGCGGTCAGGTTGATGGCGTCTTCCTCGACGCCGTCGCCGACAAGGCCGATTTCCAGGCGGACGTCGTGGACCGTCTCCGCGATTTCCGGGCTGGGCGTCACAACCACGGCGAACCCGGCGGGCCCGGTCCAGGATACTTCGCGAACTTCAATGGAAGTCGGCGTTTGCGCATAGCCCCACGCGCTGTAAAACAGCGTCATGAGAGCCAGGCACCAGCCCGCTACCTTGACTCCATAAATGTTCGTGCGCACTATTTCCTCCTCGGGTTCCCGGAACGCTGCAAGGCTTCTTCGAACGCCCTGTCGATCTCATCCTTATGAATCTGAATCCTCGCGGATTCGCGCAGGCCGGAGGTGAACTCCCGCAAGCGGGACAGTTCCTGTTTTTGCCGTAACGCCACGCGGATGGATTCTTTCACTTCCTCGAACGGTTTGACGCGCTCCGGCTGTTGCTCCAGCTTTTTCAGGATGAGCAGACCTTCCCGATCCTCCTGGACCTCGCCCACCGAACCCACCTCGGTTTTCCACATGCGCAGGTAGGCCGGACCGTATTTTTTGTTTTTGAGCACCCAGCCGACGTCGCCCTGCCGGCTTTTCTCCTCGCCCTCCCCGTAGGTCGCCGCCAGCGCTTCAAATTGCTGGCCTTTGCTGAACCTTTCGAGGATGTCCTTCATACGGTCCCGCGCCCGCGCCTTTTCCCCAGGCGCGGCGGCTTTGATCAAAATGCGGGCTAGCCGCATGCGCTCCGGTTCGGTGTATTCGCCCTGATTGGATTCGTAGTATTTCCGGCATTCTTCGTCGCCGACCGTGATTTCAGGCTGATTCCGGGCGTGGCGTCCCAGGTAGGCGTGGCTCAACGAGCGTTCCAGAACGTCGCGAGCCTTCGCCATATCCTCCGCCGGAACGGCGATGGCTTCCTGAACGGCGCGGCGCGCCAGCAGGCGGCGATTGATGAGTTGTTCCACGAGAAGCAAGCGTTGCTCCGGAGAATCCATTTCCTGGCGCAGAGCTTCCGGCATGCTCTCAATGGCGATTCGCAGTTGCTCGACTCCGATGGGGCTGCCGTCCACCTCCGCCACCGGTTCGGAGGCGTTGGGCTGGCCACGCAGGGCTTCGCTGAAAAATTCGCCGGACGACTCCGGTCGGGGATTCGAATTCTGGCCGCCGCATCCCGAGAAGCACAACACCCACGCCACGGCGACAACCGCGATCGTCACAACATGCTGAGCCGACATCACCCGTCCTGTTCTAAGCGCGTCTCAAAGCAAACAGTCGCTGTAGGATGTAGAAACCATTCCCGACACGCAGCAGCCCCTCTTGCAATCGCGCAAAAAGATGCGCTTCACCACATACCGACACCGGCGCGGCGTAACCCAGAGGACCGCTCTTGCAAGCTTCCTCATGCAGGCGCCCTTTTTTTTCGCATGTTCAGAGTTCGAGACCGTCGTTCTAAAGTATCAGTGCGCCAACCGAAGAAACCGGATCAAAATAACTGCGCCGTCGCCCGCGCAAGGACGCGAATTGAATTTGCCGATCAAGCGGCGGTGCGAATATCCGGTTGAGCGTGGCGTGCGCGCCGGCTCGGATCGGGTCCGTCCACCCAATCCTCTTTCGCTCTTGCATACTATTCAGTTTCTTTTGGCACTAGATTTTCTACGGCTCAACGCTAGGCCAAAAGGCATTCCCTGTCAAGAATCTCAAATGATGAAAATCGCTAACAATTGATATTCGCAATTCTCACATGCCGCTGCTCTCTGACAACGTCAGAGTGAACCGCCCTCCGGACTGGACCGCCCGGCCCCGTCCGAATGTCGGACATTAATTTCCGGAATCCGAACGCCTCGGACAACTCCAAAATTGAAAATTCTTAACGATCACAGCGAATTTTCGATTGGCATTGATTCTGCAAATGTTTAAAGCCGGTTGCCATCTCAAGTGCAAAGTCCACGGGGGAGGAGCAGATGCTGGCCAATGTGGTTTCCGGAGCATTGTGGGGAATCAACGCCTTCCGCGTGGACGTGGAAGTGGATGTCGCCCACGGCCTGCCGCAATTGAACATCGTCGGTTTGCCGGACAAGGCTGTGCGCGAAAGCCAGGAGCGCGTGCGCGCGGCGATCAAGAATTCGGGGCTGTCCATTCCCTCGCGGCGCATCACGATCAACCTCGCCCCGGCCGACATCCGCAAGGAAGGCGCGGCCTTCGACCTGCCCATCGCCCTGGGCGTCCTCGCCTGCCTGGGCGTGTTTCCCGTGGAAAGCCTGGAGGGCTGGATGGTGGCGGGCGAGCTGGCGCTGGACGGCGCGATCAAGCCGGTACGCGGCGCGCTGCCTCTGGCCGCCGCCTGCCGCGATCTTGCCCTCAAGGGTTTCATTCTTCCGGCGGCCAATGCCTCCGAGGCGGCCGTCGCCGAGTCGGTAGACATCATCGGCGTCCACGATCTCGCTCAGGTAATTCGCTTTCTCAACGGTGTGGAGGGCATCGCCCCGGCCGCCGCCGCCGATTTTGAAGCGCAGCGCCAGGGGATGGCCAACGGCGTCGATCTAAACGATGTCAAAGGTCAGGAGCATGTCAAACGGGCCCTGGAGGTCTCCGCCGCCGGCGGACACAACCTCATCATGATCGGCCCGCCGGGAAGCGGAGAGACCATGAGGGTGGGCTTGGTCTCTTCGACCGTGCCCGCCAACGCCCATGCCGCCCGATCTTTTCGCGACTTTCCTGTCATGGATTCTTTGGGGATGTCAGTCACCCTTCAGGCCGCATGACCGCCATGTAAAGGAAACGACGATGAAGCCGATAACGAACCAGAACGACGGAGGAGGCGACGGCCGCGGCTGATCCGCGACCGCACCTTCGGCGCCAAGTCAAGACCTTCGATGGGAATCGCGCCCGCGGGCTGAAACAACTTAGGTTCTAGCGTGTCTGCGCCGAAACCCTTCCTGCGAGCGCACACGACCCTCCGGTCTCGCATC
>QZKR01000032.1 GCA_003598065.1 Myxococcales bacterium | reverse complement strand
TCGCCGATCCCTCGCCGGCCGTGATCGGCGCGATGGTCGATGAACTCGGCCGCAACGCCGAGCGGCTCAAGCTCGGCGATTACGAGAAACCCTACTTCATCGCCTACGCCTACACGGTTCACGAAACCGACCTGCTCCTGGCGCGCTTCGGCTCGGTGCATCGCGAGAGTTCGAGCCGCGACGGCGAGCTTTACGTCGAGGTGCGCGTCGGCGACTACGCCTTCGACAACACGGGCGAGCTCGACAGCTTCTTCCCCTTCCAGCTTGACGAAGGTCTGCCCTTGGGCCAGGACGCGCCGGCCGACGATTCGCTTTCGGCCCTGAAGGCCGCGCTCTGGCTGCGCACGGACGCGCAATACAAGCAGGCGCTGGCCGACTACCACCGCAAGAAGGGCAAGGCCGTCTATCAGAGCCCCGAGGCCGACGTGGCCAGTTTCTCCAGGGAGAAACCCGTCCAATGGCGCGGCGTGCCGGCCAGGCTGAACTACGACGCCTCCGCCTGGAAAAAACGGCTCCTGGAGCTTTCGGCCCGCTTCGCGACGCACCCGGAGATCGCCAATTACCTCATCCAGCTGCGCGCCACGCGCGACACGCGCTATTTCGTCAATACCGAAGGAACGCGCGTCGCCGACGAGCGGACGCTCTACGCGCTGTCCATCGACGCCGAGACGCATGCCGCGGACGAGATGGTGCTGACCTCCAATCGCGCCTTCTACGCGCCCACGGAAAAGACGCTGCCGGCGTGGGAGACGATCGCGGCCGAGACGCAGGGGATGATCGACGAACTGCTCGCGCTGCGCGGCGCGCCGCTGCTCGATCCCTACACCGGCCCGGCGATCCTCTCGCCGCAGGCGGCGGGCGTGCTTTTCCACGAGGCGGTCGGCCATCGCCTGGAGGGCGAACGGCAGAACAGCGACGAGGAGGGCCGCACCTTCAAGGGCCAGGTGGGTCAGATGATCCTGCCGGAGTTCCTGGATTTGATCGACGATCCGACGGAGACGTCCTTCGAGGGCGAACCGCTCAACGGCCATTACCTTTACGACGACGAAGGCGCGCCGGCGCGGCGGACGCTGCTGGTGGAAGGCGGCGTGCTCAAGAACTATCTCATGTCACGCACGCCCGTCGAAGGCTTCGCTCTGTCCACCGGCCACGGCCGCGCCGCCGGGGCGCGCAAGCCGATGGCGCGCATGGGCGTAACGAGGCTCGTTTCCCACAAGAGCGCGCCGCACGACGAACTGAAGGCGAAGCTGATCGATCTGGTCGTGGCGCAGAAGAAGCCCTACGGCCTGATCGTCGAGGACATGGACGGCGGCTCGACCAACACCTCGTCCTACGGCTACCAGGCGTTCAAGGGCGTGCCGCGCGTCGTCAGGCGCGTCTTTCCCGACGGCCGCGAGGAACTGGTGCGCGGCGTGGAACTGGTGGGGACGCCCCTGGCCTCGATCAACAAGATCGCGCTCACCGGCGACCGCTACGAGGCGTTCAACGGCTTCTGCGGCGCGGAGTCGGGCTACGTGCCGGTCTCGACGATCGCTCCCGCGCTTCTTTTGGAAGAACTGGAATTGCAGCGCAAGAAGGAAGAGAAGAGCCGCCCGCCCATCCTCCCGCCGCCGGGGCAGGAAAAGAAGTAACCGTTATTCTGCTCTTGTCGCCCATGTTGGAGCAGGCGTCTACGCCTGCTCCTAAACATTTAAGGGCCAATCTCGGTATTGGCACCGACAGCAACGCACAAAAAAACATGCGGAGCAGGTCTGGAGACCTGCTCCGAACCTGGAGTATGGCTCCAAGATGTCCCTACTCTCGCGGATCGAGCAGATCGCCGAGCGTCCTGTCCATCGTGATCGGGTTGGGCGCAGGGCAGTCGGGCGACGTCGCCTCGGGACCGTCGCAACCATTCGTCGTGGCCAGGACGGTGAAGCGCACCACCAGGCCGCTGTCCAATCTGCGGTCGGCGGTGACGGCCCACGCGAGCGGCGCGCTCATGCCCGGCCCGAGGTCGTAAGGCAAATACAAGGGCGCATCGATGCGCACGCCGGACTGGTCGGCGGAGAGCCTGGCGCCGGGCTGGGCCCAGAAATTTTCCTCGCAGTCGTTGCGCATCACCACCTCGGCCGCCACCTCGTCGCCCGGCTCCCAGCGGCCGGCGGGCGAGCCGATGTAGGGCCGCAGGGCGAAGCCGCTGAAATGCAGGCAGTCGAGCGGGGCATCGACAACCGGCGCGGCCAACTCGAAGGAAAACTCATACGGCGCGGGGGGCGGGCAATCGTAGTCCGCGTCGGGCTCGCCGCAGCCCAGCGCCGTCACGCGGGCGGTGAACGCCGCCGGGTCGCCGGGCGTCAGGGATACGTCGGCCGTCACGAGAAATTCGCCGTCGATGCTCTGGCCGGCCAGAATGCCGTAGAGCTGCAACCCCGAGCCGCCCGTTTCGATCCCGGGCGTGTCGGATTCCAGACTCACGCCCGGGTAGTGCATATAGTCCTCGTCGCAGATGTTGCTCAAGGTCACGGAAATCAGCACCGCCTCGCCGGGGCTCCACACGCCGTCCGCACCCGCCGTCGCCAGCCGCGCGTCGCTTAAAACGAGACAAAGCGGCTCCGCGCCGTCTCCGTCCGCATCGGCTTCGATGCTTTCGACCGTTTCATCTTCGACCAGGTCGTCGTCCGTTTCGGTTGAATCGCCATCCGCCGCGATCGAATCGCCGTCCGGCAAATCGCCATCGCTCCGGTCGCCGTCGCTCGCTTCCTCCGAAGCCGGCTCGTCGTCCGAATCGCCGGCATCAACCGGTTGTTCGTCCGCATCACCGTCTTCCTGAATGTCCTCCGCGTCGCCGAGAAAGACGACGACGCCATCGTCGCCGCAAGCGCCCAACACAAGGACAAAACCGAACAGGATTAACAATCGCTGCATGACCCACCCTCTCCGGCGGCGGCATGGCGTTTCAGCCGCGCCCACCGCCCGACGCAACCGGTTCTCAGGGACGTAGGGAAAGATCGGCGGCGGGGCGCTTTTTATTCCTTAAAGCGGGGGAAGAGTGGTTTTTGAAATGGACGCGTAGAGAAAAAAGGGGCGGTAGCGGTATAAGTTGGAGGCGTTCTTTCATGTGTGCCATGGCTTGCTTGCAAGCCATGCGTTTTAAATTCAAAGACCCTCTCCGGACATGCTTTGCAAGCAAAGCATGGCACACATTCAAGTCACTTCAACTCAAGCCACCCGTCGCGAAAAAACAGGGGAAATTCCGGCGGCGGGTTCGTTGATCCTGGAAAATTTGCGGCTATGGTATAATGCGCCGAAAGCAGGCAGCGCCCTGAGAGAAAGCGATATGTGCAGCGGCTATCCGTATCAGTCCACGGGCCTTTTCCCTCCATCGGAATCCGAACCCCTGCCTTCCCCGGCCGGACGGACGTCGCGGCCTGGCCAATGCGTTTTGACGGCGCTGGGGGACGCCGCCTATCTGGCGGCCTGGCTGCTTTCGTTTGGGGCCATTGTTGAAGGAACGCTGCACTCGTTCGTTTCGAAGGCGCTTGTCATCGCCGTCCTCTGCTGGATCGCCTGGGCGTCGCTGCGCTACGCGCGCGGGCGCTTCAAAGGCGCAGAATTGGGCCGGACGAGGCGGATTCTTGCTCCGCTGACGCTCGCGGCGGCGCTGGCGGTTATGCATCTGCTGCCGTTTGGCTACACGGATTTTTCCTCCCATTACTTCCACCATCCGGAATCGGATGCGTGGACCTGGGCGCCGCGCGCCGTCCTGACCGAATGCGCGCCGGCGCGCGGCTGCTTCGATCACCAGATGGACGAATGCGGTTTCCGCGGCGAACCCGATCGGCCCTTGAGGCCGCCGGCGAACACCGTGGCGCTGATCGGCGACTCCTTCGTTTTCGGCTCCGGAGTGCGCGACGGCGCCACGCTGGCCGACGCGCTCGAACGGGATTTCGCCTCGTTTTCCGATGGCCCCGTACGATTCCACAACGCCGGCATTCCCGGCTCGGCGCTGGCCTCTTTCCGGGGACTCGTGCGGCAGGCGGAATTCTGCCATCCGTCGGGGTTGTACGCCATCCTGGTCAAACGCGACGACCTGGAGCTTCTGGACGTCCGCGACCGTCTGGACCTGATGCGAGAAAACGCGCTGTATCGCCTTTTCGTGGTCAGCGGGTTCGAAGTCGGATACGACGCCCTGCGACAAGCGTTGAGAGCCCCGGAAGGGAGCTACGGCGACGAAGCGTCGCTGACGCGCGCCCTCGACGAGATCGACATGGCGGCGGGTCCGGGCCGCATTCTCTTTCTTTTGAACGTGACCGAACCGCATGCGGCGATCTTTTCGCGATGGGTCGAGCGGCGCCCCCGGCACGGAATGACCGTCCTGAAATTCGAAAACGAAAATTCCCGGCCCGAAAGCATTCCCGACGACGGCCATTGGACCGAAGGCGGCAACCGCACGGTGGCGCGCGCGATCCGCCGGCAGGTGGAATGGATGCTGACTCGCCCGGATGGGCCGGGCTGGAGCGATCTGAACGATTTTCCCTTGGCGGGCGTCGGCGACAGCCCGGACCGGAGCATCGTCAGGGACGTCTCCAAAAATCTGGTGCAGGTTGTCGTCCCTGGCCAGGAGGACGCCTATGTCCTAAACGTGTTGTGGTGCGACCAGCAACCCTACTACGCGCGGCGCGGCGACGTCTGCTTCGCCTTGAACCCGCCGAAGCACCCGCTCAGCCAATCCGAAGAGCATCGTCTGCGTGAGATTATCGACGCCCTGCCCGCCGAGAGTCGGAAAAGCGAAGAATAAGGCGAGTAGAAGAAGTGTTTTGATGTGTGCCATGGCTTGCTGGCAAGCCATGCGTTTTAAATTCAACGGCCATTTCCAAACATGCTTTGCAAGCAAAGCATGGCACACATTTAAGTCACTTCAACTCAAGCCACCCGCCGTCCTGCTATTCACCGCAACCGCTTGCGATACGCCTGCTGCGTCCGTTTCAATTCATAGCCGCGCTTGCGGTAAAATGAGTGGCTTTCGATACGATCGACACTGCTGCGCACGCTCACAAACTCTGCGCCGATCTCCAGGGCCCATTGCTCGGCCGCTTCGACCAGGCGGCCGCCGATTCCGGATCGCTGCTCCGCCTTGGCGACCACCAGTCCGCCAATTTCCACTCGGAAACCGGATACGAGGGAATCGACGCTGAAGGCGTGCAGCCAGCCGCAGACCTCGCCGCGGTCGTTTTGAGCTACGAGCAAGAGGTGCCGTTTTTGACTGGAGATCTTTTCAACGCGCGCCGCCATGGTCGCCGGGTCGCAGGGATAGCCCAGCTCACCCGACAGCCGGGCGATCGCCGCGACGTCTTCCAGGCTGGCGGTTCTGACGATCATTTCGTTTTAATGGCCATCCGAAATTAATACGACACCAGCATCGTCCGCACCGCCTTGGCGGCGACGACGGCCGACGCGCCGGACGGATCGAGGCCGGGCGCAAGCTCCACCGCGTCGGCGGCGACGACGTTGCAGGGCGCGAAGACGCGCAGGATGGCGTCAAGCTCGGCGAAGGAAATGCCGCCCGGCTCCGGCGTGCCCGTGCCGGGCAGGACCGACGGATCGAGCACGTCGAGATCCAGCGTCAGATAAACCGGCCGGTCGCCGATCGCCTTGGCCGCCGCTTTCGCCGCTTCCAGCGTGGCCGGGCGCGCCGTGCCGTGCTGGCGCATGAAGGCCCACTCCTCGCGCGTCCCGGAGCGGACGCCGAATTGAAACAATTTCTCCGGCGTGATCCGCTCCACGGCGCGGCGCATCACCGTGGCGTGCGAATAGGGCACGCCCAGATAATCCTCGCGCAGATCGGCGTGGGCGTCGAGTTGCACGAGACAGAGGTCGCGGTAGCGCTCCGCCGCCAGGAGAATCGCCGGCAACGACACGAGGTGCTCGCCGCCCAGGAGAAACGGCCGCACGCCGGCGGCGAAGAGTTCGTGCGCCTGCGCGGCGATGCATTCCAACACCTTCGCGCTGTCGCCCAGGGGCAGCTCCAGATCGCCCAGGTCGGCGAAGGCGGTTTCGGCGAGGCTGCGGTCGGCGACGGGGCAGTAATCCTCCAGCACCTCCGAGGCGCGGCGGATCGCCTCGGGGCCCTCGCGCGAGCCGGAGCGGAAGGAGGCCGTGCCGTCGTAGGGCGCGCCGAACAGCGCGAACGCGCCGCGTTCGGGCGCGGTTCGCGCCGCCAGAAACGGATGGACGGCGTAGCGCGCCGGCATCTCAAAGCGCCTTCAGCCGGCGCGCGGCGGCGGCGGGCAGGGCGAAGGCGGCGCGCTGGTGCTCGGGAGCGTAATACTTCAGGCCGGTGAGACGGGCGGCGCGGCCCGGATCGTACTGGTTCCACGGGTCGAGCTGGTCCGAGGCGAAGGCGAAGGTCCAGTAACCGGTGGGATACATCGGGATCGCCGCGCCGTAGGGATAGACGCCGGCGAAGATTTTCCCGAGTTCGGCGTAGGCCCGCGGCCAATCGACGTCCTCGTACCAGGGCGACTCGGTCTGCTGCACGAAGATCCCCGGCGTGCGCAGGGCGCGCTTCACGTCCTCGTAGAACGGCGCGCGGAACAGCCCCTCGGCGAAGCCCTTGGGGTCGGTGGAATCGACGAGGATGACGTCGAAACTGGCCTTGTGCGCGCGGATGAACTCCACGCCGTCGCCGACATGGACGCGCGCCTTGGGCGAAGCGAAACCTTCGGCGGTGAACGGCAGATGCGCCCTGGCGGCTTCGATCACCGCCGGGTCGATCTCGCAGAGCACCGCCTCCTCGACCTCCGGATGCTTGACGATTTCGCGCAGCGCGCCGCCGTCGCCGCCGCCGATGACGAGCACGCGGCGCGGCTGCGGATGGGCGAAGATCGCCGGATGGACGAGCATCTCGTGGTAGTTCGGCTCGTCGCGCTCGGTGAGCATCATCGCGCCGTCCAGCGTCATGACGCGGCCCAGGACGGCGTTTTCGAAGACGGCGATTTTCTGAAACGGCGACTGCGTCTCGACGAGCATGCGGTCGATGCGGATCGTCAGCCCATAAGCGTCCCGCACCAGTTCGCGGTACCACCTCGGTTCGCCCATCGTTCACCTCCTCCTCGACGCGCACGCTTCCGCGCCCAGGCGCATGACGTACGGATTCTCGGCGACGACGCCGGCGCGTGCAGGGCTCGCGCGGCGCGCGCGCCGCGCGCTCATGGAACCTGGAGCATTTCGCCGCCATCGGCTCTCGCCGCCCCGCCGCCGGATCGGAGCGTTCGAGCCTAGTATAAGCGGCGCCGCGCCCGATGCGAGGTTATTTTCCAGGTTTGAAGGGCAGGCGCTGGCCTTCTTCCAAGGGGAAGAGGCCGCGTTTGATCTCGGTTTGCGAGGAGCGCTCGGCCTTGAGCACCTTGCGGAGATGTTTGAACGCCTTCCAGGGATCGACGTTCTCGCCGCAGGTGAACAGGTCGAGCGCTGCGTACCTATACTCGGGCCAGGTGTGGATGGACAGATGGGACTCGGCGATGACGACGCATCCCGATACCCCGTGCGGCGAGAAGCGATGGAACACGTCGCCGACAATGGTGGCGCCGCTCACTTCCGCCGCTCTCAGCATTTCCCGCGAAATGGTCTCCTCGTCGTTGAGCACGACCGGATCGCAGTCGTACATCTCGACCAGGATATGGCGTCCCAGCTCTTTCAATTCACGTTTCCTCCCAGAACGCAGGGGGCCAATGTCGCCCAAGGCCAAGGCCCAGTTAAAGAACCCAAACCCCAGTCAACACCGCCCTCCTCTCCGGCGGGCATATTCGAGGATATGCAGAGAGAAAGGCATTGGAGCGGATTATAAAAATCGTACCCCCCCTGTCAAGGAAAATTTTTCGGAATTCCCGTTTTTTCTGCAAAGGCGTGAAATAAGACAACTTTGCGGAAGGCATGAGGTTTTTAGGGGTCCGGCGAGGGGGGTAAAAAGCGAGCTAAGTGAAATTGAGTTTATGCAATGCGTTAATAACTTAACGCGCTGCGGTAAAACTATTTGTGGCGCATTTATGAGCCCTTGCGGACCTCAGCGGCCTTGAGCGGCGCCCTGGGGAGCGCAGGCGCGGCGCTGATCGGGGAAGGGCAAACCGAGGCAAAGATAATCCGTGCGGCAGGCGAGACCGCCGGCGTCGCACAGATGCAGACAGATCGGATCGAGCCGTTCGCCGCCCGCCTCGCGCACCGGATAACAAACCGTATATGGGTTGGCGCAGTCCGCGTCGGCAGCGCAGGTTTTCGTGCAGTAGCCGCGCGGCCAGGCGTAGCCGTATTCGTTGTCCGCCTCCGCCAGGCAGCGCGCGCCGGCGGCGCAGTCGGCGTCGGAGGCGCAGCTTCCGCCCAGGTTGTGCGGGTTGCCGCAACCGGAGTCGCCGGGGCGGCAGACGGTCGTATTATCGTACTGGATGCACTCCATCCCCTCCGGGCAGGTCTCCTCGGCGCAGGCCGAGGCGCAGTAGCCCTCCTGCGTCTCGTTGTTGTAGAAGCACACGCCGCTCGCCTCGCACTCCGCGCCTTCCAGGCACGGCTCGCAGAGGCCGGGGAACTGCGCCATGTCGAGCTCGCATTCGCCCGTCCCGTTGTTGCAGGCGTAGCCGCCGGGGCAGCCGGTGTTGGCGCAGTGGTTGGGCTTGGGGATGCACTCGCCCAGGGCCGCGTCGCAGAACGAGGACGAGGGGCATCCGGCAAGCGCGCAGTGATCCGCATCGAAGACGCAATCGCCTTCTTGGAAATTGCAATGCGTGCGCGCCGGGCACTCGCCGCAGGCCGCGTCGCCGTCGGGGGCGTCGCCGTCCGTGGGCGCGTCGCCGTCCGCCGGCGCATCGCCGTCCGCGCCATCCCCGTCCGCCGGCTTGTCGTCGTCGGCGGCCTGATCGCCGTCAGGCAGGGAATGGAGGCAGCTATGGGTCGTCAGATCGCAGACGAACCCTTCCGGACAGGGGACGTCTTCCGCGCACCAGGGGCGGCAGCGGTGATCGACGCAGAATTCGCCGGCCGGGCATTCGGCGGCGACGGCGCAGGCGTCGCCGCCGGCTTCGTCGCCGTCCGTCGCTTCATCGAAGGGGGCTTTCAGCGTCGCTCCGTCGCAGGCGAGACACAGCGCGAGACAGCATACCACCAGCGGGTAGAACGCGAGGCGCATCCGACTGCTCCTTTCGGCCGAGGCGAGGCGAGTCCGACCGGTTCGGCCGGGAGCATTATAACGAGGCGAGGGTTACTTGGGAACTTTTTCCCAGTCGGCCATGAATTTTTCGATGCCGATGTCGGTGAGCGGGTGCCTGGCCAGCTGGCGCAGGACGCCCATCGGGATCGTCGCCACGTCCGCGCCCATCAGGGCCGCCTCCACGACGTGCAGCGGGTTGCGCACCGAAGCCACCAGCACCTGCGTTTCGTAGCCGTAGTTGCGGTAGATGGCGACGATCTTCTCGATCAGCTCCATGCCGGTTTCGGAAATGTCGTCGAAGCGGCCGACGAAGGGCGAGACGTAGGTCGCGCCGGCCTTGGCCGCCAAGAGCGCCTGCGAGGGCGAGAAGCAGAGCGTGACGTTGGTTTTGATCTCCTCCAGGCTCAAGGCGCGCACGGCCTTCATCCCCGGCAGCGTCATCGGGATCTTGACGACGACGTTCTTGCCGAGCTGGGCCAGATCCTTCGCCTGGCGGATCATGCCCTCGGCGTCCAGGGCGGTCACTTCCAGGCTCACCGGGCCGTCCACGAGCGAGAGGATCTCTTTCGCCACCTCGGCGAAGGGGCGGCCCGTCTTGGCGACGAGCGAGGGATTGGTCGTCACGCCGTCGATCAGTCCGTAGGCCAGCGCTTCCTTGATCTCCGCCACGTCGGCGGTGTCGATGAAAAACTTCATGAAACGATCTCCTTCGCTTTGGCGTTGCCGTTCAGACGTTTCACCACCGCCCGGTCGGGACAGTCGCACAAGAGTTCGCGGATCGTCCGGCCGCTGGACGGCTCTACCATTGTCGGGGCGATTTCGGCAAGAGGCAAGAGCACGAAGCGGCGCGCCGCGAGCCGGGGGTGGGGGATCGACAGATCCGCCTCGGCGACGACCCGCTCGTCGTAGAGCAGAATGTCGAGGTCGAGGGTGCGCGGCCCTTTCGGAATCTCGCGCGTCCGGCCGTGCGCCGCCTCGATGCGACCGAGCGCGCGCAAAAGCTGCCAGGGAGCGAGCGTCGTGTGAATGATCGCCGCCGCGTTGACGAACCACGGCTGGTCCGGTCCTTCCACCGGTTCGCTCTCGAAGAGCGACGAACACTTGAGAACCACCGTGTCGGGCAGGGCTTCCAGTTCGCGCAAGGCGGCGCAGACCAGGCCCACGCGGTCGCCTACATTCGAGCCGATGCCGACCGCCGCCGTGGGCATCTTCAGCCCCTCACCGCGGCCAGCCGCCGCACGCCTTCGAGGATGCGCGCCTGCGGGGCGCAGAGCGCCACCCGGAAATAGCCCTCGCCGCTCGGGCCGAAGCCCGTGCCCGGCGTGACGACGACGCCGGCTTTGGCCAGGGCGCGCATGGCGAATTCGGCCGACGTCGAGCCGGCGGGCGTGCGCGTCCAGATGTAGAACGTGGCCCCGGCGTCGAAGACGTCGAAGCCGGCGCGTTGCATCGCCTTCACCGTCTCCTTGCGCCGCCCGGCGTAAAGCCTGCGGATCGGGCCGATCAGGGCGGCGAGCCTGGCGTTTCCGGCGACCGTCGCCTGCTGGACGGCGGTGAACGCGCCGGAATCGAGGTTGTTCTTGACGCGGCCCAACGCGTTGATCGCCGCGGCCTGTCCGGCGGCGAAGCCGATGCGCCAGCCGGTCATGTTGAACGTCTTGGAGAAAGAGTAGAACTCGACGCCCACCTCGCGCCCGCCGGGAAGCTCCAGAATCGACAGCGGCCGTTCGCGGCCGGCGTAGATTTCGAAATAGGCGGCGTCGTGCGCCAAGAGCACGCCGTATTTGGCGCAAAGGCGGATCGCCTCCAGGAAAAATTCGCGCGTGGCGCGCGCCCCCGTGGGATTGTTGGGGTAATTGAGCCAGAGGATCTTGGCGCGGTTCCAGGCCTTGGCCGGCACGCGCGACAGGTCGGGCATGAAGCCGTTTTCGGCGCGCAAGGGCATGAAATGCGGTTCGCCGCCGCAGAAGCGCGTGGCGATGGCGTAGACCGGGTAGCCCGGATCGGGAACGAGCACGAGGTCGCCTGGATCGACGAAGGCCAGCGGCAGATGTCCGATGCCTTCCTTCGAGCCGATCAGGGCGAGGATTTCCGAGGCGGGATCGAGAGCCGCGCCGAGCCGCTTTTTCAGGTAGTCGGCGCAGGACTTGCGAAAGGCGAACGAGCCTTCGTAGGCGGGATATTTGTGGTTGGCCGGATCGGCCGCCGCCCTTTGCATCGCCGCGACGATCGGGGCCGGCGTCGGCTCGTCGGGATCGCCGACGCCGAGGTCGATGACGTCCACGCCTTTTCTTCTGGCCTCGTTGCGCAGCTGATCGATGCGCGCGAACAGGTAGGGCGGCAGCGTTTTGACGCGCTCCGCGACGCGGACGGTTTCGCGTTTCGCCATCGTCAGCCTTTCATCCCCAGGACGTCCATCATGTCGTAAAGGCCGGGCCGCCGGCCGACGACCCAGCGGACGGCGCGCAGGGCTCCGGCGGCGAGCGCATCGCGGCTCGCCGCGCGGTGCGTGAGTTCGAGACGCTCGCCCTCGCCGAACAGAAACACGGTGTGCTCGCCCACCACCTCGCCGCCGCGCAGGGCGTGCACGCCGATCTGGCGCAGGGGCCGTTCGCCGGTGATGCCCTCGCGGCCGTGCACCGCGTCGCGCTTCGCATCGAGGTTCAGCGCGCGGGCGACCTGCTCCACCAGCCGCACGGCCGTGCCCGAGGGCGCGTCCTTCTTGTGCTTGTGATGCGCCTCCACGACCTCGACCTCCGTCTGCGGCCCCATGACGGCGGCGGCGCGGAAGACGAGATCGAAGAGCAGGTTGACGCCCGTGGAGAAATTCGGCGCCCAGACCACCGGCGCGGCTTCGGCCAGCTTCGCCAGCGCCGCCTTGTGCGCCGCCTCCAGGCCCGTCGTGCCGCAGACGAGCGGCAGCGGCGTCTGGGAAAGCTGCTCGATCAGCGCCAGCGTCGCGGCGGGCGCGGAGAAATCGACCACCACGTCCGCCGCCAAGGGCGCGCCGGCGGCCGTCAGCTTTACGCCCAACGGCGCGCGGCCGATCAGCGAGCCTGCATCCTCGCCGAGCTGCGGGCGCCCCGCCGCCTCGACGGCGGCGGCGATCGTCAGGTCGCCGGACTCGGCGGCCAGTTTCAACAGGGCGCGGCCCATGCGGCCGGCCGCTCCGGCGAACGCCACGCGGATCGTCATGACGCGCCTCCTAGATCGCTTCGAGCCGCGTCAGCTCGGCGCGCAACGCGTCGAGCGTCGGGCCGGAGAGCGCCAGCAGGGGCAGGCGCGCCTCGTTGCGGATCAGGCCGCGCAAGGACAGCGCCGCCTTCACCGGCAGCGGGTTGGTGGAGGAGAACATCGCCTGGATCGCCGGCAATAGTTCGAGCTGCTGCTGCCGCGAACCGGCGAGGTCGCCCGCCTGCCAGAGATCGTAGATGCGCGCCATTTTCGAGGGGAGAAGGTTGCTGGTCACCGAGATGAGCCCCTGTCCGCCGATGGCGAGGAAGGGAAACAAGAGCGCGTCCTCGCCGGAGAGAAGCGACCACTGCCCCTGGGTGCGCCGGGCGATCTCCATCGCCTGCGCCATGTCGCCGGCGGCCTCCTTCAAACCCACGACCTTCGGCATGGCGGCCAGCCGCGCCGCCGTGGCCGGCGCGAGATTGACGCCGGTGCGCGACGGGACGTTGTAGGCCACCAGCGGCATATCGACGGCCTCGGAGATGGCGGCGAAGTGGGCGACGATCCCGTCCGGCGTGGGTTTGTTGTAGTAGGGCATGACGATCATCGCCGCGTCCGCGCCCAGATCCTTGGCTTGGCGGACGAGTTCGATGGTCGTGCGCGTGTCGTTGGTGCTCGCGCCGACGACGATCGGCGCGCGGCCTCTCGCCTCGTCGCGGACGGCGTTGACGACCGCCTCGCGCTCGGCCAAGGTCAGCGTCGCCGCTTCGCCGGTCGAGCCCAGCGGCACGAGGCCGTGAACGCCGTTGTCCAGCTGGAAGCGGACGAGGGCGCGCAGCGCCTCCAGATCGAC
>QZKR01000035.1 GCA_003598065.1 Myxococcales bacterium | reverse complement strand
ATGGTGACCCTGAGAGCGTTGTACGCTTCGGTCGGTCCCAAACGATTCCCGGAAACGCTGAGAGCGGCATGACAACCGCAATATCCTGTGATGCACCCACAGATGACTTCCATGGCCTTTTCATTTGATCCTCCAGCCTTCCCGTGCTACAAATAAAGAATTGGACTCGCTATGCACAAACAAGGCAAAAACCCTTTGCTTTTGCTGGAGTACGCCATGGGACGCAGATCCTTCAAATGGTTTTGGCCGATCATCGCCGGCATCGCTTTCCTGACAGCCTGCGCGGGCGCGGATTCCACGGAAGACGGCGACAACGCCGACGGCGACGCGGTCGCCGATCAGCCGTCGGACGGCGACGAACAAACGGACGACGACACGGACGGCGATCTCGTCGATAACGATCCCGCCGAAGACGGCGATGAGGGCGAGATAGACATCGATCCGGACGGCGACCTCGACGAAGACCCGGACGGCGATCCGGTCGAAGACGGCGACGAAACGGACACGGACGGGGACGAACCGGTGGACGGCGACGCCGAGCCTGCCCCTTCGTGGACGTCGCTCAGCCGCGAGCTGGCGCAATACGTTCGGCAGTACGCATTGGTCCGCGTCGGGATTGCGCCGGCGGAGCTGGGCCTGCCCGAGGCGACGGCGGCGGCGCTGATCGCCGGCGAGCCGACCGTCTCCAGCCAGCAGGTCGTCATCGACGGCGAAGGCTACCGCGCCGTGACCATCGACGGCGAGGCGACGGTGGAGATGGTTTCATATGGCGACGGCGTCGAACCGCCGGCGCGGGCGCGCGGCTGGCCTCCCGATCCGGCGCCCACCGCCTGCCCGAGCCGTATCGCGGGCGGATGGGAACTGGGCGGCGTCGAATTTTACGCGCCAAGCGCTTTCTCGGGCGATGTCTTTTTGGCCCCGGACGTCATCCAGGGCTTCCCCGGAAACGAAGTCGATCCTTACGAGGCCCCCGTTCCGCAGCTCGACGCCGCCTCCGGCGTGCTGCCGCGAAACGGCGTTGACGGCCTGGCGCGCGAGTTCTGCGCCGCCGATCCGCCGGACCTCAGCGAAGAACAGATAAACCAGGCCGCCTCTTCCGGCCGTCTGGAAGTGGCGAACATTCACCTTTCCGCGCTCTCGCTCGCCCCGCAAGGCGAAGCGCCGGCCGTTCACTTTCTTTTCGTGAAGGCCAAGCGCAAGTATCTCGGCGGCGGCCCCGCGCCCGCCTGGGACGGGAGGATGGAATTCGGACTTCACGTCCAGGCCGGGAATTTCGCGTTTTCCTTCACCCATCTGTGGGACGACGAAACCCCCTGCCGCGAGTGCGGCGAAGAAGGCCCCTGCTGCGACGGCTGCCGCCTGGCCGGCCCGACGGTCGAATGCGTCGATCCGAGCGAAACCGAATTTTTCTGCTCGACGAGCACCTGCGGGACGACGCGCTATACCCAGGAGGTGCGGCGTTTCTGCCCCGAGGACAGCGCCGCATGCGCGCGCGGCGAATGGACGCCCGAGCAGCCGGAGCCGACCTACCTCGATCCCTGCGGCCCCGAGGAGACCTGCGAATTGATCAGCGGCGACTGCGTTCAGGACTCGAATTGCTGCACCGAGTGCCGCAGCGTCACCGCCTGCTGCGACGGCTGCCACTTCCGCCCGCCGGCGACGGTCTGCATGACCGACGTGCTCGGCGCCGAGCAGTACCGTTGCGTCGGCGCCTGTGGCGGCGTCGTCCAGCGGCGCGCCGCCGACCTCTTGTGCCCCGGCGACAACGCCCAGTGCGTGGGCGACAATTTCGTTTACCAGGACTGGACCGCGTTCGCTTCCTGCGACGGAACCCAGCGCTGCACGGCGGCCGGAGACGGCTCGTCCGCCGACTGTCAGCTCGACCCGAGCTGCGGAACCAATTCGCCGCCCATGCTGGCGGCGATCGGCCCGCAGACGCTCGGCCAGGGCGAATCGCGCGACGTGAATCTCTCCGCCGCCGACGCCGACGGCGGCCAGACCTTGACCTTCTGCAAGGCCGGCGGCCCGGCCTGGGCGACGGTCTCCGGCTCCGGCGCGAGCCCCGGGCCGGTTTTGGGCGCGCTGGCGCTCAATCCGGGGCCCGACGTGGTCGGCGCGTTTTCCGTGATCGTGCGCGTTTTCGACGGCGGCGGCTGCGACGATCCGGAAGGCGTCGATGAGGAGTCCGTGACGGTGACGATCACGGCGGCCAATCGTCCGCCCGTGCTCGCGGCGATCGGCGCGCAAACGCTCGGCCAGGGCGAATCGCGCAACGTGAGCCTTTCCGCCGCCGATCCCGACGCCGGACAGACGCTTACGTTCTGCAAGCAGAGCGGCCCGGCCTGGGCGACGGTTTCCGGCTTCGGCGCGAGCCCCGGCCCGGTGGGAGGAACGCTCGCCCTCAACCCCGGTTCGGACATCTTCGGCGACTTCACGGTCGTCGTGCGCGCCATCGACGGCGGAAGCTGCGGCGCGCCGCAGGCTTACGACGAGGAAAGCGTTTCGATTTCCATCCAGCAGGGCAACCGCCCGCCGGTTCTGTCGGCGATCGGCGTGCAATCGTTCGGCCAGGGCGAATCGCGCAACGTGAATCTTTCCGCCACCGATCCCGACGCCGGGCAGACGCTTACGTTCTGCAAGCAGAGCGGCCCGGCCTGGGCGGCGGTTTCCGGCTCCGGCGCCAGCCCCGGACCCGCGGGCGGGACGCTCGCCTTGAACCCCGGCGCGGACGTCGCCGGCGAATTCGCCGTCGTCGTGCGCGTCATCGACGGCGGAAGCTGCGGCGCGCCGCAGTCCTACGACGAGGAAAGCGTTTCGATCTTCATCACCCAGGGCAACCACCCGCCGGATTTGTCGCCGATCGGCGCGCAATCCATGGGAGCCGGCGAGTCGAAAAACGCGCCGCTTTCGGCCAGCGACCCCGACAGCGGCCAGTTTTTGAACTTCTGCAAGCAGAGCGGCCCGACCTGGGCGACGGTTTCCGGCTCCGGCATGAGCCCCGGGCCGGCGAGCGGAACGCTCGCCCTCAACCCGGGCCCGGAGGTCGCGGGCCAGTTCACGGTCGTCGTGCGCGTCATCGACGGCGGAAACTGCGGCGCGCCGCAAGCCTACGACGAGGAGAGCGTGAGCGTCTCCGTCGCCCAGGGAAACGTGTCGCCGACGCTCGCCGCGATCGGCGCACAGAGCGTGACGCGCGGCACGACGAAGGAGGTGGCGCTTTCGGCCACCGATCCGGACGCCGGCCAGACGCTCGCCTTCTGCAAAATCAACGGCCCGGCATGGGCTACGGTTTCGGGGAGCGGGCCGAGCCCGGCGACGGGAACCCTGACCCTGAGTCCGGACACAAGCGTGAACGGCAATTACGACGTCCTGATCCGCGTCATCGACGGCGGAACCTGCAACGCCCCCGGAGGCTACGACGAGGAGCCGATCGTCGTGTCGGTCACCGTGCCGGCGAACACGCCGCCGACCCTCGCCGCGATCGGGCCGCAGACGGCGACGCCCGGCGAATCCAAGGCGGTCCCGCTCCAGGCCAGCGATCCCGACACGACGCAATTCCTGAACTTCTGCAAAACCGAGGGGCCGGAATGGGCGACCGTGACGGGTTTCGGCCCGGCGTCCGCTCCGGTCGCGGGCAGTTTGAACCTGAATCCGCCGCTGACCGCCACCGGCAGCGCCCAGGTCACGGTCCGCGTTTACGACGGCGGCGCCTGCAACGCCCCCGAGAGCTACGACGACGAGACCGTCACGGTCACGCTCCAATCGAACAACCATGCGCCCGATCTGGCGGCGATCGCCTCGCAGACGCTCGCTCCCGGCGACGTGCGCCAGATTCAGCTTTCCGCCACCGATTCCGACAGCGGCCAGACGCTCACGTTCTGCAAAACCAGCGGGCCGGACTGGGCGATTGTTTTCGGCAGCGGTCCCAGCCCCGGAACGGCGACGGGCACGCTGTCGATTTTCCCCGGCGCGGAGGTGAGCGGCGCGTTCACGATCGGCGTGCGCGTTTACGACGGCGGCAGCTGCCAAATCCCCGCCGGGCATGACGATCAGGACGTGCAGGTGACGGTGCAGGCGGGCGCCAATCACCTGCCCGAACTTTATCTGATTGCGGATCAGACGGTCTACGTGGGCGAGACGAAAACGGTAAATATCACCGCCAGCGATCAGGATACGAGCCAGACGCTCACTTTCTGCAAAATGAGCGGCCCCGCCTTCGCCTCCGTCAGCGGCTCCGGATCGGCCGCGACGCCGGTCCTCGGCTCGTTGACGCTTACGCCGACCATCGCCAACGTCGGCAACCATACGGTGGTCGTCCGCGTCATCGACGGCGGAACCTGCAACAGCCCGCTGGCGTACGACGAACAATCGGTCGCCGTCGCCGTGCGCAACGACAACACGCCGCCGGATATGGACCCGGTGGGCAATCAGACGGTGGCCAGGGGAGGAATGAAGACCGTCACGCTCAGGGCCAGCGACGCGCAAACGGGGCAGCTTCTCGCCTTTTGCGTCGTCCCCGGCCCGTCCACTCCGAGTTGGGCGCACGCCATGGGCGGCGGGCTCTCGGCCGGGCCCGGGGTAAAGGTGGAAGGCCAGCTTTCCCTGACGCCGCCGGGCGAAGGAGAGGGCGCCGTAGCGCCAGGGAACTATTCGGTTACGATCCGGGTCTACGACGGCGGCAGCTGCGAAGCGCCCCTGGCCAAGGAAGACGAGCCGATCACGGTGACCGTCACGGCGCGGTGAGCGGAGCCCCGATGCCAATCCGAATCGCCCTCCTTGTCTTTTTCTTTCTGGCGCTTTGCTCCGGTCTGGCGTTCGCCGAGATGTATCAGTGGGTGGACGAGAACGGCGTGGTGCACATGTCGAACACGCCGCCGGGGAACGCGAAGAAGCTCAAGCAGAAGGTCGTCCAGGTCGAAGAGACCAGGCGCGAAACCACGCCCGACGAGCCGGAGGAGAACGGCGCGGAAGATCGCCAGGAAGCAAAAAAAGGCAAAAAAGCGCCGACGCCGCCGGCGGACTACTCCGCCGCCCGCGTCGAACTCTACACCACCGCCTGGTGCGGCGTCTGCCGGCGGGCGCGCGCCTTCCTGCAAAGCAAGGGCGTGCCGTTCACCGAATACGACATCGAAAAGGACGAGCAGGCCGCGAAACGGAAAAAAGAACTCGGCGCCGGCAATGGGGTGCCGGTCGCCGTGATCAACGGCAAGACGGTCTTGGGGTTTTCCTCCGCGAGTTACGAGAATGCGCTGCGGATCGGTTTAAGAGTCAGGGAATAGCCATCGCCCTCACGGCCACGCCGGGACGGAGCACAGTTGTACTGTGCTCCGCACCTTTCACCGAGAAATGCAAAATGTCGGGAGCATAGTGCAACTATGCTCCATCTTCGGGGCGCCAAGCGGTATCCGGCTTGATTTCTGCGGAAGAGCGCTCGTCACCCCGCCTTGCGGATGAGGACGACGGCGCGCTCGCCGCCTAAGGCGTGCTCCGCGCCGCCCGAGGCGTCGCCTTCGCGGATGTCGAGAGCCAGCAGTTCCTCTTTCAACAGCGCGTCGAAGCGGGCGAAGATCTCGCGCGCCTTGGGCGACGCGCCGTCATAGACGATCGCGATCCGGTCCTCGATCTCCAGGCCGACGTCCTTGCGCTGCACCTGCAGGCGGCGCAACAGTTCGCGCATCAGCCCTTCCAGGCGCAGCTCGTCGGACAGCGTCGTGTCGAAGGCCATCCACAGGCCGTTTTCCTCGGCCACGGCCAGATGGGCCGGCGCGCCGGATTCGACGAGCAGATCCTCCGCCGCGAGCACGACGGTTTCGTCGCCGAGGGCGATTTCGAAGCTCGCCTGGCCGGCGCGATGATCTTTGGCGAGCGTTTCGGAGCGCGCGGCGATCGCTTCTTGGAGCGCCTTCATCTTCGCGCCCAGGCGCTTGCCCAGGGTCTTGAAGTTCGGCTTGGCGCTCACCTGGGTCGGGCTCGGCGCGCCGACGGCGAGCACGTCCACCTTCTTGACGTTGAGGTCTTCCGCCAGCATCGCCTTAAAGCGCAACGCCGCTTCGCGCTCCGGCTCCGTCGTCGGACCGATCGAGAGCAGCGCCAAAGGCTGGCGCACTTTCTGCTTCGCCGCTTCGCGCGCCGAGAGGGCGAGGTTGGTCAGCCGCTGCACGACCGCCATGTCGTCGGAGAGCCGCTGATCGACGAGCGCCTCGTCGGCGACGGGGAAGCCGCAGTGGTGGACGCTCTCCGGCGCGGCGGCGTCGTGGCTGCGGACGAGATTCTGATAGATCTCCTCCGCCGTGAACGGCATGTAGGGCGCGATCAGCCGGTTGAGCGTCTCCAGGCATTCGTAAAGCGTTTCGTAGGCCATGCGGCTGGAGAGGTCGTCCTTGCCCTTCCAGTAGCGGCGGCGGTTGTGACGCACGTACCAGTTGGAGAGATCCTCGACGAACGTCTCAATGGCCAGCGCGCCGAGGCGCGGCGTCCAGGCCTCGATGCTCTCCCGCACCTTGCGGACCGTGAGCTGCAGGTTGGAGAGGATCCAGCGGTCGAAATCGGGACGCGTCGCGACGGGCGTTCGCGCGGCTTCGGGCACGAAGCCGTCCAGCCGCGCGTAGTTGACGAAGAAGGAGTAAGTGTTCCACAGCGTGTTGTAGAACTTGCCGCGCACCTCGCGGGCGACGCCGTAGCCGAAGTTCAGGTTGGTGGTCGTCTCGTGGCGGCCGTAGATCCAGCGCATGATGTCCGCGCCCATCTGCTCCGCCGCGTCGTCGAACCAGATCGCGTTGCCCGACGACTTGTGCATCTCCCGGCCTTCCTCGTCGCGCACCAGCGCGTGGCCGACGAGCGTCTTGAACGGCGGAACGTTCTCCATCATCGTGCTCATCGCCAAGAGG
Source organism: Myxococcales bacterium (assembly GCA_003598065.1). Lineage (GTDB taxonomy): Bacteria > Myxococcota_A > SURF-8 > SURF-8 > SURF-8 > SURF-8. The sequence goes on along the minus strand of QZKR01000035.1, from coordinate 6,388 downwards.
CTGTAGAACCAGTTGCGGAACTGGCCGGGGAAGCATTCGAGCACGAGGTCGGCGGGGATCCACTTCTTCCAGTAGTCGCGGTCGGTGTTGTAGCGCACGGTGGAGTAGGGGACGATGCCGGCGTCGAGCCAGGGGTTGCCGACGTCGGGGATGCGGTGCGCCGCGCCGCCGCAGGCCTGGCAGGCGATCTTCACTTCGTCGATCCACGGTTTGTGCGGGCTGTGGCCCTCGAATTTGTCCCAGCCGGCGATGGCGCGCGCCTTCAATTCCTCGCGGCCGCCGATCACCTCGAAGGCCTTGCATTTCTCGCACACCCAGATCGGCAGCGCCAGGCCCCAGTAGCGCTTCTTGGAGATCATCCAGTCGCGCATGTTGCTAAGCCATTCCAGCTCGCGCTCCTGGCCCCACTCCGGGATCCATTTGATCTGTTTGACGATCGCCTTGATCTCGTCGCGCCAGTCCATGTTGATGTACCACTCGTCCACGAGCCGGAAAACGAGCGGGTCGCCCGAGCGCCAGCAGTGCGGGTAGACGTGGGGGTACAGTTCCTTGTGGACGAGCAGGCCCTTCTCCTTCAGGTTCCTGAAGATCCACTCGACCGTCTCCGGGACCAGGGCGTGCCTGCCGGTCAGCGGGCCGAACTTGTCGATGAACTTCGCCTCGTCGTCCAAAGGCGCGATCTGCGGCAGGCCCAGGGCCTTGCCGATGACGTGGTCGATGTCGCCGCAGCCCGGCGCGGTATGGACGATGCCCGTGCCCTCGCCGACCACGACCGTCGCCGCGCCGCGGCTGTCGCGGCCGCCGTCGATGACGCGGTGGGCGGTTTTCCCCGAGAGCGCGACCTTGGCGTCGATGAAGGGATAGCCGCCGACGACCGCCTGCGCCTCCAGTTCGTCGAAGGGGCCGTCGTATTCCCAGCCCACCATCTCCGCGCCGCGCAGGTAGCCCAGGATTTCGTAGCCGCCTTGCTCCTTGAAAATCTGTTCGAGCGTCTTGAGCTTCGGAACGCCCTCGACCCACTCTTTCTTTTCCTTGAACTCGCGTTCGAGGCGCTGGTATTGGAGGTTTTCGGCGGCGAAGTAATAAATCTCGCCGTCCCGTTTGGCGCGCAGGCGCACGTATTCCAGTTCGGGATTGACCGCCGCCGCGACGTTGGAGCTCAGCGTCCAGGGCGTCGTCGTCCAGACGAGCAGGTTTTCCTTGGGCCGGCCGCGCAGGGGGAACTTCAGAAACAGCGCCTCGTGGGCGACGAGCCGGCGGCCCTCGACGACCTCCATCTGCGAATAGCCGGTGCCGCTGCGGCCCGACCAGGGCATGACGTCCACGCCGCGATAGAGCTTGCCGCGCTGGTGGCACTTCTTGAGGAAGGCCCAGATGGTGTAGTTGTTCTCGTCGCTCATTGTGTAGTAGGAGTCGGACCAGTCCATCCAGTAGCCTAGGCGGATCGACTGTTCGCTCTGGATGCCGGAGTATTTGCGCACCCGCTGTTTGCACATCTCCACGAAGCGGTCCACGCCGTAGGCTTCGATCTCGCGCTTGGTGGCGAAACCGAGCTGCTTCTCCACCTCCACCTCGACCCACAACCCCTGGCAGTCGAAGCCGTTCTGATAGCGCTGGTCGCGGCCGTTCATGGCCCAGTAGCGCTGGAAGAGGTCTTTGAGCGTCCGGCCCCAGGCGTGGTGCACGCCCATCGGGTTGTTGGCCGTGATCGGGCCGTCCAGAAACGACCATTTCGGCTTGCCGGCGAGTTGTCGCCGCAGTTTCTCGAAGGCCTGGGTTTCCTTCCAGAACTCCAGGATGCGGTGCTCCATCGCCACGACATCGACCCAGGTTTCGACTTTCCGGTACATGCTGCTCCCTTTCGCCGCCGGCGTGCGCGCCGGCCCGTTCCGCAGGCTGTCGAAGCTATCTGTCTAACGCAAGGGGCCGCAAAAGGCAAGCGTTTACGGCGGGATGAGGGGGATTGACAACACAACCAATAAGTTGTATTATAGGTTCATGAAAGGCAAGGACCTCGTTCAACTGCTCAAAAAGCACGGCTGGACACTCGATCACATACGAGGTTCGCACTACGTGCTTTCCAAGGACGGCAAGCATCTCACGGTGCCGGTCCATGCGGGCAAGGAACTTGGAAAAGGCCTGCTGCATCGCTTGCTCAAGGAGGCAGGATTGACATGAAACGCAGGCAAACGAAACCCGACATCGACGCCTCGGCGAAGATCCAATACTACGCCCGTCTCACCCCCCAGGAAGAAGGCGGCTTTCTGGTGGAATTTCCCGATCTGCCGGGCTGCCTGACCGAAGGCGACAGCCTGGAGGACGCCTTGGCCAATGCCCGCGAAGCGCTCTCGGGCTGGCTCTACGTGGCGGTCAAGGAGGATGATGACATACCCGCGCCGACGGTCTACAAGAGCCGCCGCTATCATCCCGTAACGCCCGACCTGGACGTGACCATTCCTCTGCTTATTTTGTGGACGCGCAAACGGAAGGGCCTGACCCAGGAGCAGATGGCCGAAGCCCTGGGCGTCACCCAGCAGGCCTACCGCAAGCTCGAAATCCCCGGCAAGAGCAATCCCCGCCTCAAAACCCTGGCCCGGCTTTTCGATGCGCTGGGGTTGGAGGTGGAGTTGAGGGAGGGGTAAAAACCATATCCCACCCCTATATCTCACTCGGGAAATAAGCCTGTATAGCCGTATTTCCCTTTATAAACCCTGTCTACAGCATGCCTCTTAAACTGAGTAGTTGCTGTCTCAATGCATTCCACCTTTGTCTCGATACGTTTCACCCAGTCAAGGCTATCTAAAGTTTTAATCAGCAACCTTACTAACGTAAGAACTAAACAGGGAATTCCAACCGCGAGATCTATGGCTATGCTTGTAACTTCGTTAATTTCCTGGGCCCGATCTAGAGGTTGATGAGAAGGTATAATCGGAACTTTAGCATCCTTAACAACTGCGCGGTATTCTTGTTGTATCTCCTTGAGATATTCGTGGTCGCTTACACCTTCCGTCAAATCCAGTTTGAGCAAATGTAATTTGTGTTCACGCGTGGCACTGCGAATTCTACGTATGAGCTCTGCGAGGAGTTTCGGATCTCGGTACGCCGGACTGCCTGGGTCAGACAAAAGGTTTGAAATATACTCTCCCCAATTGGCGAAGATGTCAACTCGCATGTTAAAATCGCGCCAACTAACAGTGGGTAAATCGGTGCCAAGATCCCTTAATTTGTGTGGCAAGTACTTTTCACCGCCGAGCCGCACACGTTCTAGATACTCCCACCCTCTACGGTAGACATCAAAAGCGTAGCAAACACAAAACTCTTCCCATGTTCTGAAATCGTGGCTGGCCCGGTCGTACTTGGGTGGAAGTTGAATTCCATGTGCGAGATATTTGATCTTCAACGGTTTAAAATATTCGTCGTAGTGGGTTATCCAGGATTGGCGACCGGTCTCGGAAACCAAATTCTCCACGCGGTCTCCATGACCAGAGGTAACTATAGGATTCATCAATTGGAATTTCAGCCAGTCTTTTAGCGTTTGCTCATTTTTTGATACGGCTTTTATAAATTCTTTTGCCAATGAGGACTCGATTTCGTCGCGAAGTTGAATAGAAGCACTCGGCAGGCGGTTGATGGGAACCGCATCAGGAAAAAATGGGTCAACAAGACAGGTAAACAACTTTGGTGCTGTACCCATTTGTTTTTCTGGCAGAGGTACTGATATTGAATCAGCATGGATGCTCAGATTGACAAGTGTCATAAAGCACTCTTTCGCCCACGGATCTTGGAAACGGTTATCGCCAGAGGGACTTTTAAGAAATGATTCAGCACCGAGGACTAAAGTCATGTCGGTAGCTACATTCAAAGAAACAGTTGAGTCTGTGATATCTTGCATGTCGTAAATATCTCCGACTGTTTGTGTTAGTGGTGGGTGGCCGGCCTGATGTGTGCCATGGCTTGCTTGCAAGCCATGTGCTTTCAACCCAGAGATCATTCCCAAGCATGCTTTGCGAGCAAAGCATGGCACACACTGCCCTCAATCCAAGGCTACTGACCACCTTGCTTACGCCTTTCCGGCGCGGAGCTTCTCCAGGGTCGCCCTCGCCTCCGGGACGACGTCGAGAATGCCCATCAGCTTGTCGCAGCCGTAGTCCTCGCAGTCGGCGCAGGTCTCGTGCCCCTTGGCGCCGGCGCAGGCGCGGATGCCGCACTGCGTGCAGTGGAAAAACAGCCGCCCGGTTTCGCTTTTGCAGCCGTCGCAGTTGATGTGCTCGGGCCGGATCTCCGCCTTGAACATCCGCGACCATTCCTCGGCCGTCTTCGTGCGGGCCGCGTCGTCGTCGTTCCGCGTGGCCTGAAAAGTCGGACAGAGTTCGCAATCGATGCCGCAATAAGCCGTCTTGAATTGCGCGCACATGGCATGCCTCCCATCTCAAATCAAGGGTTCGTCTTCATCAACTCTTCCAGAATGCCGACCGCCTCGGCGACAAAATTCGCGCAAACCGTCTGAAAAAGCTTGCGGTCCTTCGCCTCTTGATATTGGTCTTCCCGGCCGAGATCCAAACCCAGCAGATCGCGGCAGGTCGTCGAGCCGTGTTTCGCCTCGAAGCGGTTGCGGAACTCGCGTTCCAGGCGGTAAACCGTTTCCTTGGATTCATGGTCTCCCGCCGAGGCGCTACCGTACTTCAGGCCGAGCGCCATATAGGCCCCGGACACCGCGCCGCAGGTTCCGCCCATGCGGGCGACGCCGCCGCCGAAGCCGGCCGCCAGCCGGCGCGCCAGCGCCTCGTCCATTCCCAGCCGCGCCGCGAAAACCGACAGCACGATCTGGGCGCAGTTGAAGCCGCGCTCGAATTCCTTTCGCGTGTGCTCCGCGTAGTCCACGGCGGGTTCCCTTTCGCGTTCTCCTAAAAACCTTGACCCAAAGGAATTGTCATTCCCGCGCAAGCGGGAATCCATGGACCCCCGCTTTTGCGGGGGTGACAAGAGAGAGCTTCAATCTGTTAGGCATTCTGAGTATCTCAGATGTCGCAAGCTTCCGAAAGGGATCTTACCCGAAGCGGGTGCGGGCGGCAGGGAAAAAATGTCCGGGCTTACGGCAGCACGAAGGGCAGGCTGTTGGAGCCGGTGACGAGGCGGACGACGACCAAGACGAAAAAGTAGAAGGTCAGGGGCGGCAGGAAAACCGCCAGCAGGGACTTCCCCGGCCCCACGCCATGCACGCGGGCGAGGCCGAGGGCGTTCAAGGTGACGTTCCAGACGAAGGCCAGCAGTTCGCCGAAAAAGGGAAAGGCCAGAAACAGCATCGGCGATTCGGCGTAGGCGACGACGCGCAGCGTCCCCCGCCACGAGCCCTTGGGCGCGCCCAGAAAGCGCAGGATGCCGAAGTACAGAAGCGCGTTGATATAGATGGTGAGCAGGGCCAAGAGCGGCGCGGCGGCGAGGACCGCGAGCGTCACGCGCAAGAGATCGACCTCGCTCGGGACCGCTTCGCCTATCGGCGCGGCCTGCCGCATGGCGGCGACCATCACCGGAATGAACAGCAGGCGGTAGACCGCCCAGAAGAGGTAGCTCACGGTGAGCACGATCCAGCCGTAAAACACCACGCCCTTGATCGGCGCGTCGGCCCGCATCGCCGTGAAGAAATGGGTGGGGTGGAGCGTCGCCAGCTTCCAGGTGGCGGCAAGCGCCCGGAAAACGCCGATCTTCGCCCGTTCCTCCCAGGGCGGCGTCCAGTCGCCCTGCGGCATGCGCGCCGTCGGCGGCGCGGCGTCGGGCGCTTCCGGTTCCGGAGGCTTGCGCTCGGGGTGGTTGATTTCCGGGCCGATGAGCACGCGGTCGGGCTTGCCGCTGTTTTCCGGATAGATCCAGATCCGCGCCTGGCAGCGCGGGCAGTCGTGGATGCCCGGTTCGCGGACGACGATCGGCTTGCGGCAGTGCGGACAGGCGGTGAGCATTCGCGCCCCGCGCCGCTATTCGGCGGGCTCGGCGGGCGCGGGCGGCTCGGTTTCCTGGTCGGCGGCCGGCTTTTCCCTGGCGGCCGGCGCCGGGAAGCCCAGATCCTTGCGCAGCTGCTCGGAGGCCTTCTCGGCGGCGGCGGTCATCAGCGAGTAGACGAGTTCGGAGAAGATTCCCTTGCCGCGCAGGTCCATGTTGACGTCGGCGAGCGCGATGTTGCGGGCCGCGTCCCAGACGCGGATGCGCACCTCGGCCCTGCCCTCGTAAAGCGGCTCGGCCGGGCCGCCGACGTTCTTGGTGGGCGGGATGTTCACCGTCCCGGCGACGATCAGCGCCGCCCCCGTGGCGGCGGCGATCTGCGAGAGGCGCTTCTTGTCGCCCTTGTACAAGGCGGGAATGTCGGCGTCCTTCACCGGCAGGGTGTAGAGATCGG
>QZKR01000078.1 GCA_003598065.1 Myxococcales bacterium | reverse complement strand
CTGATTCGTGCATTCGGTCCCGGCGTCGCCGCAGTTGGTCGTGTCCGGCTCGGGGTTGGCCTGACAGACGCCGCCGCCGTTGCAGGTGTCGGGGTTGTCGCACTCGGTGTCGTTACTGGAGCCGCAAGGCGTCGCTGCGGCTTCGTGATTCGAAAGGCAGACACCAACATCGTTGCAAGTGTCGGGATTGTCGCATTCCGTGTCGTCGGTCGAGCCGCAAGCTGCTCCAGACGGTTTGAATTGACAAGTCTCGCTGTCGCAGCAGTCGGGGAAGATACCGTCGACTTTCTCGCATTGCTCTGTGCCCGCCAGGGTGCCGTCGCCGCAAAGAGTGGAGTCGCATACTGCGCCGGACCAACCCTCCGCACAGGAACATGTATCGGGGGCTGTGCAGCTTCCATGGACACAAGCCGGGTCGCAAACCGGCGTGCTGCACGTCTCACCACCCCAACCCGCTTCACAAACGCACAATCCTTCCGGTGCGGTGCAAACGCGATGCTCCCCACAGGATTCAACCGTGCAGCACACGTCATCGACGCAATTGCCGCTGGCACATTCATTATTCAGCGAGCACCCTTGTCCGTTTCCCAATGCGGTGGCTGTGAAAAATCGCCCTTTAATCCGATGGCTTTCGCTTGAAACCTCGTAGGTTTCGTAAGCAATTAGGCTGCGCCTGTTGCCTTGAGTGGCAATCATCGGATTTTCCTCGTTCTTTAGATCAGTCGCGATGGCGATGCCCGAGGCGTCCAAAACACTGCCAGCAGTATTTACTTGTGTACCGTAGATATCATGGTTGGAAGATTCATTCCGGGTGTCCTCCCATACAACCAAATAGTTTGTCCCGTCGAAAGAAATGGAAGGATTAAATTGACTGTTTGTCGCCGTTGAAATGGCAATGCCTGAACTATCCAGTACGGTCCCCGCCGTATTTATCCGTGCACCGTAGATGGCCAAGTTGGGTCCGTTTCGCCCGTCCGTCCAGACCGCAAGGAAATTTGTCCCTCCGAAAGAAACGGAGGGGTGAAGTTGGCTACTTGCGGCCGTCGAAATGGCGATGTTCGGTGTGTCCAGTACGTTACCACCATTGCTCACACGAGCACCGTAAATGTCATAGGTGCTTCCATTCCGGAAATCAGGCCATACAACTAGATAGCTTGTTCCGTCGAAGGCAACAGATAGCGGAGATTGAACATATCCCGTTGCCGAAATGGCAAGGCCCGACGCGTCAAGCACGCTGCCTGCGGTACTCACCCGCGCGCCGTAAAGATCGTTGATATTTCCGTAAGTACTTCCGCGCCGCATGTCACGCCAGACCACTAAATAGTTTTCCACACCGAATAAAACAAAAGGACTATACTGATGTTTCGCTGCTGTCGAGATGGCGATGCCAGGAGTTTCCAACACACTTCCCGTTTTACTCACCCGCGCACCGTAGATATCATTGTTACTTCCGTTCCGCCCGTCCTCCCAGACTACAAGGAAATTTGTCCCGTCGAAGGAAACGGATGGAAAGCCTTGATCGTATGCCGCTGTCGAGATTGCGATGCCAGATGCATCAAGTATGTGTCCCGCTGTGTTCACCCGTGAGCCGTAGATATCAAAATTCCCATTTCGAGAATCCATCCATACTGCCAAGTAATTTGTTCCGTCGAAAGAAACGGAAGGATAATATTGATCGTTTGGTGCCGCCGCGATGCTAATACTCATAGGATCCAATACGCTGCCTGCAATATTGACACGCGCGCCGTAAATGTTTTTATCATTGCCTCCGGCTCGGTCGTCGTCCCATACAACCAGATAGTTTGTTCCGCCGAAGTAAACGGAAGGACGTGCTTCCCATCCATTTGCTGCTGATATCGCAATGCCTGAGGAATCCAGTATGCTTCCCGCCGGGTCCACACGTGCGCCGTAAATATTGTGTCTTCCATCCTGATAATCCAGCCATACCACTAGGTAATTTATCCCATCGAAAGAAATGGAAGGAAAACTTTGACTACTTGCCCCCGTTAAGATGGGGATATCTGATGCGTCCAAGACATTTCCCGTTGGATCTACCCGCGCGCCATAAATCTTGTACTCGTTGAACGTCCTCCACACGACCATGTAATTTGTTCCATCAAAGGCGATGGCAGGAAGGGATTGGCTGGATGTCGCTCTCGATATAGCGATGCCGGAAGTGTCCAGTACATTTCCTGCCTTGGCTACCCGTGCTCCATAGATATGATAAGTGCCAAGACTGCTCCTGTCATCTTCCCAAACGACCAGGTAGTTTGCTCCGTCGAAAGAAATACGGGGATTGTATTGTGAATTTGCTGCAGATGAGATGCCAATGCCAGATGGATCCAGTACGTTGCCTGCTTTACTCACTCGTGCACCATAAATATCCGCATTGCTTCCGGTTCGTCTATCCTCCCATACCACGAGATAGTTAGTCCCATCGAAGGAGACGGATGGAACCCTTTGAGTGTCTGCGGCCGTCGAAATGGCTATGCCCGAGGAATCCAACACGCTGCCAGCTTTGCTTACCCGCGCACCGTAGATGTCAGTGTTCGGAGGTCCGTTTCGCCAATCCTGCCACACTACCAAGTAGTTTGTCCCGTCGAAGGAAACGGAAGGATATGCTTGCCAGTTCGACGCTGTCGAAATGACAATACCTTCAGCATCTAGAACGATGCCAGAGGTACTCACACGTGCGCCGTAGATGTCGAAAAAAGCTCCACGAAAATCCTCCCATACCACTAAATAGTTTGTACCATCGAAAGCAAGGCAAGGATCAGATTGAGCATATAAGGGTAACCCCGACACCGGTTCGTCCATCCCAAATTCCGGTCCGACGACCGGATCGATCGCCAGAGGGTAAGCGGCGGCCGTGAGATCAGCTTCCTCTGCCGTCAGGACAAGTTCCCCGCCCTCCACGTCCGTTTGTACGTCGCGTCGTCGGCCATCGGCATCGACAAGCACCGCCCGCCCGATCCGTACGCGCGGGATATTGTCGGTGTCCGCGAAGTGCAACCCTTCTTTGGATTCGCCCACAAACCGCAGCCCTGAAAAACGCAACCGGATTTGCATATCGCCGGCCGTCTCCGGGCGCTTTGCCAGGACCCAAGCCAGCTCAACGCCCTGCCCTTGAGATTCATAGTGCTCGACAAGCCCTGCGGCATCGTTGAGCTGAGCTTGCGCCGTATTTCCCAAGAGCAGCCAGGATGGAGACGAGTTAGATTCGTCGAAGAGCGGTTTCCCGCCTAAGGTGACGCGCGCAGTATGCAAGTTAATGGCCGCACCATCTTCCTTGGGCCATTCATTTTTGTCGGGTTCCACCGGCGGCAATCCACGTTTGAGCCGTTCGTGCTCGGCCTCCATTTCTTCACGCGGATCCATCCGTCGTTGCGGTTTGCCCCCGCCTACGCCTGGTTTAAAAGGGACGAAACGCAACCCCACTCCATCGAAGCGCGCCGCGTAGGTTCGCCCATGTGCCATCGGCAGTTGTTCACCGTCTTCCATTTGTATCGCATGATGCACACGGTCAATGACATCGCCGATGTTGATTCCCGAGGAAACACTTACCCCGTTTGTTCCCTTCGGCTTCTCGTCCAAGTTCTCGGCCTGCCTGCGCCAGAATTCCTCGCCGTAGGCCACAGCCCATGCCGGCATATTGCCATTGTCTTTGAGCGGCGTGACGACCGGCCGACCATCGGAACCGACGTATAACCGTAATGCCTTGTCAGCATGATTGGGTTTTAATGCGGGGATGTCAAAACTGAGGGAAGGCTTGCCTGTCTCTTCGGTGACGGCATCTGCTGAGGATGCGACATCTATTCCGGCGTCATCTCCGCAGCCGAAAATTAGGAAGATACAGAAAATAAAAAAGCAAAAATTTACAGTGGTCTGACCGACGCGGACCCGCAACTGGCGATTCATGTCTGACTCCGACTTGGCGCTACGGGAGGGTGGAACACTAATATAGGTTAAAGTATATCTAGACAATTTCGATTGTAAAGAAAAATTTTCGCAGGCGAAGTTGTGGTGATGATTGGTCTTTACCGGCTTGGCGAGATCGGCTGACGGCTTAATTTATAATGAGAATACAGAAATTCAAGTTAATGGCAGGGAATTGAAGCGCGAAAGACGCCAATAGACAAGAATCGCCGGCCGCCCGGGGAAGCGGTCAGCCTTCCAGCACTTCGCGCAGCTTGGAGATCAATTCGGCGGGCTGGTAGGGTTTCGGCAGAAAGCCGGCGACGCCCGCGCTGTCGGAGCGCAGATTCGTCTCCAGGTGGCTGTAGCCGCTGGAGAGGATCACTTTCGAGCCTGGCCGCAATCGCTGCAACTCGGTGAAGGTCTCTTCGCCGCTCATGCCCGGCATCGTCATGTCCAGCACCACCGCCGTGATTTTCTCGGAGTTCGAGGAGAAGATTTCCAGGGCTTCCAAACCGTCCACGGCCACCAAAACGTCGAAGCCGTGCCGTTTGAGGATCAGTTTGGCCACGTTGCGAACCGTTTCCTCGTCGTCCACGACCAGGATGGTGCCCGCGCCGCGCCAGGGATCGACCTTCGCCCGCGAGGACCTTGCGGCGTTCCGGTTCCCGTCGCTGGTGGGGAAGTATGCGCAGAACTGCGAGCCGTTGTCCGGCTGGCTCGTCGCCACAATCGCGCCGCTGTGGCCCCGCATGATGCCTTGTACGACCGGCAGGCCCAAGCCGCGCCCCGTGAACTTGGTGGAGAAGAACGGATCGAAGACCCGGGCGAGGGTGGATTGGTCCATCCCGCAGCCGGTATCGGCGATTTCGAGAATGGCATACTGTCCCGGCCGCAAGCCGGCGGCGAGGTCGCGCGGACCGAGATCGCTGGCCGCGAAAGCCGTCAAACGAGTGCGCAGCGTGATCGTGCCCACCGAATCGCCGATCGCCTCGGCCGCGTTCGAAATGAGGTTGAGCACCACCTGCCGCAATTGCGCCGCGTCGGCCTCGATTTCAGGCAAATCAGCGGCTAATTTGAAGTCCAGAGACGCTTTCTGGGCGTTGACGCTTTCGATGAGCGGACGCATGCGCTCGATGAACGTTGATAAGTTAAGGCGTTGCAAGACAAATTTTCCTTTCCCGGAATAGGCGAGCATTTGATTGGATAATTGCGCCGCCGCGAGAGCGGCGGCTTCGATTTCCCGCACCATCGGGCGGACCTCCGAATCTTCCCCCAGATCGGCGAGCGCCAGATTCGCGTGACAGAGAATGCCCGTCAGCAGGTTGTTGAAATCGTGCGCTACGCCGCCGGCCAGCACGCCCAGGCTCTCCAATCGCTGCGCTTCGCGCAATTGGTCGTCGATCGTGCGTCGCTCCTCTTCCAGGCGCAGTTCCTCGGCGATGTCGCGGGCGATCAGTTGAAGCTGCTTCGTACCCCCAAGCTCGATCGTCGAGCCGCCCACGGAAACGGGCACACGCCCGCCGTCCTTGCGTTTGAGCGTCGTGCGGCCCCTGAAACGGCCGTGCCGGTCGAGCTGTCGCTTCCAGCCCCCCCAGGTCACCGGGTACGTCTCCGCCGCCATGAGATCGTGCAGTGAAAGCTGGACAAGCTCGCTCTTGGAAAATTGGAGCATGTGAACGGCGGAGAGATTGCCATCCACGATGCGCCCGAGCGAGGGATCGATGGTGAGAATCGCATCCGAAGCCAGTTCGTAAAGCGCCCGGTACTTTTCCTCCTGGGCGAGAACTTCCCGCTCGGCGCGCATGTGTTCGAGGGCGCTGGAAAAAATTTCTCCCACTACTTTAATCAGCGCGGGATGATCGACGGACCAGAGATCATGGGCGGGCAGTTCGCCGAAACAGAGAAAACCGGTGAGCGATTTGCCGTAGGCCATCGGCACGCAAAGACAGGGCGAGCGATCGCCGAACAGAGCGCGCTCGGCCGCGCACGCTTCGGGAATCGACTCTGGCGAGCCGAAAACCAGAGGCTGCATCGCCTCCAACTGTTCCCAGAGCCAGCCGAAATCGCCCAAAGCCAGCGGGCCTTGAGGCAGTTCGGCGAAGGAGTGCGTCGAGTCCCGCCATTCGCGGCCCAGGTTGAACGCGCCTCGTTTGCGGTCGATATGAGCAAGACAAGCCGATTTTGCGCCCATGAAGCGGCCGATCTCTCCCAGCGCCGATTCGAGTTCGGTGTCGATCTGGTCCACGCCGAGGTTGATGAAGCGCGCCGAGATGCTGGAGATCAGCGCCTCGAAGTCGGCCTGGCGACGGATGCGCGCCTCCATCCGTTTGCGTTCGGTGATGTCGCGGCAGGAAAACAGAATGAGCGGCTGATCGGCGATCACTACCGGGAAGGTGCGCACATCCACCGGCGTCGCCCGTCCGCCGCGCGCCTTGAGCAGAAACTCGGTCGGCCCCGTCGGCCGACCAAGCAGGCTTTCGGCGATGATGTCGGCCACCATCGGGTATTGGCTGGGCACGCAGATGGGGCCTTCGCGATAGCTGCGGCCGAGCATCTGCTTTTGGGGAAAGCCGATCAGCTCTTCGGCCGCGGCGTTGCAGGCCGTGACCTTGCCGTTGAAGTCCAAAAGGAAATAAGCGTCCGGGGCGTACTCGAAAAGGATCTTCAGCCTTTCTTCGGAGCGCTTCAACTCCGCCTCGCCGAGCTTCTCGTCGCTGATGTCGGTGATTCGCAGCATCGCCGCGTCGGGGCGGCCCGAGTCGCCCGCGATCGGTTGCAGACTGACCCGCAGCCAGCGCCGCTCGTCTTCTAAGCCGAACACCAGTTCCAGGATGCGGCCCTCGCGAGTGGCCAGAACATCGCGGATCTCGTCGATCAGCCGCTCGCGGCGCAGATCGGGGATGAAGTCGGCGATGTGCCGGTTCCGCCATCCGTCTTCGCTCCAATCGAACGCCTTCCGCCCGATGTCGTTGCAGAACAAGATGCGGCCTTCGGCGTCGGCGAGGAGAATCGGGTCTTCGCCGCTCTCCACGAGAACGCGGTAGCGCTCCTCGCTCTGACGAAGCTCTTTCTCGGCCGCCTGTCGCTGCAAGGCGATCGCCGCCTGCGAAAGGAAGGTCTCCACGAGGTGGGGGTCGATATCCGGCCGGTCGCGATGCGTGGCCAGAATCACGCTTCCAAACAGATTGCCGCCCCGCGAAAGGCCCATGAAGTAAACGGAACCGATGCCGAAGGCGTCCAGAGCCGCTTGCGCCTTTTCCACCGGGATTCCGCCGTTAATCAGATAGTCGATCGCATTTGCGGCTCTGACAAGCTTGCCAGAACCAAAAATCCGCCGGGTCTGGCCGTCGATCCGGAATTGCATGCCCACCAGTTCGCGACCGAGGAGCCGTCTTAGTTCGTTGGCGCGCTCATCAGGCAGAGACACGCGCTCGACAGTCGCGCAATCGTCGTCGGTGCGAATCGAGGTGATGATGATATGACTGTCCGGGACCAACCGTTGCAGTTTGTCGAACAAATACGTGAAAAGATCGCCTTCGGCGGAGACATCGACAATTTCCATCGCCGAGCGATACAGAAATTCCAAGGTCGCTTTATGCCTGGCTTCTCTCGCCTCGGCCTGTTTGCGCTCGGTGATGTCGAGCACGGCGCCGACGATCCGGGCGGGTCTTTCCTGCTCGTCGTAAATGATTTCCCACACGGAATGGCAGTGCCGGACTTCGCCGGTCGGCCGCACGACGCGATATTCGATTTGTCGCGATCTTCCATCGTCCATCATCTCGGCGAGCGCCGTTTTCAGCGAGGCGCGATCCTCCGGATGAATCGGCTCCAGCCAGTTTTCGAACGGCGGCTTGGTTCCTTTCGGCTGGCCGTAGATGCGGAACATCTCGTCCGACCAGTAAATCTCCTTGGATCGCAGATTCCAGTCCCAGCTGCCGAAGTGGCCGATCCGCTGCGCTTCGGCGAGGTTTTCCTTCACGACCCTTAGCTCGTGCTGGGCGCGCCGCGCCTCGGAGATGTCGCGGAAGATTTCGAGGATTCCCTTGCGGCCTTGGACCGTGATGGGAACGGCGGCCGCTTCCACCTCGATGGCCGAGCCGTCAAGGCGCGTCATCGTCTGTTCGATTTGCGGCGCGGCGCGGCGCGTGCTCGATGCAAGCCGCACCCAGGCGCGGGCAAAATCGCGATGGTCGGGGTGAACAAAATCGAGGCTGTCGCGGCCGATGAGATCGAGAGGCGTTTCTGCGCCGAGAAGCCGCGCGGCAGGCTGGTTGGCCATGACGCACTCGCCCTCGACGGTGATGACCACGGCGTCATGGATGAATCTGATGATTTGATCGAGACGAGGTTCGGACTCCGCTCGCGCTTTTTCAGGGGTGAGCGCCTCGCACACCTCCTCCAAGGCTCCCGCCTGCGCACGCAACGCCTCGGCAGTTTCCCATAGCGGATCGTGCATGCGCTGCACGTTCATCGTCATCCCCGGTTCCTGTGCCGCTCCGTCCGATGCGGGGCGTTAGATGTTGTTTGCGCCCATGTCGGGCGTGAAAAAACTCTTCCTCGCGGCTGGCCGAATCAGCGCCCCCTGCCGTCCGCTTAACTTACGGACCCTGACGAAGAGACCTTCGTTCTAATGTATTCGTCGCGCACACACAAGGGCTAATAACTCTCATATCGTCCATCCGCCGCGCGACTGAAACAAATTTTTCGTCTCTTGCGCCAGCGGCTCCGTTTTATCGTCCGTTTTCCGATGGTCGAAGCTGAACGCCATCGTGGAAAGCCGGTCGTGATTTCATCTTGCAGCCCGTAAGAGGCTGTGAACAGTCGGTCAACGCAAAGGTGAGAACAAAGCTTAGCGGGAAGCTGAACTAAGTCAAGCCCAAATCCGACGAGGATCCGACGAGGATTTTCCCCGTTTTGGGGAGGTCAAAAGCGAGAACTGAAATAAAGCCCTGTTGTCATGGGTGATTTCGGTCGGCGGCCCTTTGCCCGCGCAGGCCCAAAGCGCCGAAAGCTCGTTCGCGGGGCGAATGGAGAAAGGCTCAAGGCGCTTCCGATTTGAAGAAGAGCTTCACACGCCGCTGGGTGAGGTGAGATTGAATAGCCTGGAGCCGGGCTGGGTCCGGGTTGTGCTCGAAGTAGAAGTCTTTCATAAAAATCAAATCTTTCTCGATATCTTCGATACTTTTGTCTGGCATTTCCAAAATGTAGCGGTCGAGGTAGCCAGGAAAGTCGGTATAGCGAAATTTAATACGTTCGTTTTTCGACAGTCGCTTCAGAATGTCCGCACGGTATGTAACGGTATTGATTTTCATGTTACTAAAATAGATGCCCGTCAGGTTTTCATAGCCGGGATAAGGGCTGGCATCGGCGTAGGTGTAGATGATGTAGGTGTTTCTTTTCCTTAAATAATCCCAATCGGCTTTTCGCTCATGACCCGGACGACCGCGGGGGGCCTCGTATGGTTGATGGGCGATGTGTTCATCCGTGAGGCCGTGGAAGTCGATGACCGACTGTTTTGAATAATAAGTTATCATGCCAGTCGCGTTCGAAGCGATGACCGGTTTTTCCTCGAAGTCGGCGAAGGCTTTCTTTATTTCATGAGAGAGAAAAAACAAATTATTTTCGATGATGGGATGGTGAAAACGGTAGAGATGGTAGAAACTGCTTTCATCGGAGATGTAATTTTCGACATTACCTGGAGAGATCAACTTAAAGGGCAGCACCAGCCAGCCGGCCAGAAAGGCGCTCAGGCCAATGGCGAAAAAGGCCCGCTTGGACATGGAAACGAAATTTTTGGGCCACTCGAACGCCTTGTCCGTAAACGCCGCCTTAAGGCTCGTTTCAAGGCTGAGCAAAACGAGCGGCGCCAACGGCGCGAAGAACCGGCCATACATAAAATCGCCGCCGACTTTCATCGTATAGATGGCGACCAGGGCGCTCGCCAAAACGGCAAAGGCATTCAAACGGCGCAATTCCGCCCGTCGCCGGGAGAGCCATAGCGCTCCCGCCCACCACAAGCCGGCAATCCAGAAATTGTCCCCGAACAGGAACGCTACCAGATACAGGACTCCCTGCGACCAGTAGGAATCGTACGCCATCTTGGCGTAATACGTGTTTGGGTAAAAGTAGCCGTAGTAATTCCAGCGCCAGATGAAATAGGGGAGATACAGGAGGAAAAAAGGCAAGACGTAGCCTAGAGCGGCGCGGCGCATCTCTGGCGAAAGAAAGCGATGCAGGGCGCCTTTCGGTTCGCCCGGGGCCGTGCGCCAGGCGTCATAGGCTATCGCCGCCGCCATTGCGATATAAAACAGCGAATAGTCCGGCCGGGTCATCGTACCGAGAATGAGGGCCAGACCGGCAAGCAGTCCGTTCCGGAATCCCACAGGCTTGAGGGCGAAGTAGAAACCGGTCGTCACCAGACAAGCGCCTAGCGCCGTTTCCAGTCCCGACGTGGAAAAACTCAGGAAGGCGTGATTGAATCCGACAAGAAACGGCGTAATCGGCAGGAAAGGTTTGCCCATGCGAACGAGCGGATCGTGCTCCCAAAGCAGCAAGATCATCACGAGGACATGCAGCCCGGTGAAAAGAAGATTCAGTACGACCGAGGTTTCCGGGATTGGCAGCCCGAGAGCCGCGAATGCCGAGAGCACCATCACCCACAGAAAGTTCGTATAGCCCTCGACGCGTTCGCCGGGATTGAAAACGAGGCCGTGCCCGGAGACAAAGTTGTCTACGTAACGAAACGAAATGAAAGCGTCATCCCCGATCCATAGCAATTGCCAGGCGCGGACAAGAAGCAGGCCGGCGGCGACAAGAAACAACCCAACGATGAAGGTCTTGCGTCTTGTGAGCCTTGCAAGCCGCTCCACCCTGGCCGGGCGGTCCAGCATCCACGCGCCCCAGGCCGCCAGCGCCAAGGCCGCCAAAACGGTAAAACCGAGTTGAAATCGGGATTCGGAGAGGGCGTTGCCGTAAAGTTTGGACCACCCCAGGAAGCGGTCCAACATTTGTTCCCAAGACATCCGAGGAACTCCACCCGCCCGATCCGTTCGCTAACCCAACGAAGATTTCATCCCGGAACGCCCTCGGCCTCAGTGCCCGTAGCCGGCTTCGTCCACGCGAACCTTGCCTTTGAAGAAGCGATACACCCAGATGGTGTAAGCGAGGACGAGCGGCATGCCGATCAGCGCAATAATCAGCATCGCCGTCAGCGTCAGTTGCGATGAAGAGGCGTTGTAGATCGTCAGGCTGAGACCCGGGTCGTCCAGCGCGGGAACGAGATTCGGAAAGATCGCGGCGGCGGCGAGGCCGAGCATCAGGGCGATGGAGACGGAGGAGGCGAGAAACGCCTTCCACTCGTCCTTGCGGAAAACGAGGAAACCCGTCGCTCCGATCGCCAGGACGGCCAATATTGGAAGAAGCCACAAGACCGGCGCCGCGCCGTAGTTCGAGAGGTGTTGCGGCTGCGTGAAGAGAGAGGCAATTGTACCGGCGACAAATAGCGCCGCGAAGCCGATCCAGGAAACTTTCGCCCAGCCGAAGGCCCGTGCTTGCAGGCTGTTTTCCGTTTTCAGCGCTATCCACAGCGCCCCTTGAACGGCGAGCATGGCGAAACCGACCAGGCCGATCAACAGACTGTAAGGATTGAGCAGGCCGAAGAAGCCGCCCGTGTAGTCGCCGTGGGCGTTCAGCGGCAGGCCGCGCAGGATGTTGCCGAGGGCGACGCCGAACAAGAGGGCGGGCAGGCTGCTGCCAAGGCCGAAAGCGACGTCCCAAGCTTTGCGCCAGCGCCGCGACTCCTCCTGGTTGCGCATTTCGATCGCCACCGCGCGGAAGATCAGTGCGAAAAGCACGAGCATCAGCGCCAGGTAGAAGCCGCTGAACACGGTGGCGTACACCGGCGGGAAGGCGGCGAAGATCGCGCCGCCGCCGGTGAGCAGCCACACTTCGTTGCCGTCCCAGAAAGGTCCGATGGACTGAATCAGCGTTCGTTGTTCCCGGTCGTCCTTGGCGAAGAAATGCCAGAAGCCCACCCCCAGGTCGAAACCGTCGAGGATGGCGTAACCGATGATAAGCACGGCGACCAGGAAGAACCAAATGATTTGCAACGTCATCATGCCGCCGCCTCCTTCGCCTGCTTAGCGCCTTCGCCCGGACCTGCCTTGATGGTTTTGCGCATGACGTGGATCCACACCACGAACAAGAGCGAGTAGACGAGGCCGAAGAGGATCAGGGAAAAGAGCACCTCGCCGGCGGAAACGACCTGCGAGACAGCGTCCTTGGTGCGGATCACGTGGTACACGGCCCAGGGCTGGCGGCCGACTTCGGCCGTTATCCAGCCGAGCTGGTTGGCGAGCATCGGCGCGGGAATCGCCGAGACGGCGAGCTTCAGGAACAAGGGGCTGTCGGGGAGCGTTTTCTTCCACAGCAAGTACATGCCGGCGGCGGTGAAAAAGACGAAGCTGAAGCCGATGACCACCATGATGTGGAAGGAGAAGAACGGCAGCGTCACCGGCGGCCGGTCTTCTTTCGGGAAGTCCTTGAGTCCCTTCACCTCGCCGTCGATGCGGCCGTGGGCCAGCACGGAGAGCAGAGGAGGCATTTCGATCGAGACGATGAACCGTTCGTTCTTTTCATCGGGGATGCCGAAAAGCTTCAAGGGGGCCCGCGTCGTGGTGTCGAAATGGCCTTCCATGGCCGCGAGCTTTTCCGGCTGCAATTTGACAATCATCACGCCGTGCCAGTGGCCGAAACCAACCTGGACCAAGGAGGTGAGGAATGCGGCGATAAGCGCGACCCGGAGCGATTGAGCGGCGAATTGGACATGACGTTTCTTCAGGAGATACCAGGCGGAAATGCCCATCATGAAGAACGCGCCGGTCGTGATGGCGGCGATCGTCGTGTGCAGGTAGCGAACCATCGTCGTGGGGTTGAACAACGCCGCCCAGAAGTCGGTGAGGACGGCGCGGCCGCCCTGAATCTCGAAGCCGGCCGGCGTCTGCATCCAGGAGTTGGCGACGATGATCCAGAAGGCGGAGAGCGTCGCGCCGACGGCCATCATCAGGCTGGCGAACCAGAGCGTTTTCGTCGAGGCGCGGTTCCAGGCGAAAATCAGCACGCCTAAGAAGGTCGATTCGAGGAAAAAGGAGAAGATGCCTTCCGCGGCGAGCGGCGCGCCGAAGATGTCGCCCACGAAGCGCGAGTAGTCGGCCCAGTTGGTGCCGAACTGAAATTCCAGCGTCAGGCCGGTGGCCACGCCGATGCCGAAGGTGACGATGAACAGCTTGAGCCAGAAGCGCGCCGTGTCGCGCCAGAAAGGCGAGCCGGTGTTTTTCCATTTGGTCATCATGATGAAGATGAGCCAGCCGAGACCGATCGACAACGGCGGGAAAAGAAAGCTGCCCGGAAGAAGGAAAAGGAGAAGGTTGGCGCCCCAGAGATGTCGGAGTTGAAAACGGAAAAGG
>QZKR01000050.1 GCA_003598065.1 Myxococcales bacterium | reverse complement strand
ATGCAAGTTTTCGGTATCAGTAACCGTAGCTGCCGCCGACTTCCTGACCGGCGACGGTGCCCTCGATGGTGATGCTGGCGCCATCGACCGAGTAGGTCAGATCGAATTCGGCCGTGCCTTCCACCGCGCCGGTGACGTCGATCGAGCCGCTGTAGGTGCCGGTGTAGGAGGACGCCGCACCCTCGAAGCTGTAAGTGATCGAGCCGTTCAGCGTGATGTCGCCGCTGACGTAATCGGTGAAGGTGATCGTGAATTCGAAACTGAAGCTATCTTCGCTGTAGGAGCCGGAACCCTCGATCGCGGCGCTGCCGCCCTGGGGATTCTCGTAGGAGCCGGAGAAGCTGCCATCTTCCTCGAAGGTAAAATCGCTCTGCATCAGGCGGCCCATGGGCGCCGAGCCAAGGCCGGTAAACACTTCGGTTTGAACCTTGGCGACTTCGGTGAAGACCGCCGTGTAGACTTTTCCGGCGTCTTCCTGGGTGAAGTCGCTGCCGCCGGAGTCGTCGCCGCAGGCGACCGCGAAGAACAAGGCCAGAATCGCGGAAACAAGCATAAGGGACTTCTTCATTGTTTCTCTCCTGTGTTGTGGGCGATGGGACGGGTGTTTCAGCCTAAATCGTCCGCCGCCGCCGCGCCCATCGTTTTCGCGCCGTCGCCGGTTTGCACGCTTTCCTGCCGTTTTCTAATGGTAAAGTTGCGTTCCCCGTTTCGCTTATGGATGGGCAAGATTCTGCCCTTATTCCCCTAAAAAATCAACAGTTATTTTCGGCGGGGGGCTTCGGCGATTTTCGGCAGAGGCGTTTTGGTGGATGTCCTGCCGAAGAGCGCCTCGTTTAACTTCCGTCCCCCCTTTTCAGAATACAAAGCCGAATTTGAAGAAAGGAACGCCCAATGGAAAAAATTCAGCTAAAGATGGAGTATCAAAACCATCGTCTTCGTCGTCTATGCCGTACCACTCTTTCGAAGCTGGCACCCAGAACCCGATGTCGCCGTAGGCGAAGCCCGCCTTGTCCTGGATGCGCAGGCCGTATTGGATAATCCATACCTTGGGAGTTTCCGATTGGTCGGTTGTAACGACCGGCGTCAAGTCGGCCATCAGCAGCACATGACGGTGAACTTGAAGCAAACCGCCGATTGTCGGCACGATGATCCCATAGTCGCCGAAGTCGTCGGAGATGCCTCCTCCGAAAGCCATGAGGTTGACGTGGAAGAACGCCCAGGGCCGGCCGACGCTTAAGGTCGGCCCGCCGCCGAATCCCCAAAAAGTGGCGTCCCCCCACATCGGGAGGAAAAAGCCGCCGGTGGCGACCATGGAAAGACTGACGTACTCATGAAATTGATGCGAATAGGTGAGATGAGGCGCAACCCCGAACATATAAGCCGGCACGAGCACCAGAGAGCCCACCCGCCAGTGCTCGTCGAATTGATAGGATAGATCCAGAAGCCCGAGGTAGAAGAAATCCAAGGTAAGTTTGCCCACGGGGGCGGGAAAGGCCGTAGGCCGGTTGAGCATCAGGTCGGGCCGGATATTGCGCTCGTCTATCCATGGAACCTTGCCCTGGTCTGTTTTTTTTTCTTCTTCGACAATTTGTTCGGCTTGCTCGGCGATCGGCACGAGTTCCTGCGGCGCTTCTTCTTCTTCCGGGGCGGCCTCGGCCTCAACGGGCGATTCAGGCGGCGCTGGCGGTTCCGCCTGGACGATGACAACCGGCGGGGCCGTGGGGGGAACTTTCCCATAAAGTTCGTCGAGCGCTTCGCTCAACGCGGCTTGAAGCTCTTCGGTGGAGGCCGCCTGCCGCGTCGCCGTGCCGAGAAGTTTTTCCGTGGCCGCCTCGATGCGGTACAGCGTCAGCAGCCATTTGTCGCCGACGCGCGCCAGCTGGCTGGTCACCGATTCGGCGGCGTTGATCTTGACCGATTCCTCGCGGACGCAGGGAAGGTCGGTGGGTTCGCAGTTTTTCAGTCTCACGCCGGCCGGGATGGCGGCGAACGCCTGTCCGCTCGCTTCCGGAAGCTGCCTGGCCAGGGAGCGTTCGAGATCCTGGCGGACGGCGGGATCGACTTCACCGACAGTGCGAATACGCCAGGCGAGGACGCCGCTGGGAGGAGAGGCGAAGGCGGGCGGGTCGGCCGCCGCGGGCGAAGCGGATGGTTTAGCCGGAGCGCCGGCGGCTTCTTGCGGGTTTGACGGGTCTTGATTCGGCGCTTGCGCCGTCTCCTGGCTCCACGCCGTCCAGACCAGCCCCAGGCTGAACCCCAGAGTCATAAGCACCCCAGAAAGCCGCCTCAAGAAAGCAAAACGACTTGCTCCCGTAAGCATCGGTTTCTCCCGCCTCGAATAGTTTTGGTCTCGGATGGCGACTTGAAATTTCTACAGGACGCCCCAACTATAAGCTAATGCGGGAGAATCCGGAAACAAAAATTTTCTTCGGGCATTTGGCTGCTGTTTGGCGAAACCGGAAGCGGAATCATTTGTAAGCTGCAGAGTCACCTTAGGAGACGATGAATAGAAAGAGTGATACTCGTGAATTCATCGTCCCGGGGAACAGGTTTTCCACAGGTTTTCCACAAACGGAATTTTCTCTCGTCGGATGGGAGGAGGCGTTTTCCACAAGGTTTTCCACAGCAACTTTCCCTGCTTGACGGCGATTTCCGCTCCTCTATTTGGCATAGAAGAAGTATCGTGATTTATAAATACCGTTGTTATTTCAATATATTGAGAATCATCTGGGGCTTTTTATGGTTCTGACGAGCCGAGACGGCGCCCGGGGACGCCAAGGCGTTGGCCTCTGGACAAGAAATAGCGTCCTAGTCGGTCGGCGTCGCTAAAAGGCACTTCGGGAAGGACAATTGTGGAAAACGTTTACGCCGGCCCAAAGTTGTATTTTTGCTGCTTTATTAGCGTTCGGTTATGGAAAAGGCGATAGGCGATCAAGGCGTCGGCGAGGGGGCCGGCAGGGGAGCGGCCGGCGCGGGAGCGGCTGGCGCTTCCTCCTCGAATTTGTCTTCGCTGATCTTGCCTTCGGACGGCTGCCCCATCTCGGTGAGCTTCTTTTTCATCTTCTCCATGAGCTTGTCAAAGCCGTCCTTTTTGATGATCTTGTTGAATTGCGAACGATAGCTTTCCAGCAGGCTCACGTCGTCGATGAGCATGTCGAAAATGTAGGGTTTGCCGGCTTTTTCGAACACCTTGAACTGGATCGCCGCGCGATACTTGCCCGACTTGATTTTGAAGCGCACCACGGTGACGCCTTCCGAGACGTATTCGTCGTACCACTTGATCTGGTAGGTCGTGGTCCCGGTGATGCGCAACAGATAGTTCTTCTCGATCAACGCCCGGAGCGTGGCGATGAAGTCGGTGCGCTGAGCGTCGGTGATGTCGTCCCAGTGGATGTCGAGGGCGCGCATGCCGAGTTCGTCGAAATCGAACAGTTCGTTGATCGTCTTTTGCAGCGTTTGTTCCTTTTGCGTATGCGCTTCCGTTCCTTTCGTCGTGGGCTTGGCCAGGAGCTTGGCCACTTCCTTTTCCTTGGCTTTCATGACGTCGTTCACTTTGCCGGCATAGGCCGTTTGCGGCAGAGCGAAGAGAACCAGCACCGCCAGAAGCATCAAAGTACGCAGCGCGCGCATCGTTCCTCCTTGTCGGGAAAGAAGCCTGGACATCGCCGGCTAGGGAGCGGTTGCGGGGGCCGCGGGGCGGGCATCGACGCCGCTCGTCGGGGAAGGGCCGGCCGACGAGAGGCCGGCGTCGCGGCCGAGCAGGCTGGCCAGTTCCGCTTCCGCGAGCAGCACCTCGCTAACGGCGACATGATAGGAAAATTGGGTCTTGAAGTAGGCGGCAATCGCTTCCACCATATCCGACGACTCGATCGTTCCCACATTATAGCTCACGTAGGCCGAAACCATCCACTTACGGCCGTATTTCTCGCCTTCGTGGCTGATCTTCATCTGTTTGAGCTTCTGCTCGTAATGGCGGACGGCGTTCTCCAACTGCAGGCCCATCTGATTGCGGAGGTTCTCGCGGGTTTTCTCGAACTGACTGCGCTGGGCGTCGGCCTGCCGGGCGCGGGCGATCTGCAGGGGCAGATCGAAGGTGTAGCTCAAGCCCACGTAGCCTGTGAGGCTGTTGGCGTGGAAAGGGTCGTTGAGGTAAGGGTTTTCAATTTCCTCCAACTCCGGCGAAGCAATGTATTCGTACTTCAGCGCCAGGAAAAAGTCGGGGAAATAGTATGCCCATTGGCGCTTGGCTTCCGTCTCCTTAAGCGCCAATCCCAGATCCAACAGTTCATATTCCGGACGCTTGCCTTCCATTTCCGCCGACCGGGCGGCCAGGTCGAGCAGTTCCGCAACCTCCGTCGGCCGGGGCAGGAAACGCCGCTTGAGGTGGAAAGACGTGTCCAGAGGCAGGTTCATCATCGTCAACAGGGCGCGTGTCAGCACCTTGCGGTTTTTGTAGGCCTCCTCGATGCGGGCGAGCATTTCGGCGCGGACGACCTCGAATTTGTAGCGGTCGAACTCCGTCACCGATTCCGACCCTGAGGCCAGCAGTTCCTCCAGCTTTTTCTCCGCCCCGTTGAGGTATTCCATGCCTTCGTCGAAAGCGGCGATCATCCGCTCGACGAGCTGCAGAGTGTAATAAGTGCGCTTGATGTCGTAGACGATTTTCGAGCGCGTCACGCGCCGCTTCTCCAGTCCCGCTTTCCGGCCGAGCGCGCCCATCTCGCGCACGGAGGATATTTTTCCGAAGGTGAATATCGGCGCTAAAAGGCTGATCTCGTTGCCCCAGACGATGCCCTCGAAGGCCCAGTCCGCCGCGTCGTAGCCAAGAAATCCGGCTGGATCGGAAAACGGCGGCGGGTTGTAGTCGGGCGCGGGGGCGAGGATGGAGCGGATCGTGATGCGCGGGAACCAGGCCCACCAGGCCTCATTGGCCCGGGCCTCGGAGTATTCGATCTCCCAGTCGGCGGCTTTCAGTTCGAGGTTGTTGGCCAGAGCCAGGGAGATGCAACGCTCCAGGGTGTATTTTTCGGAATCGGGAACGGAAGGATCTTCGACGTCTTCCTCGAGCCAGGAGTCGTCGTTCCAGCCGTTGCCCCATCCTTCTTCGTCGGAGGTTTCGGCGGGAGTCTCCGCTTTGGGAGCAGCCTCTATGGCGACATTTTGCGCCGTTCTTGCCGGCTCGGCGGCGGACGCAGTTGTACTCATCCCTTCCACCGCATTGGCGAGAAAGGCTAGGCAAAATATAGCAGTGATGAGAAACCGCCCGTTCCGCATCGTACTCCCGTGGCGCGGGCCCTCCCGCAAATCGCCGCATCATTGCATAGACATCCAGGCTTGTCACGAAAAAACCATATTCCCCAAAAACAGCCATCCGTTTGAAACTTGTACGCTTTCCGGCGCATAACGATCGACGTGACTGGTCAAAAGGCCGGCGCTGTGCCATACTGGGCGTGCTTCACAATTTGTCCCGAAAGGCGAAGGAATGATTATGCGGCGCGGCGTCGGATGTTTCCGTCTGGACGTGCTTCTGTTGACCGTTTTCATCTTTGCCGGCTGCGGCGGAGCGGAAGAGGAAAGCAATCCGCCGCTTTTCCACCTCGACGGCGACAGCCAGCTTCCTGCCGACGGCGACGATAGCGAAGAGGATTTCTCTCCCGCCGATGGGGATGAGACCGATGCGCCGTTCCCCGACGGCGACAAGCCCGCCGATGGCGACGACGTGCCGGATGGCGATGCGGTGGAGGAAGGCGACTTGGCCGAAGATGGGGATGCGCTTTCCGACGGCGATCTTTCTTCAGACGGCGATCTGCCGGTGGATGGCGATTTTCCCGAGGACGGGGACGAAACGTTGGACGGCGACGATGACCTGCCTCCCGTAAACTGCGGCTTCGATTACGACTTCCGTTACGATGCGGCGCAGACCGGCCCGCCGTTGCTCCGGGCAAACCGCCCCACGCCGCCAATCGGCGGTACGGATGTTATCGCCCATGCCGAGCCCGCGCCTCCCGGCTATTTTTCGCTTCCCGGTCTGGGGCGCAGCCGCGCCGACCTCGTGATCCCCGACTACTCCGACACGATGCCGCTGTTCGAGCGCGCCGAGGAATGGGAAGGCGCGACGCGCTGCTACGAGACCCCCGGCGATTCGGAATGGCTGGGCGAAGCGCAGGCTTACGACCTTTACGCGCGACTGGTGGCGAAAACGCTCTGGTACGAGATCGACGCCACGCCCGGACAGCGGACGGTCGTCGGCCTGCGGGGCGCTTATCCGGGGACCTTCGAATGGCACGGCAACCTTCCCGACCGCTTCAACGATACGCTCGTCCTGCTCTGGCGCGAGGCGGGCGGCGCGAAGCGCGTGCTCGAATTTCCCGTCAACACCGACACCGGCGCGGTCGATTTCGGCTATCACTCCTCCTCATCCCTGTATCCGAACCGCCGCTACGCCTACGCGGACGGCTGGCACCGCGGCTACAACGCCCTGGCCGTCCAGGAGTGGAACTACATCGTCCGCGACGACGCCAACGGCAACGGCCATTGGGACAGCGACCGCAACGGCTGGCTGGAGCCCTTCGACGAGGAGGACCACTACCGCGAGGGCAGCGCCCACAACATCCACATGGGCTCGGTGGATTATCCGCTCGGCGCGGCGGTGGTGGATTCCTGGTCCGCCGGCTGTCAGGTGATCCCCGGCATCTCCAACTGGATCCAATTCATCACCAACGCTTGGACCCAAGAGGGTGATCCGGTGGATTACTACCTGCTCGATACGCGCGACATCCCCGCCGACGCCTGGACGCCCTGCGCCGGCGAGGACGGCGCGCACGCCTGCCCCATCGCCATCCGCAGCTTCCCCTTCACGCATCGCGGCGACACGTCGGCTTCGCACGAGAACTGGTATCACAGCTACAACTGCGCGGAGCAGAACGAGAACGGCCCGGAGGTGGTGTACGTCCTCAACATCCGCCGGACGGGGACGCTGCATGTCGAGGTGAGCGTCGAGGATGAGGTGAACGTGGACCCCGACATCCACCTGCTGGAGGGCGACGACATGGACGCCTGCCGCGCCCGGGCGCACACCGTCCTTGACGAGGAGGTATGGCCGGGCCGCTATCTCATCATCGTCGATACCTGGGTGGATGGAAGCGGCAACGTCCTCAAGGGGCCGTATACGTTGAACGTGAATTTTGAATGAGGTAGGAAACGGTTTGACGCGTGGTCAGCCCCGGGGATTTTCGGGGTAGGGGCGCAGTTCGTCCGCGCCGAAAAGCTCCGCATAGCGGCGGCGCAGACCGAAGCAATGCGAGCGCATGGAGCAGCCGTCGCAGACGGGCGGGTGGAAAAAGTCGTCGCCAAGCTCCGGATGGCTGGGAAGATCTTCCAGCAGGCCAATAGCATCCCCCAATACACACAACGGCAATCCGCAGGCGGATTCAAAGCCGCGAATCCGGACAGGCGAATCGTGCAAAAGACGGATCGCTTCGGGCAGCACCCGGCGCAGGTCTTCCAGACGCGGCGCAAGGCTTCGGTAAGCCTGCTCGGTAGCGCCCATGGGGGCGGCCGAGGAGATATTCCAATACAGGTCGCGGCCATGGCGTCGCGCGGTTTCCAAAAGCCGTGCGGCGATGGGGAGAAGCTGGGAGACGTTTTCCGCGTAGAAAACCGTATTCGCCACCACGGCCAGCCCTTCCGCCAATGCCGTGTCCAGGGCGTTCCAGGGCGTCTCGCCATCCAAAAGGCCGCCGAAAGCCCGCCGGCCGCTTTCCGCCTCCGCCGCGTGTACGGCCAAAAGCAGCATGTCCAGCCCCGCCAGGCGCAAGGCGCGCAGCCTGGTAGCGGACGCGAGGAGCGAGCCGTTCGTTTGCAGAATGACGCGCGGGATGCCCAGTTCCCTGGCGCGGGCGACCCAGCGCGCAAGGTCGGGGTTCAGCATCGGCTCGCCGCCCGAAAAGGACAATTCTTTTACCTGGAGACCGGCCAGCGCCGCCAGCGCCGCGTCGATGGTCTCGGCGGCGGGTTCCGCTTTTTCGTTCCCCACCCAGCAGAACGGGCAGCGGGCGTTGCAGCGGTAGGTGATGCGCAGCACGGCTTCGCTGGCGCCGCTTGCTCCAAGCTCCCAGTTGTGGAGAGAGATCAGATCTTCCGGGAAGCCATCGACCGGCGTGGAGCAGGACGCCGCGGCCTTCGCGCCGCCCGAGCGCAGCTCGCGCAACTCCGCGACGCCCACCAGTTCCAGGCCGCGCCGGATGCGCGCGTCCGCGAACAGCTCGGCGGCGAGCAGGGCGGAAAGACGGACGTTCGAGGGCGGACGGAGGGCGTTCAAGGCGCGAATCAAGCGGGCGACGCCCGAGGAGGAGAAAAGATCGAAGCGCAGATGCGATTCGGACGGACCTGCGTCCTGCAACGCCTGCCGAATTCGGTCGGCCAACTCGGTTTCCGACCGAGCGGATTCGACGTTGATGAATATCGTCTCGTTGGAAGAATTCATGGATCCGTTTTCGCCATCGCCGCCTGCCCGGAGTGTATGTTAGCCGCGGCGGCGGCACAAGGGGTTTGCACAGCGGCGCAGCGGGCAGCTGCTTACAATTCCCTCAGCACCGTGTCGTCGCGCAATTCGGCGGCGTGCTCCGCCAACTCCCGATCGGTGGATTGGCGGCCGAACCAGCGGCGCATCGCGTTCGTCCAATCGTCGAAAATCGAATAAAAGGCAGGGATGACGAACAGCGTGAGGAAAGTGGCGAAGGCGATGCCCCAGCAGATGCCGATCGCCATCGGCTGCCAGGTGACGCTTTCGCCGCCGAAGCCCAGGGCCAAGGGCAGCAGACCGCAGATGGTGGTGATCGTTGTCAGCAGGATCGGCCGCATGCGGCGCATGCCCGACATGACCAGCGCCTCGCGCCGCGTCTTGCCCGCCGCCCGCGCCTTGTTGATGAAGTCCACAAGAACCAGCGAGTCGTTGACCACCACGCCGGCCAGGGCCACGACGGAGATGCCGGCGACCAGGGAGAACGTCAGCTGGCTGACGATCAGGCCGATCGCCACGCCCAGGATGGAGAAAGGCACGGTGAGCATGACGATCAGCGGCTGCACGAAGGAGTGGAACTGCGTGCCCAGAATGAGGTAGATCAGGATCAGCGCCACGATGAACGCCTTGACGAGCGACTGGAAGCTCTCCTGCTGCTCCTCCGCCTGCCCGCCGAATTCGAGACTGTAGCCCGGATAACGCACGGCGAAGTCGGCGTATTTTTCGCGCACGTAGCGGTTCGCCTCGTCGGAGTTGATGTCGGTCTGGTTGACGTTGGCCGTGACGGTGATGGCGCGTTTGCCGTCGCGCCGGGCGATCGCCGCCGCGCCGGGAGCGACCGCGAATTCGCCGAGTTCGGAGAGCGGCACGAAGACGCCCAAGGGCGTGGAGACGGTCAGGCGCTTCAGGTCGTCCACCTCGTCGCGGTCGGTCTCGCGGTACATGACCAGCACCTTCACCTCGTCTCCCTTCTCGTCGCGGAATTTCGTCGCCTCCCAGCCTTCCACGGCGGTGCGCAGGGTGACGGCGAGTTGGGTCATGGTCAGCCCATAGGCCGACATTTTGACGCGGTCGGGGAGGAAGCGCAGTTCCTTTTTGCCTTCCGAGAAATCCATCTGCACGTCGCTGACGCCCTTCACGGACTTGAGATCGTCCACGATCGCCTGCGCCAGCCCGCGCATCCGTTCCAGGCTTTCTCCGCGCACGCGCAACTCGACCGGCGAGCCGGTCGGCGGGCCGCTGTCGCTGCGGCCGAAATAGATGCTGCGGATGCCGGGAATGTCGGCGATCAGGGCGCGGATGCTGTCTTTGATTTCGTCGTTGGATCGTCGGCCGTCCTTGTCGCCCAGGTCGATCGTCACCATGCCGCCGTCGGAACTGTGGAGCCACTGCTGGTTTTCGACGACGAGCCCGGCCAGGGTCGAAACGGCGTCCACCTCATGCTTCGGCAGGGTGGCGATGCGGCGCTCGATCTCCATCAGCACGCGGTCCGTCTCCTCCAGCTTGGTGCCGATGGGCAGGCGCACCAGCAGTCGCTCGGAAGAGGAGGACTCTTCGGGGAACAACTCGATGCGCAGGATGCTGGCGGCGACGACCGTCGCGGCGACCGTAACGGCCATCGTGCCGAGGGTCGTGAGGTATTTGTGGTCGAGCAGGCGATTGATCTCCCGTTTGTAGATCCGCAGCAGCCAGGAGAAGAAACGGTCCGAAAGGCGCTCTTTTTTCTCCGGCAGTTTGGCGAAATCGGCGAGGTGCGAGGGCAGCACCACCAAGGCCTGAAACAGCGAGCCGGCCAGAGCCAGCGAAACGACGACCGGCAGCACGGCCAGAAACTTGCCGATCACGCCCTGCATCAGAAGCAGCGGCAGGAAAGCGGCGATCGTCGTCGTGATCGCGGAAAACACGGGCCACATCACCTGCTCCGCTCCGTCGATGGCCGCCTGGATGCGGTTTTTTCCCTGCTCCAGGTGGGCGTAGACGTTCTCGATGATGATGATGGCGTCGTCAACGAGCATGCCCGAGACGAGGATGAAGGCGAAAAGCGACAGCGTGTTGATCGTTCCGCCCGTGGCGTAAAGGAAAATGAAGGCCGTGAGGAAGGCGAAGGGGATGCCGAGAGCGGCGAGAACCGCCGCCCGCCAGCCCATCGTGAACGTGAGCAGGAGGGTCACGAGCGCCACGCCGGTCAGGGCGTTGGTGGTGAGGACGTTGACGCTTTCGCGCACGTCCTTCGAGGCGTCGTGGCGGATGGAAAGATCGACGTCGGGGATTTGCCTCTGGAAGCGATCGACGATCTCGCGCGCCTCATCGACGATGTCCACGACGGAGCCGCCCCGCTTCATGAACACGCGCACGGACACCGACGGTTTGCCGTTGAGGCGGCTTTGGATTTCGTCCCGTTCGAAGGTGTCGCGCACTTCCGCCACGTCGCCGACGCGGACCGACGAGCCGTCGAGCGAACCGCGCAGAACGACGCGGCCGATCTCGCCGGGGTCGCCGATCTCGCCCATCGGCCGGACGAGAAATTCCTCGCGCCCCATCTCCACGCGGCCGGCGGGAAGGTTGATGTTGGCGGCCTGGACGGCGGCGGTGATGTCGGAGATCGCCAGACTGTAGGCGTCGAGCCTGGCGCGGTCGGCCTCGACCCAGATTTCGCGGTTTTTCACGCCGTAGATCTGGATCGAGCCCACGTCCTCGACGTCGAGCAGTTCTTCCTTCAAAGCCTCGGCGATGTCGTTGAGGCCGTCGGTGGAATATTCCCCGCCCAGCACGATGCCCATCACCGGCCACACTTCGTCGGTGGCGATCTTGATGAACCAGATGCTGTCGGCCGCGTCCTTGGGGATTTCCGGCTTGGCCTTGTCCACTTCCGATTTCAAATCGAGCACGGCCTGGTCGAAGTTGTCGATGTCCGCCTCGTACTGGACGTAAAAACTCGCCCGGCCCTCGTAGGAGGCGCCGATGATGTAGTCGATGTCGGGCAGGGTGGCGATGCGATCCTCGATGGGGAGGGTGATGAGCTTTTCCACGTCCTCCGGCGAGGCGCCGGGGTAGTTGACGACGATCACCACCGCGTCCAGGTCGATGGAGGGATTCTGCTCCACGGCCATGCCGCCCAGGGCGAAAATGCCCGCCACGAACACGGCCACCATGAGCATGTTGACCAGGACTGTCTGGCGGACGAAAAAGCGCGGCAGGGACATCGCCTACTCCACGACGGTCACGGCGGCGCCGTCCTTCAAGTTGGCCTGGCCGCTGACGACGAGAGATTCCCCCTCGGAGAGCCCCTCGGCGACAAAGACCCGGTTGCCCACTTTCATGCCGAGCGACACCCGTTTTTCCCTGGCGACGCCGTTCTCCACCACGTAGGCGTAACGGCGGTCGAACCTGACGACTATCACCTCCAGCGGCACGATGATCCCCGTTTGGGCTTCGCCCACCGGCAGTTCGACGCGCGCCACCATCCCCACGCGCAGGCCCTCCGGCCGGCTGTCAAGCGTCAACTCGACCGGGTAAGTCATCGTCGGCTTGAGGGCCTTGAGCCCCGTCGCCGTCACGGTCGCCGGCAGCGGTTCGGAACTAAGCGTCTGCACCCGGACGACCGCTTTCATGCCCGACTTTACTCCCGCCACATCATCTTCGCCGACGCCGCAGACGACTTTCAGCGCCGTGTCGTCTACAAGCGCCGCTACGGGCGTTCCCGGACCGAGCGTATCCCCGAGCCTGACAAGTTTCTGAGCCACGACGCCGGAAAACGGCGCGCGCACGGCGGAAGTGCGCAAAGCCCGCCGGGCGGTGGCCAGAGCCGCCTCGGCGACTTGCATCGCCGCCCGGGCGTGGTCGAACGCGAAGCGCGCGTCGTCATACTGCGACTCGGAAAGGTTGTCGGACCGGTGCAGCGCCTCGGCCCGGATGTGGGACGATTTTGCCTGCTCGAAGGCGGATTTCGCCTGGGCGAGGGAGGCTTCGGCCTGACGCACTTGAATCTGGTAGGGTTCTGGATCGGCGGCGACGAGCGTCTCCCCTTTGCCGACGCGCGAGCCGAGATCCAGTTTGTCCTCGACCACCCGGCCGGAGGTTTCGGAGAGCACGATCACGTCCCTGTCGCTGGCGACCACGCCGCTGGCTTCGATTGTCGGCGCGACCGTTTCTCTCGCCAGCGCGACGACTTGCACAGGAACAGGTTTTTCGGCCGCCTCCTGTTTGTCTTTGGCTTTAGATTTTCCTTCGCAGCCGGATAAGGTTAGCGCCAGACACGCCGCCAACAAAAAAAGACCCATTGTCCGCGTCATGACCACCGCCTGTCATCGACTCAGGGTTTTATGACGCGCCTATCCTAAGCGAAGCCGGAGGAAATTAGCAAGCCAACAACATGTCTTCCTTGGCGTGGCGTGCGGCATCGCCCTAAGTTGTTGACAAGCCAGTCGAAAATTTTGCTTGCAAGCTCTTTTACCATTATATACAGTAAAAGACGGGGTAAGACTGTACCAAACCAGAGCGGCAGGTTGATGAAGAACCTGCGGGAGATTGCCATGAATCCGAACCGTTTCGGAGGGATGGCAACCATTGTGGTTGTCATGACAATCCTATCAACTTTGGCTTGGGCCGATTCCGCACCGCTGGAGTTGGCCTATTCGGGCCGTGTTTTCGAATCCGGCTGCGGCTACGACGCCGCGCCGCAAAGCGCGGCCGTGACGCTATGGACGGCCGCGACGGGCGGCTCGCAGGTCGGCGGAACGCTGAATCTCAGCAACGTCGCCGTCAACGACGGGCTGATCAGCGTTTTTC
>QZKR01000166.1 GCA_003598065.1 Myxococcales bacterium | reverse complement strand
ACGCCGCGAGCGCGGCGTCGGCGACGGCGAACGCGTCGTACTTCTCCTTTTCGCCCTCGACGACCAGGATCCCCGGCCACGCGGCGGTGGCCGTGCGCACGTCGTCGGCGACCGCCGAAAGGGTCGGCACGATCACGCGCAGGCCCGCCACGTCGCGGGCGACGCGGCGGACCGCGACGCCGAGCGGCGCGAGCAAGGCGCGGACCTCGGATCGGCGGCTTCCCGGCAGCACGCACAGCACCCGCGCGTCGGGCGGAATATTGTGGCGCGCGCGGAATCCCGGGCCGTCGCCCGCTCCCGCTCCGCTTTCCAAAACCGGATGGCCGACGAAGGCGCAGGCCAGCCCTTCGCGCTCGAAATAGGGCGGCTCGAACGGCAACAACGCGATCAGGCGGTCGAGGAACCGCGCGATCTTCCGCGCGCGTCCCGGGCGCCACGCCCACACGGTCGGCGCGACGTAATGAATGCGCGGAAAGCCGAGGCCCTTAAGGCGCCGGGCGACGCGGAAGTTGAAATCGGGCGAATCGATGGTGACGACCGCGTCGGGATTGTAATGCTCGGCGCGCTCGACGGTTTCGTCGATGCGGGCGAGGATGTTGGGTATCCGCGGCAGAACCTCGAACAAGCCCATCACCGCAATCTCGCGCATGGGAAAGAGGCTGACCAGGCCCTCGGCCGACATTTTTTCCCCGCCGACGCCGACGAAACGGACGCGGTTGCCGGTCCTGGTCTTGAGCGCGGCCATCAGGCGCGCGCCGAGGGCGTCGCCCGACGGCTCGCCCGCGACCAGAAAGATCAGCGGGCCTTCCGTCGCCGGCGGCCGCATCGGGTGCGCCGGCGGGTGCGGGAGGCGCACTCCGGCGACGAAGAGTCCGCTTTCGTCGGCGGCGCGGGCGAGTTCGTCCGGCTCCACGACCAGGGCGCCGCCCGCCTCGACGACGATGCCGCGCAAGCCCGCGCGGGCCGCGAGGCGCACGGTTTCCGGTCCGATGGCCGGCAGATCGATGCGCGCTTCCTGGCCGGGCTTCTTGACCTTCGCCAGGACCCCCTTGGGCGGACTTGGCGACGGCTCTTCGGCGAGCCTTGCCAGCATGGCGTCGGTGCCGTCCGCGTGTTCGAGGGCGACGGCGTAACCGTCGCGCGCGACCGCCGCCTGGCCCTGGTCGCGCGCGCCGAGGTCGAGGGCGGCGGCGATCGCGGCGGCGACGTCGGCGTGATCCTCGGGCGCGGGCGCGAGGCGGCCGTAGGCGCCTTCGCGCGCGAGCAATTCGGGGACGATGGTTTCGGGCGCGACGACGCGAAACCCCTCCTCCCGTTCGAGGGCGCCCGCGAGCGCCGCGAGCAGCCCGTCGTCGCCGAGCGCGAACGCGCCGGTGCGGGCGAGAAACCAGGCGGTCCATCCGTCGGGGCGAAGATCGGCGAGCGAGGGCCGGCGCACCGAGCCCGCGAACACCAGTTCGGCGCATCCTTCGGCGCGCAGCCGCGCGATCGCCTCGCCCGCGGCGCCGAGCCGGACCCAGGCGTGCGGCGCGTCGGCGACGGCCGTCGGATCGGCCTGGCCTTCGAGGGCGACGACGAAAAACGGCCGGTCGGACGCGCGGCAGGAATCGATCAGGCGCCTGGGCAGAGTCCCGCCGCCGGCGACGATGCCGAGGCGCGCGGCCACCGCTTCCCCCTCACGCCGCGTCGTCGAGAGCCGGGTGGCAGATCGCGCGCGAGGAATCCGCCTGGATGAACTTGACGATGTCCATGACCGGCTCGTTGTCGTGGAACATTTCGGCGACGTCGGCGAGCCGCTCGGCCATGGTGCCCTCCTGGGCGAACAGCAGCCGGTAGGCATTGCGCAGCGCGTGGATGGTGTCGCGCGAGATGTTGCGCCGCTTGAGCCCGACGATGTTGAGGCCCTGCAGGCGGGCGCGATTGCCGGTGACCGAGCCGTAGGGAATGACGTCGTTCTCGACGCCCGACATGCCGCCGACCATGGCGTGCTTGCCGATGCGCACGAACTGGTGCACCGCCGAAAGCCCTCCCAGGATCGCCCAGTCCTCGACGTGGACATGTCCGGCGAGGGTGGCGTTGTTGACCAGGATGACGTGGTCGCCGATCCGGCAATCGTGCGCGACGTGGGCGCCGACCATGAACAGGCAGTCGTCCCCGGTCTGGGTCAGCATGCCGCCGCCCTCGGTGCCGGGATTCATGGTGACGTGCTCGCGGATCACGTTGCGCCGGCCGACGGCCAGGCGCGATTTTTCGCCCTTGTACTTCAGATCCTGGGGCGGATGGCCGATGGAAGCGAAGGGATAGATGACGCTGCCCTCGCCGACCGTGGTCAGGCCCGCGACCACCGCGTGCGATATGAGGCGGACGTTGTCCTTCAATTCCACGTCGGGGCCGACGCAGCAGTAAGGGCCGATCGCCACGCCCTTGCCGAGGCGGGCCTTGCCGTCGACGACGGCGGTGGGATGAATGTCGGTCATTTCGGCTCCACGATCATGGCGGTGAACACGGCTTCGGCGTTCAATACGTCGCCGACCTTGGCCTGGCCCTCGAATTTCCAGACGGCGCCGCGATGCTGGCGCTTGGCGACATGGATATGGAGCGTGTCGCCGGGCACCACCGGCTTGCGGAAGCGCGCCTCGTCGACCGACATGAAGTAGACGACGATGCCCTGGTCGGCGGTGCGTTTCAGGGTTTCCATCACCATCACCGCCGCGGTCTGGGCCATGGCCTCGATGATCATCACGCCGGGCATGATCGGGTGGCCGGGAAAATGCCCCTGAAAGAACGGCTCGTTGTAGGTGACGTTCTTGACGCCGGTGGCGCTGACGTCGGGGACCAGGTCGGTAACCTTGTCGATCAGCAGGAACGGATAGCGGTGCGGGATCAGCCGCATGATGCGGTTGATGTCGATGACCGTTCCGGCGGCGGTGGATTGTTCGTTCATGCTCGGTCTCTCCTGGCGTCAGTCCTTGCGCGTCATCCGCTCGATCAGGGCGACGCCCTTGAGCCATTGCCGCTGCGGCACGGCGGGCGAGCCGCCGACGGTGACGCCCGGCTCGATGTCGCGCATGACCCCGGCCTGGGCCGCGACCTTGGCGCCGTCGCCGATTTCGAGATGCCCGGTCAGGCCGGCCTGACCGCCGAGCATGACGAAATCGCCGATCCGGGTGCTGCCGGAAATCCCGACCTGGGCGACGATGACGCACCCGCGCCCGATGCGGACATTATGGGCGATCTGGACGAGATTATCGATCTTGGTGCCGTCGCCGACAACCGTGTCGGGTCCGGCGCCGCGGTCGATGGTGGTGTTGGCGCCGATTTCCACGTCGTCGCCGATCACGACGCGCCCGAGCTGCGGCACCTTGAGGTGGCCCTGCGGGCCGAGGGCGAACCCGAATCCGTCCTGGCCGATGCGGGCGCCGCCGTGAACGATCGCGCGCCGGCCGAGAACCGCGTGCGAAATGGATACACCGGGACCGATCCAGCCGTCGTCGCCGATCGCCACGCCTTCCCCGATCACGGCATTGGCGGCGATATGGCAGCGCCGGCCGATGTCGGCGCGCGCGCCGATCGCCGCGCCGGCCTCGATCCGACAGCCCTCGCCGATCCGCGCATCCTTGCCGATGTGGGCGGCGGGGTGGATGCCGGGTTCGAACGCGCGCGGAGGATGGAACGCGGCCGCGACCTTGGCGTAGGCGCGATACGGGTCCTTGGCGATCAGGAGGTTCATGCCCGACGGCGCCGCCTTGACCGCGTCGGGCGCGACCAGGCAGGCGCCGGCGCGGCTTTGCCGGAAGGCGTCGAGGTAGCGCCGATTGTCGAGGAAGCTGACGTCCTCCGGCCCGGCCGCCCCGAGCGGCGCGACGTCGACAAAGCGGCGCGCCTCGTCGCCGTTCGCGATTTCCGCGCCCGCGATCGTCGCCAGTTCCCGAAGCGTGAAAGGTCCGGCGGCGGCGAAAAAACGCGGGTCGGCCATGCCGAGGCTATTGCTTTTTCTTCGCCGGCTCGGACTTGGCCTTGGCCGGTCCCTTGGCCTTGGTCGCGCCTTTGAAGCTCGCCGGTTCGGCGATCTTGATGGACGGAAGCTTCTTGTTGAGCCGTTCCAGCACCGTCTTAGTGATGAGATACGGCTCGGCCGCGAACACCGCCTGATCGAGGCGCAGGATCAGGGAGTATCCTTGTTCCTGGGCGATTTCGATGACCACTTCGGCCATCGCCTCGTTCATCCGGCGCATCACGTCGTTCTGGAGGTCGTCGAGTTCCTGGCGGCGCTCCTGCACCTTGCGCTGGACCTCGACCAGGCGCCCCTCGAATTTGCGCCGTTCCTCGTTGAAAGCCTCGGGGGCGAGAACGGTCCGCTGGCGGGCCAACTCCTGGTTGGCCTGGCGCAGTTCGTTTTCTTCCTTCTGAATTTCCGTCTGGACCGTATTGTGGAAGCCGGTGATCTGTTTGCGGGCATCCTGGACCGCCGTCGCCTCGCGCCGGATCTGTTCGATGTCGATCACGCCGATCTTAAGCGCCAGCTCGGCCGCCGGGGCGGATTGCTGCGCGAAGGCGTGACCGGCGAGGACGGCGGAAGCCAGCAGCGCGAAAACGATAAACCTTCGATGCATTTGAATACGATCTCCTAGAACTTGGTGCCGAAGTTGACGCGGAAGAGTTCGGTCTTGTCAAAGCTTTCCTTGAGGACCGGGATGCCGAAATCGATGCCGATCGGGCCGAACGGCGATGCCCAGTTGAGGCCGGCGCCGACGGAGGCGCGCAAGCTGCCGGTATCCCGGACCGTGGCGCTGGTCGGGTCGATCTTGCCGGCGCTGCCCATGTCGGTGAACATTTTGCCCCTGAGGCCGAATTCAGGCGGCAAGCCGAGCGGGAACAGGACTTCGGCGGTGCCCGTGTACATCCATTCGCCGCCGAGCGTATCGCCGGTGTTGTCGCGCGGACCGATGCCGCCGGTACGGAATCCCCGGATATCGTCGCCGCCGACCAGGAAGCGGTCGTTGATGCGGACCGTCTTGCCGTTGTAGCCGGTGATGTAACCGCCGGTCGCGCGCAGGCCCAGGACCCACTCGTCCGCCAACGGGAAATACTTGCCGCCGCTCAGCTTGTTGCGGAGATGGAACACGTCGCCGCCGAGACCCGCGACGTCGTTGTTCATGCGAATGAAATATCCGCTGGTCGGGTCGACGATGTTGTCGAGGCGGTCATAGGAAAGCGTGTGGCCGATTTCGGACGATACGAAGCTCGTATCTTCGGCCAAAATCAGCGGCGAGATGCCGGTTCGGAAATTATGCAACTCGGCGCTGCGAAGCGTGTAGCGCCAACCCTGGCTCAGGCGCTCGGTGATGAGATAGCCGAAGCGCACGCCGCCGCCAGTCGATTTGAATCGGTAGCCGCTGATGTCCTGGAGATCGCGGGTGACATGGAAGGCATCGAAGCCCGCGCTCAGTTCGCGGTCGAGAAACGCGGGTTCGGTGAAGCCGAAGTCGATCTGGGTGCCGCGCTGCGCGACGCGGCCGCCGATGCGCACGTCTTGGCCGCGGCCGAGAAAGTTGCGCTCGCGCAGCGTGACATCGGACAGCGCTCCGTTGGAGGTCGAATAGCCGACGCCGAGCGAGATCGAGCCGGTCGACTTCTCCTCGACTTCGGCCTTGAGGATGGTCTTGTCCGGGGCGCTGCCGGGAATCTGTTCGACGTTCAGCTTTTCGAAGTAGTTGAGATTCTTGAGGCGTTGCCGTGAGCGCTTGAGCTTGGCGGCGTTGAAGGCGTCGCCTTCGGCGAGGCGGAATTCGCGCCGGATGACGCGGTCCTGGGTGCGGACGTTGCCGACGATCTCGATGCGCTCGACGAACATGCGCGGCCCTTCGCCGATCTCGAAGGCGACGTTGATGACGCGCTTCTCGCGATCGCGGTCGATGCGCGGCCGGACGTCGACGAACGGGTGCCCCATTCCCGAAACGCGCAGGATCAGGTTGTCGACGGCGGTTTCCAGTTCCTTGCCGTTGTACCAATCGCCTTCTTCGACTTCGATCGCGTCGGCGACATCCGCGGGCGTCACGCCGCGCAAAGCGCTTTCGATGTCGAGCTTGCCGAAGCGGTAACGCGCGCCTTCGTCGATGGTGAAGGTGATGAAGAAGTCGTTGCGGTCGGGCGTCAATTCGGCGATCGCCGACAGGACGCGGAAATCGGCAAATCCCTTGCTCAGATAGAACTGGCGCAGGAGTTCGCGATCCAGCGTGAGACGGTCTGGATCGTAGGTGTCGTCCGACGACAGGAACCGGAACCAGCGGGTTTCCTTGGTGCGGATCACGTCGCGCAGCTTGCCGTCGCCGAATTCCTTGTTGCCGACGAAGCGGATACGTTGCACCGCGGTCGGCGCGCCCTCGTCGATCTCGAATACCACGTCGACGCGGTTTTGCGGCAAGCGGATGACCTTGGGTTCGACGGTCGCGGCGAAACGGCCGTTGCGTCGATAAAGCGTGAGGATGCGCTGCACGTCGTTCTGGATCTTGGTGCGGGTGTAAATATTGCGCGGGCGCAGCGTCGTCTCCGAGGTCAGGGTCTCGTCGGACAGCTTCTTGTTGCCCTCGAAGGCGATGCGGTTGACGACCGGGTTCTCGACCACGGCCACGATCACGTTGCCCCCTTGGCGGCGGATGGTCACGTCCGCGAACAGGCCGGTGGCGAACAACGTCTTGAGCGAGCTGTCGATGCGCGCCGGATCGTAGGCCTCCCCGCGCTGGAAGGTCAGGTAGGAACGGATCGTCTCGGGTTCGATGCGCTGGGTGCCTTCGACGTGAATCTCGCGCACGAGATCGCCCGTCTGCGCGCGCGCGAATCCGCCCGGCGCGATGAGCGCGATCAGAAGCGCGAATGCGGGCGCCAGGCGGCGCATGGCGTCGATCAACCCCTTCATGTGATCAATTGTCGGAGGAACTCGATGACCTTGAGATTGACCAAATCGTTCCAGGTCGCGAACACCGTCAACATAAGTACCAAGGCCAGCCCGAAGCGGAAACCATATTCTTGCGCGCGTGGCGACAGGGGCCGGCCGCGCAGCGCCTCGGCGGCGTAGAACAGGAGATGCCCGCCGTCGAGCATGGGGATCGGAAACAGATTGATCAGCCCCAAGTTGACCGACAGCACGGCGGTGAACAGCAGCAGGCTGATCAAGCCGCCGTCCTGGGCGACCTCGCCGGACATTTGGGCGATCCGGAGCGGTCCGCCCAGGTCGCGGGCGTCCTGGCGCCCGGCGACGATCTGGCCGAGATAAGACAATATTTGGCCGGTCAGCGACACGGTTCGTTCCGCCCCCATCCACAACGCGGTCAAGGGGTTTTGACGCTCGTAGGCGACCTCGGTCGCATCGGGCTTGATGCCGATGCGACCGACCCGGGCGCCGTTCTTCGCGTCGGCGCCGATCGCCGACTGAGGCGTGGCGACGATGACGATTTCGGCGTTGTCGCGCGCGATCCGGAGGCGCACCGGCACGTCGGGATGCGCGCCGATGATGCGCCGCACGTCCTCGAACGTGGTCACGGTTTCGGACTCGATCGCGAGAATTTTGTCCCCCGGACGAATATCCGCCGTGGCCGCCGGCGTGCCGGGCACCACTTCGCCCACCACGGCGAGCGGAACCGGATTGCCGAACACGGAAAAAACGGCCGCGAACAGAAAGACGGCGAACAGGAAGTTGGCGACCGGTCCGGCGGCGACGATGGCGGTGCGCTGACCGAGGCGCTTGTGGGTGAAGGATTCGGCCTTCTCCTCGGGCGTCAACGGGCGCTCGGGCGCGCCCTCGCCGTCAACCTCGCCCTCTCCCGGCATCATTTCGCCGAACATCTTGACGTAGCCGCCGAGCGGAATCGCGCACACCTTCCAGCGCGTGCCGTGCCGGTCGACGCGGCCCCACAGTTCCGTACCGAAACCGATGGAAAAGACCTCGACCCGGACGCCGTTCCGGCGCGCGACCCAATAGTGGCCGAACTCGTGCACGTAGATCAGCACCGACAGCACGGCGAGGAAGGTCAGCACGTAATACCAAGTGAATCCGAGAATGGTCATGGAGCGTCGGTTCCGTTCACGTTTTTCTGGCGATAAAGCGCCGCACGGCGGCGCGGGCGGCGCGGCGGCCCTCGGCGTCGGCGTCGTGAACCGCGGCGAGGTCGGCGAGCGGGTACGCCGGCACCTGGGCCAGCGCATCCTCCACCACCGCGGCGATGTCGAGGAAGCCGATGGCGCGGTCGAGGAACGCGGCGACGGCGATTTCGTTGGCGGCGTTCAGTGCCGCGGGCGCCGAGCCGCCGGCGGCGAGCGCCGCGCGCG
This sequence comes from Myxococcales bacterium, assembly GCA_003598065.1. Classification (GTDB taxonomy): domain Bacteria; phylum Myxococcota_A; class SURF-8; order SURF-8; family SURF-8; genus SURF-8. The sequence continues at coordinate 5,240 of QZKR01000166.1, read as the reverse complement.
CGAGCCGGAGCGCGGGAAAACGATTCTCGTCCGGCGCCTCGAACGTCAGCGCGCCGACGCGCACCAGATCGAGCCGTTCGACCGGCGCCGCCATGCGGCGCGGCCAGGCGAGCGCGAACGCGATCGGCGTGCGCATGTCGGGCGTGCCCATCTGGGCCAGTACCGATCCGTCGGCGTAGGCGACCATGCTGTGAACCACCGATTGCGGATGCACCACCACGTCGAGCTGATGCTTCTTGATCGGGAACAGGTGATAGGCCTCGATCGTCTCCAAACCCTTGTTCATCATGGTGGCGGAATCGACCGAAATTTTCGCGCCCATGCTCCAGTTGGGATGAGCCACCGCCTGCTCGGGCGTGGCCTCCGCCATGCGCTCCTTGGTCCAGGTGCGGAACGGCCCGCCCGAGGCGGTCAGCACCACGCGCTCGACCGACTCCGCGCGCTCGAATTCGAACACCTGGAAGATCGCGCTGTGCTCGGAATCGACCGGCAGCAGGGCGCCGTTGTGGGCGCGCACCTCGGCGACCATGAGATCGCCCGCGCACACCAGGCATTCCTTGTTGGCGAGCGCGACCACCGCGCCGCGTCGGATCGCGCCCAGGGTCGGCTTCAATCCGGCCGCGCCGACGATTGCCGCCATCACCCACTCGGCCGGACGGGCGGCGGCCTCGGCCACCGCCTCGGGACCGGCCGCCGCCAGCACGTCGCTGCCGGCGAGCGCGTCGCGCAATTGGCCGTAGAGCGACGGGTCGGCGACCACGGCGACGCGCGCGCGCAAGGTACGCGCCTGTTCGGCGAGCAGCGCCACGTTGCGGTTGCCGGTGATCGCCTCGACGGCGAAGCGTTCGGGCGCGCGGGAAATCAAATCGACCGTGTTGCGGCCGATCGAGCCGGTCGAGCCGAGAATGGTCACCCGCTTCGGCGCGGTATCGGCGTTCGGGACGGGCACCAGCCGGGGCGCGGGCGTCACCATGTCGTCCCTCCCGTCCAGCCGAGCGCGCGCGCCGCCGCGGCGACAACCACGACCGCCAGGAACGCGTCCAAACGATCGAACAAGCCGCCGTGACCGGGAATGAGACGGCTGGTGTCCTTGACGCCGAAACGGCGCTTGACGGCGGATTCCATCAGGTCGCCCCCTTGTCCGACCAGACCGAACAGGGCGGCCATGAGCGCGAAGTCGGCCGCGTCGTCGGCGCCGAGAGCCAGGGCAATAAGACCTCCGGCCGCCGCCGCGCCGATCACCGCGCCGCCCAATCCGGACCAGGTCTTTTTCGGACTGATCGAGGGCGCGAGTTTCAACCCGCCGAAGGCGCGCCCGAACATGTAGGCGACCGTGTCCGAAGCCCACACCACAACCAGCAGCCAAATGACCAATTCGCGGCCGTGCGGGGCGAGACGCAGTCCTTCGAGCGCGGCCAGCGGCACGGCGATGTAGACCACGCCGAGCGCCATCCATGCGCGTCTGTCCTGCCCTTCGGCGTCGTCGCCTTCGAGCAGGACGGCAATGAGCGTGCCCGCGACAACGGCGGTAACGGCGGAGCCGAGTTCGTCGGCCGCGACAAACAGAACGGCGGCGGCGGCCACGAGGGTCAGCAGCGCGTACATGAGCGAGCCGCGGCGGCTTCCGCACAAGCCCGTCCATTCCCACGCCAGCAGGCCGGCGACGGCGATCAGCGCCGCCTCGAACGCGGGCGATCCGGCATACGCGACCGCCAGCGCCAGCGGCGCGAGCACCGCCGCCGAGGCAATCCGGGGCCACATATCCCCGCTTCCGGAATTAAGCGCCGGTAGCGCCATAACGCCTGTCGCGGCCATGATACTCCTTGATCGCACGCGCGAAGTCTTCCTCGGAAAAATCGGGCCATAGCGTGTCGAGAAACACGAACTCGGTGTACGCCGACTGCCACAACAGGAAATTGCTGATGCGCTGTTCGCCGCTGGTGCGGATCAGCAGATCGGGGTCCGGCACGCCGACCGTGAACAAACGGCCGGCGAGCGTCGCCTCGTCGATTTCGTAGGGGCGGATGCGGCCGGCGACGGCGTCCTCGGCCAACTGCCGGGCGGCGTTCGCGATCTCGGCGCGGCTGCCGTAGCTCAAGGCGATGACAAGGGTGAGCGTCGCGTTGTTCGCGGTCAGGCGTTCGGCGTCCTCGATCAGGTTGACGATGTCGGGCGCCAGGCGCGACCGGTCGCCGATGACGCGAAGCCGGATGCCTTCCTTGTGCAGATCGGCGATCTCGCTGCGCAGGTAGAAGCGCAGCAGACCCATCAATTCATTCACCTCGTCCGCCGGACGTTTCCAATTCTCGGATGAGAAGCCGTAGAGGGTCAGGTAGCGCACGCCGTGGGCCGCGGCCGCGCGCACGGCGATACGGGCCGCGTCGGCGCCGCGCCGGTGGCCGGCGGTGCGCGGCAATCCGCGCCGCTGCGCCCAACGGCCGTTGCCGTCCATGATGATGGCCACGTGCGTGGGCACGGGGCCGCGGCGCGAGGATTCGAGGGAAGTGTCGGCCATGGGTCAGACGTGCTTGATCTCTTGGTCCTTGTGGGCGAGCGTGTCGTCGATCTTCTTGATGTATTCGTCGGTCAGTTTCTGCACCTGGGTCGTATAATCCCGGTGTTCGTCCTCGGAAATCTTGTGATCCTTTTCCAGCTTCTTCAGTTCGTCCATGCAGTGGCGGCGGACGTTGCGGACGGCGACGCGGCCCTCCTCGGCGTATTTGGCGGCGATCTTCGCCAGTTCCTGGCGGCGTTCGGCGGTGAGCGCCGGGATCGGAATGCGCACCAGCTGACCGTCCGATTGCGGATTGAGGCCGAGATTGGCCTCGCGGATCGCCTTTTCCACCGATTTGACCAGGCCGCGGTCCCACACCTGCACCGTCAACAGGCGCGGCTCGGGCACGCCGACGGTGCCGACCTGGTTGATCGGCATCTTGCCGCCGTAGGCGTCGACCACGACCGGCTCCAGGAGGCTGGTGGACGCGCGGCCGGTCCGGAGGCCCGAAAATTCCTTGTGCAGGACGGCGAGCGTTCCATCCATGCGGTGCTTGGCGTCGTTCTTCATCGTGTTGAAGTTGGTCCAGGTCATGGCGCGCTCCTTCGGGCGGCGACGATCAGTTGACGACGGTGTGACGCTCGGTGCCGGCGAGAACGCGCGCCAGCGCTCCGGGCTTGTGAATCGAGAACACGACGATCGGGATGCGGTTGTCGCGCGCGAGCGCCACCGCGGCGGCATCCATCACCTTGAGGTTGCCGGCGAGCACTTCGTCGTAGCCGAGGCGATCATGGCGCTTGGCGCCGCGCACCTTTTTCGGGTCCGCGCTGTAGACGCCGTCCACCTGCGTGCCCTTGAACAGGGCATCGCAGCCCATCTCGCTCGCGCGCAGCGCGGCGGCCGTGTCGGTGGTGAAGAACGGGTTGCCGGTGCCGGCGGCGAAGATCACCACCTCGCCCGCTTCCAGGTGGGCGAGCGCGCGGCGACGGGTGTACGGTTCGCACACCGGATTCATCGGGATCGCCGACATCACCCGCGCCTTGCAGCGGGCGCGGCGAAACACGGCCTGGAGAGCGAGCGCGTTCATGACGGTGGCGAGCATCCCCATGTAATCGGCGTTGGCGCGCTCGATCCCCAGCTCCTCGCCCTGCGCGCCGCGAAAAAAGTTGCCGCCGCCGACGACCAGGGCCACTTGCGTTCCCGATTTGACGAGGCGGGCGACCTCGGACGCGAGCCGGGCCATCAGTTTGGGATCGAACCCCTGCGGGCGCCGACCCATGAGGCCTTCGCCCGACAACTTGAGCAGGATGCGGCGGTATTTGACGGCTTTAGCCATGGCGTCCCGTTCTTCTGTTTAGGCCACGCGCAAACCCTTCGCGCCGGGGGGCAAAATCGCGACCGATTTGCGCCCCTGGTGCGGGAATCCCAAGTATTCCGCCAGTTTATACCAGGAACTCCCGCAGGGTCTTGGTAAATTTAAGGTTTCGGCTTATGGGGCGTAGGGCTTTGGCGAGGCGGCAAACCGCCGAAATCGGGCCGTTAGTGGCCCGCGGCGGCGGCCACCTCGGCGGCGAAGTCGGATTGGCCCCTCTCGATCCCCTCGCCCAACGCGAATCGAGCGAAGCCCTTGACCGTGATCGGCTGGCCGGCGGCCTTGGCCGCCCGCTCGATCGCCTGGGCGACCCGGCTTTCGCCGTCGATGACGAACATTTGGTCGACCAGGCAGACCTCCTCGTAATACTTGCGCAGGCGACCTTCGACCATCTTGGCGATGATGTCCTCGGGCTTGCCCGAGGCGCGCGCCTGATCGGCCAGCACGGCGCGTTCGCGCTCGACCGCCGCCGCGTCCAGCCCTTCCCGGCTCACGGCTTGGGGATTGGCGGCGGCGACGTGCATGGCGAGTTGCTTGGCGATGCCCTCGAGCTTGTCCGCCGCGGCGGCGGACTCGATCGCGACCAGCACGCCGATCTTGCCGAGACCCGGCGCGACGGCGTTGTGAATGTAGGAACCGACCATGCCGCGCGGCGCTTCCAGGATCGCGACCCGGCGGAGATTCATGTTCTCCCCGATGGTCGAGATCATGTGGGTCAATTCGTCGGCGACGGTGCGCCCGGTGCCGGGATAGGCGGCGGCCTTGAGTCGTTCCAGATCGCCGCCGGACTTGAGGGCGAGCTTGGCGACGTTGGCGGCGAAGGATTGGAAGGTTTCGTTGCGGGCGACGAAATCGGTCTCGCTGTTGACCTCGACCAGGGCGCCGCGCCCGCTTTCGACCGCCAACGCGACCAGGCCTTCGGCGGCGACGCGGCCCGCCTTTTTGGCGGCGGCGGCCAGGCCCTTCTTGCGCAGCCAGTCGACGGCGGCTTCGAGATTGCCGCCGGCTTCGGCGAGCGCCTTCTTGCAATCCATCATTCCCGCGCCGGTTTTTTCGCGCAGTTCCTTAACGAGAGCGGCGGAGATTTCGGCCATGATCGCGGGCTCCGCTCAGGCGCTTGGCGCCGCCGGGGTTTCCGGCGCGGCCTCGGCGGGCAAGGCTTCGGCCGGCGGCGTTTCCATGGCGCCGACATCCTTGTTTTTCCCGGAAGTGGTCAGTTCCGCCTGGATGCCGTCGAGAACCGAGCCAACCATCAGGTCGCAATAAAGGGTCACGGCGCGCAGCGCGTCGTCGTTGCCGGGAACCGGATGGGTGATGCCCTCGGGATCGCTGTTGGAATCGATCACCGCGACCACCGGAATGCCGAGCTTGCGC